>NZ_JANRKL010000260.1:0-3894 GCF_033763495.1 Haliscomenobacter sp. | reverse complement strand
GGGCGGCATTACTCGGTCTATTTGGTTTTCTTATTTGGATAGCAAATCTGGCAGAGTTGAAAAAGGACTGATAGTTTCCGCAAGCCCGGGGGATATTTCTCGCCGGGTTTTTGCTTTTTGTACAAGTTGAAACCTACAGATCACAACGAATCTCCAATCGAAAAACAAATGTAGTTTTTTTTTCGTTGGAAAAAAAGTAGTTGACTCAGCTACTTAAAAGCACAAATACCATGAGAATACTAATGGTTTGTCTTGGCAACATTTGTCGTTCACCCCTGGCGGAAGGCATTTTGAAAGACAAGGTGAAAAAAGCTGGCCTGACCTGGGAAGTAGATTCTGCGGGAATTGGCGACTGGCACACCGGAGAATTGCCCGATAAACGCTCTATATCCACCGCCCGGCAGCATGGCATCGACATCACCGATCAACGGGCCCGCCAAATCCACAAAGAAGATTTACTCCATTTTGACCTCATCCTGGCCATGGACGATTCCAACCTGCGCCAAATCCAATTGTTGGCCAAACAGGTGCAAAACCCCAAGGCACAAATCGAAATGATCCTGAATTATTCAGCTCCGGGAAAAAACCAATCGGTGCCCGATCCGTATTATGGTGGCCTGGATGGTTTTGAAAAGGTGTTTCAGATGCTGGATGAAGCGACGGAGCGGATGATGGAAAGAGTGATGAGTTATGAAGTTTAATGACGAATAATTCGAATGATGAATGACGAATTTGAGGGCAACGCTCCCAATTCGTCACTCGTCATTCGAATCATTCGTCACTCCGCAAACGCTTTCTGCAAAATCTCCTCCTGCTGCTGGTCGTGGACCTTCTTAAAGCCCACCGCAGGGGAAGCGCTCGCCCGGCGCGAGATGCGCTGCAAATTGCGATCGGTTTCCCAATTCAGTTTCATGTATTGCCAGGCGCCCATATTGGCTGATTCCTCCTGTACCCAGAAGATTTCCGCTTTGGCGTAGCGCTTGAGTACTTCAGCGAGTTGAGTCTCGGGCATGGGGTGCAATTGCTCTACCCGCACGATGGCTACGTCATCGCGTTTGAGTTCGCGCTTGCGTTGGGCCAGATCGTAGTAGATTTTTCCGGTGCAGAACAACACCCGCTTGATGCCTTTGGCTTCTTTGCTGCTTACCGTAGGATCGTCGATGACTTCCTGGAAGCCTTTGCCCGTTTCAAAATCTTCTACTGGAGATACACATTCCGGGTGGCGCAGCAGCGACTTGGGCGACATCACCACCAGTGGTTTGCGGAATTCCCAGGCCAATTGGCGGCGCAGGAGGTGGAAGAAGTTTGCGGGTGAACTGATGTTGGTGACAATCATGTTCAAGTCGGCGCAAGCTTGCAGGAAGCGCTCCAAACGGGCGCTAGAGTGCTCAGGGCCCTGGCCTTCGTAGCCGTGGGGAAGGAGCAGGGTCAGACCCGACATGCGATTCCACTTGCTTTCCGCCGCAGAAATGAACTGGTCAACAATGGTTTGAGCACCGTTGAAGAAGTCGCCAAACTGCGCTTCCCAGATCACCAGGTTGTGAGGGTGAGCAAGTGAGTAGCCATACTCAAAGCCCATTACTGCAAACTCAGAAAGTAGGGAGTTGTAAATGTGGAATTTGCCCTGTTCTTCCTGGATGTTGTCCAGGCGATTCAGTACTTCGTTCGTTTTGGCATCGTGCAACACAGCGTGGCGGTGCGAGAAAGTACCCCTTTGTACATCCTGCCCACTCATGCGCACATCCTTGCCTTCCATAAGGATCGAGCCATAAGCCATCAATTCGGCAGTGGCCCAATCTACCTGCCCTTTGGCCAATAGCTTTTTGTTGTTTTCCAATAAGCGGCTAACCTTGGGGATCGGGCGGAAATGGCTCGGAATGGTGTTCAAATGGCTGAGGATTTTCTCCACAGTGGCCTTTTCCAAACCAGTCGCTGGCGATTTTTTAAAATCTTCAACGGTGGCGTGGCGCAATTTTTCCCACTCTTCTTCGGGTTCTTGCGATTTATAAGGGAGTGGATGCTGTTTTACTTCGTCCAGGCGTTCTTGCAAATCACCCCAGAAGGTTTTTTCCAGGTCGTCGGCCAACTGCTTGGGCAGTTCACCCATTTCGATCAATTCCTTCTGATAAATCTCCCGTGGGTTGGGGTGTACACTGATGGCTTCGTAGAGGTCGGGTTGGGTAAACATCGGGTCGTCGCCCTCGTTGTGGCCGTGTTTGCGGTAGCACACCATGTCGATGAACACATCCGTGTTGAATTCCTGACGGTACTCCATGGCCATCTCTACGGCGTAGAGCAGTGCTTCTGGGTCATCCCCATTGACGTGGAAAACGGGTGCAGAAACCACACTGGCAACTCCGGTACAATAAGTAGAAGAACGAGCGTCTTCAAAATCGGTGGTAAATCCAATCTGGTTGTTGATCACAAAGTGGAAGGTACCTCCCGTATTGTACCCCTTGAGTTTGCTCATCTGAATGACCTCAAACACGATACCCTGACCCGCTACTGCGGCGTCACCGTGGATGAGGATGGGCAAAATCCGGTCGTATTCACCTTTATACAAGCGATCTGCTTTGGCGCGGGCGTAACCTTCTACCACGGGGTTGACCGCTTCCAGGTGCGAGGGGTTCGGCGTCAGTTCGAGTTGTACTTCCTTCCCCGTTGGCGTAACAACCTGTGAAGAATAACCCAGGTGGTATTTCACGTCGCCGTCGCCAAAACTCTGGTCGGGAATAGCCGTACCTTCAAACTCGGTGAAGATTTGCTCGTAGGTTTTTTTCATGATGTTGGCCAACACGTTCAAACGACCGCGGTGTGCCATCCCGATGATCACCTCTTCAACGCCCATTTCTGCACCTTTATTGATGGCAGCATCCAGGGCTACGATGGTGCTTTCCCCGCCTTCGAGTGAGAAGCGTTTTTGGCCAATGTATTTGGTGTGCAAAAACTTCTCAAAACCTACTGCCTCATTCAGTTTTTCCAGAATGCGGCGTTTTTTATCCAAGGGAATGTTGTAATGTTTCTCCGGGCGGCTTTGCTCCACGCGGGTACGCAACCAACGGCGTTTTTCACGTTGCTGGATGTGCTGGAACTCAAAGCCGATGTTGCCGCAATAAATGCGTTTGAGGTGCGCCAGGATATCGCGCAGGGTGGAAGGTTTTTCCAAACCACACTCCGTGGCTGCGTAGAAGACCGTATCCAGGTCCTTTTCACTCAGGTTAAAGTCCTCCAGATCCAATTTGGGGTTCCGATTGCGGCGGGGTCGCACGGGGTTGGTGGTGGATATGAGGTGCCCCCGGCCCCGGTACGCATTGACCATGGCCAGTACCTGGAATTCCTGTGGGTTAAAAACCGAGGATGGCGTTACGCCATTGCTTTTTTCATGCCCATTGGTGGTGCTGTGGGCGTAATCAAAGCCTTTGAAAAAAGAGGCCCAGGAGCCTTCAATTTGCTCGGGATTATGCTGATATTGCTCGTACAGCGAATCAATGTACGCCGGGTGAGCATTGGCAATGAAGGAGAAATCGCTCATTGTGGTGATCTGGTTTTAAATATGCGCGCAAAAGTACAACCTATTTAGGTCTTTGGATAATCTTAAACGAAAAGGTTTTTTTAAAATTACCTTTGGACTTTCCAAATGATTAATTATCTTTGCGCTCCAATTGTTCAGTAGTATTTTTAATTGTGAAAAGTTTTAGTGATGGCAAACCATAAATCGTCTGAGAAGCGTATCCGTCAAGAGGCAAAGCGTCGTTTGTTGAACCGCTACTACAAGAAGACTACTCGTACGTCTATCAAGAAGTTGCGCAGCATGAAGGACAAGACGGAGGCGGTAGGTTTCTTGCCAAAAGTGATCCAAATGATCGACAAACTGGCAAAGAAAAACACTTGGCA
>NZ_JANRKL010000259.1:0-53306 GCF_033763495.1 Haliscomenobacter sp. | reverse complement strand
GGTATAAAGATAAAAAAAGAAGTGAGAAATGAAAAGTGAAAAGTGAAAAACTATAAATAATTTTTCACTTTTCACTTTTCACTTTTCACTTTTCACTTTTCACTTTTCACTTTTCACTTTTCACTTTTCACTTTTCACTTTTCACTTTTCACTTTTCACTTTTCACTTTTCACTTTTCACTTTTCACTTTAATGCATACACTCCTCCATCACTTGGTGGAAGCGATCGTGCAGTGAGGTGATGGCTTTGGTCAATTCTGCATCTGCAGGTTTGGTTTTTACAAACTTGACAATCGCTTTGGATTCTTTAGCCAGTAGTTTGATGGACGTTTTTACCCCGTCTTTTTGGTATTTTTCAGGGATAGCCGAAGCTTTTAGGACTTTGGCTTTTTCGGCCAATTCAGCAGAACGTTCCATCAATGGTTTGAGGTTGCCTTCTTCAGCAGGGTGGAGAGTTGCCGCCATTACTGAGTGGTAGGCATCCAGTTCATCCCAGCCAGTGGCTTTTTGAGCAAAAGAAAACTGGGCCAATCCCAGCAACAGCAATGCAAAAAAGTACTTTTTCATTGATTTGGTTTTATGAATTAATGAGTACAAAGATATTAGACTTCAATAGAAAAAAACGGTGGCATTCATCACCAAAGAATAAGTAACTGTGCCATAAACCGTCGTTTGGCGTCAAGATGCCCGCCGCCCAAATTTTGATACAAAGGCAGTTGATATTTCAACCCCAGCGACCAGCGATTGTTCAGGTAAAAGTCCAACCCAGTGTTGGCCGCCATTAATGAACCGCCCGTTGATTCTACTTCGGCGGCGCGTTGCCAATCGGTAGCACTTTTTTCAACATACAAGCCAGCATAAGGCATTAGGCCCAGGCTTTTGCTCAATTGTCGGATCAAAAATAAGTTGCCATTGCCACTAATTCGGGTGCCAAAGCGATAATCGTCCGCGTTTTTGCCATTCAATTTAACGCTGCCTTCCAGGTTCAAACCCCAGCCTTTCCAACGCAACGTATAATTGGAACTCAACAAATAATCCAAACTGCCGGTACCCAATTGAAAATTGGCGTTGTTCACTTGAGTCGCATCCGTTTCGGTATAACGAAACTGCCCAGTGGGTAATTTCAGCCCGCCCCCTACAAAAAGACTGTGTCGCCAGCCCTCCAGGTTATTTCCCCTTGCGGTATTCCACAGTTGGTAATTGGCCAAAAACAACACATCGCCCAAACCTTGAACCTTCATTTCGCGGTCGGTTTGCATGCGGTGGTTGAAGCTGAAGGGTACAAAACCCAGCAACTGTACCCGTGGATGCAGGTAATAGCGGGTGAACAACTCCGTGCTTTGAAAAATATCGTGTGCGCCATAAGGTACCAACCCTCCGTGCCCATCGTAAATGCTGTTGCGGTAGCGGACACCCAGGAAATTGTTGTTTTGTTGGGGCATGATGCCAAGGTAATAACCTCCGGCTGAACAGCCGCATACGTCACAAGCCCAAGTGTAGGAACAACTCAGGCTAAAAACGAGACTCAAAATCCAGGTGATTTTTGGCATGGCTCAATGGTTTATTGCTCCGACAATTTCCGATCGCGCAGAAAGGTATCGTCACTTAAGGTTTTTAAAAAAACCTTGATTTGTTCTTTTTCCTCATTGCTCAACTCGATGCCCAGTTTGCCGTTTTGCTTTAGGAGTGGGTCTAAAGTTGGCTGATCTTTGAGGCCCAGAGTATAATGCGTCAGCACTTCATCAAGGGTATAAAAGCGGCCATCGTGCATGTAAGGGCCAGTGTTGGCGACATTTCTTAAACTAGGTACCTTGAATTTGTAGTCGTCTTCATCGTTGAGGGTAATGCGGTAACGACCCCGGTCTTTGTTGAATTCGTGGCTCAGGCCATTGTTGCGAAAACTGAAATCGGAGAAGAGTTCTCCTTTGTGGCAGGAAGCACATTTTTGCTGAAACACCTGCATTCCGGCCAGTTCGGTCGTATTCAATTCCCCCCCGGCTTCCTTGCGCACATACTTGTCGTAGCGCGAATCGGCGGAAATGCACATCAACATGAATTGCGACATGGCCTTGAGCATGCGGTCGGTAGTCACTTCTGTGCTGCCAAAAGTGGCTTTAAACATGGGCGCATATTTACTGCTGTTGCGCACTTTTTCTACCGCTTTTTTTAAATCCTCATCCATTTCCAAGGGGTTTTCAATGGGCGCAATGGGCTGCAAATCCAAATCGTGCACCCCTCCGTCCCAAAAGAAGGTATTGTGCCAGGCCAGGTTCATGATCGGCGGGCTGTTGCGTTCACCCAACTGGTCGTCAATGCCGTGGCTGAGATCATGCCCGTGGTGGGTGAAGGCCGCACTTTGCTGATGACAGGAACCGCAGCTGATGCTTCCATCTCGCGAAAGAATAGGGTCGTAAAAAAGCGTACGCCCCAGTTCAAACCCAGCCCTACTGATCGGATTTTTCTTCAAGTCATAAACCGGTTCTGGAAAATTGGCTGGTTTGACAAAAGTAATTGCTTCCTGCTCGGCTTCGGGTTGGCAAGACCAAAGTAGGGCGGCAATAATGAGGATGAGATTGAGCATAGTCTTCATGGTAAATAGGCTTGAAAAACAGGAGTCATACCGAGTTTTGGGATGACAAACCGCGGATGCGGTTGAATTTAGAATAGCCCCGGTCGTCCGGGGTCATTTTGGTAGCAAAAGGTTTCGCAACCGCGGACGCGGTTGAACTTTTAGCTCAATTGAGTTCAACCACTGCCGTGGTTGCCGCCAATTTGACCCAACTATTTACCCCGGACGACCGGGGCTATTCTAAATTCAATCGCTCCGCGATTAGGGTTATCCCCGGTTTTGACTTTTCAAAAATTTGGGATGACGAACTGTTTATTCATTAATCATTGTGCACATGGTGCACCTGGAACATCTCCACGTAATTGTTGGCAATGTTCACGGAATAAGGGGCAAACATAACCGTGGTATTGGCTCCAATGCTCACTTTGCTACTGACTTCGAATGCCTTCAAGATGTCTACAATAATGTGTACTTGTGGGGTAATGCTGCTGCGAACGGTTGCTTTTTCGCCAGAAAAAGTACGGGTAATGGATTTGATGTTGTTGATGGTTTTGCTGTTCATCCCGCCAAATCCGCCGATGTGGTAGCGGAATTTTTTGTTGCCCGCTGCATCAGCAGTTGCTTGAGGAGACAAACCTTCCATCTTGAAAAAAATGTAACCCGAGTTCCAGCTCCAATACATGTTGTCGTCGCCGCTGTGGGCCGCAGGATCTAGAATGCCCGTACGTTTGGACAAGTCCATGGTGTTGCGCGCACTGTCGACACCTACTGTGAAGGAGACTTCACTGTAATCGCCCGCAGGAATGTTATTGAGTTTAATCTCCCGGGAGTCAGCCACGCTTTCTTTTACCAGAAAATAGCTGCTGTCTTGTGGTACAGTGTACACCGTTCCATCACTCTTTTTGAGCTTGATGTTGCTGATGTAATAGTTGAGTAAGGTCACATTGAACTGGTCTCCATTGGCATTGGTATAGGTCTGGGGGCCGTTCAATTGCAGGTTTTGAGAACCGACTACGTTGTCAAACTCCAGGATGATGCTACCCTTGTCGTTGGGGCCAAACTCAGCATCATCGTTTTTATCACAGGAAAAAGAGAGGACCAAAGTTGCCAGCACAGCAAGTGCCGCAAGGATATTTTTGAAATACATTGCTGTTGAATTGAATAGTTAAAAATGCCACACGCGCACAATAGCACAACAGCCAGGGCCGGATTATCCTTTGTGGCTTAGTGCCTTTGTGGCGAAATGAATGAAAATTGAAAATGGAATAGCCAGGGCAGGCTTCGCCCATGAAATTACAGCAATGTAACTGCGGGTGGTTTGATGAGGGCAAGCGTATGGAAAATGGATAGGGGAGTCTGGTAATAAAAATGCAGCTTGGACTGTACCTTGGAAAACACCTTAGGTAAGTGGATGGCAAAAGTTTGAAAAACGTACACCAGGTCTTTGCCCAGCAAATTTTCCAAGCCATTCACAAAATTGTCGTGCCCCTGGCGGTGTACCTCCCGCATTTTGGTCATCAGAAAACATTTGCCATTACAGCTCAGTTCTGGACGGTCCCTGTTGATACACAATTCCTTGGCAATGAAAGTCTGATTGGCTTTGAACCATACCCACACCAATCCCATTCTCCAGCTTGGCCAGAGGATCAGGATCAGGAAAAAGTAGGCAAAAAAGGTTCTCATCGCGTCGTTAATCGCACTTCAATTTGGGAAAATTGCTGTTATCGAGGCAAAGCTAAAGTTTGTGGCCAATTTTTAACAATGATTTTTGGAAAAAAAGAGTATGATAAAAGTCACTATTAAAAATAGGCCACAGTTCCCATTATTTCAACAAGGCTTGATCGGCCACATGCCCCGATTCGGGTGCACCCGCTGCAATCCATTGCCGCACAAATTCAATTTGGTTGGCCGTCAGTTTTAGCCCCCCAGTGGGCATTTTCTGCCCAAATTGATACGCAGAACCTTCCCAACTGATTTTTGCATAAAGGAAACTTTTGGCAGGATCACCTGGTTTGACAGACTTCAACCCAGCAGCTCTTGCCTGTGGATTGTGGCTGTCTTGATTAAGTAAACGTTGATAGGTTTTTTCATCGCCTAAGCCATGATGGCCAAAATCACCTTCCTTCGCGTGGCAACCGGATAAGGCGCAGGAGGTTTTAAAAATTTTTTCATAGATGAGGTTGTAACTGCCTTCGGGAGGGGTATAGCTCGGCTTAGCAGTTTCATCTTTTTTGCAAGCAATAGTGAACAAGAGGCTGGCAAAAACTGCCACGGCTATTTTTTTGGTTGAAAACATGTCAAGTGATTTAAATTTTGAAGAAAGAGGTTAAAGGACTATACCTTTAGAACCCGTAGCGAAGTCCTACGCGAAAGGTTTTATAGAGGTAAAGATTAGGCGCGCCTTCGGGATCAACGGGCATGTATTTCAAGGCCAGTAGCCAGTTGGCACCCACTTGAAAGTCGATAGGGTGGGCAGAAGATGGGGCAAAACGCCAACTCCATTGGATGTCAGGCCCCAGGGTTTGCCGCAAAAAACCTGGCGTTGAATTGTCGGTAGGTACCCATTTCCCTTCCTCGTAGGCGTAACGAATGTCTTTGGTTTTGGCCCTGCCAACGCGGTAAATAAAGCTTGGGGTGAGCCGGAGTTGACTGAATATTCGGATATCAGCTCCCAGGCGGGTACCCAGAAACAAATAGTTTTCAGAATAGGGATTCTGCCAAAATCCAGCGTGCAAATCCTGGAAAAGTCGGGTTTCTTTGCGTTTTCCTTCATCCCAGGTATGTTCAATGGCCAAGGAAAAACCGGGACGTATCGATACCGGATTGGTGGTTTGCAAGGAGCCTGCATCAATGGCAATACCCTTATCCTGGTGAAAGATGTTCAAGGTAGCAGCCCAAGGATTCGTGGTTTGCCCAAAACCCGCGACTGCATAGCTCAAGCAGAGGGCAAGGCATACAAATTTTATTTTCATAACATATGGCTTGAAACACCAGTGCTGGTGTTTTTTTTACAAGTAGAAGTAAAAGAAAATGCCCATTTCATCCTCGGAGGTTACCCCAAAACGGATTTCGCGGTTGGTGTCATTTTCATAGGTGATCATGGTGCGCACACCATTGCCTTTTTCGATTTCAATAAAGTCGGGCAGGTACACAAACTTGGGGTCATGCCAATTGTCGTTCGTGTACATCAGTTGCCCATCTTTGGGGCCGCCAACGTAGTACACTTCAAATTTTTTGCCCCGTTTGTGCATGTGGGAGAACAAGACCTTGAGTTTTCTTTTTTCAGGAAAGACATCGGTGTATTCAATGGTCGTGGTTTTTTTAGCAGGAAGCACCAGTACATCGATGTTGTCTGCGCTTTGTTGTTTTAAAAAATACTTTACTGCTGATTTGGGTTTGGTGTAAATGTTCATACTCACTTCCCCAAAAATGGTTTGATTCGATTTGTTGAAGTAGTGTGAGTTCAGATCGAGCGTTGAATTGGCGGCAATGGGCACAGCAAAACCTTCCGGGAATTCAACCCGTTGGTAGGGCGATGCAGCTTCGGCCAGCAAATTCATGTTTTCCATATTCGAAAAAGTATTGATGCGGCCATCAGCCTGATTTTGGTCCCGCATTTCGCCGATTTTGGGCAGCCCGGCCTTTTTTTCATCTTGGTACTGGTAAGCGATGACGTGATGCGAACCTTCGCGTTGTTTCACTTCATACCCCGACATGTAAATTTCTTCGGTGTTGCCGATGGGTACGCGCATGAACCATTCCCGTTCAAAATTGGCAGGAATGGGAAAGGCGGGAACGTGTAAATTGTAGCCCGTACCAGGATCTGGCTTTTTCAGGGGTACAAAATCCGAGGGGATGGTAGCTGGATCATAATCCCAAGGCTCAACCTTTACACAAGCATAAAGGGCAAGGCTTAGCAAAGAGAGTAGCAGGATGATTTTTGAAATGTTGGTTGCCATACTGAAATTGTTTTTCAATGGCTCAAAACTCCAAAATCATTCGGTCAGTGGTGTTCGAGGTTATAGATTGGAACAAGTTTATTGCAAAATAGAGCGGCTATTGGGTTCAAATTCGGGGTTTGATCTTTCCTGTTTTTGAAACTCAGTAGGCGAAATGCCTACGTTTTTTTTGAAGGCGGTATTGAAGGCGGTTTTGGAATTGAAACCAGCTTCAAAAGCAATCCCAACCATGGTGAGGTGGCTATGCTTTTTCGAAATGAGTAATTTTTTGCTTTCCTCGACGCGGTAACGATTGATGAATTGGGCAAAATTTTCACCAAAGCCCAGGTTGATCAACTCCGAAATTTCATGCAAACTCAAGTCCTGCTGTTTGGCCAATTCGGCAAGACTGATTTCGGGGTTTAGGTAGGGTTTGTTTTTTTCCATACTTTCCAAGAGCAAGGCTTTCAGTTGATCAAATTGATCTTCTGGAATGCGCTGACGCCGTGAGGACAATGACTCGTCCTGTTCTTCTAAAATTTTCTCGGCCTCTTCGGCTTGTTCGGGCGAAAAAGGGAAAACTTCTTTTTGTTGCAAAGAAAAATACCCTAAGGCATAAATGGCGATAAAATAAATGAATGAGTACTTATTTTCCGTTTGTTCGATGGGTAAGAAGAAGACTTCAAGCAACCAGGTTAACACCATTAAATCTACGCCGCATAAAAAATAAAACAACCATTTGAGTTGAAATTCTTCGGGGGTTGCGGTGAAATTTTCAATGTTTCGCTGGTGCCTGAGGAGAACCCTGAAAGAAAAAAACAAATAACCTACTATCTGCAAGACAATCAAGGCGATCACAATGACATCGGCAACCTCCAATTCAACAGCAGTGGTGCTTGGCTTAGCTTGAGCCACCTCGGGAGTAGACAGCCAAACCACGAAGTTCAGGGTCATCAACAACATACTTGGCGAAAAATGCCAAAGGTCTTTTATCCTGAAGTTTCGGTTGGGGGTCACAAATCGCAGAACACAGAGGTACAGCGTAGGGGCCAACACTAAAAAATTGAAGTTGAGCAATAAGATCAGCCAGTAAGGTTCTTCAGCAAAGCCATAAATTTTTAGGTTTCCATCAAAAAGCGCTGAACTCAGCAACAACAAAAAGAGCGCTAACCAACGGTTGGCAATGATGTTGACCTCACGGCGAACCGTAAGCACTAAAAAGGAAAGGAAAATGGCACTTCCCGTACTGAGCACATTGAGCAAAGTAAGCATGATCGGAATGACTTGTAGAACCTAAAGTTCTGTTGATGATTGATTCCCTTTAGATGGAAGAATTGTGGAGTGCCCCCTATTGGGTCAATGGTGAAAAGCGAATAGCGAATAGCGAAAAGATAGTACCTTTGTAGCGTTGTATGCGAAATTGCTATTCGCTATTATCTATTCGCTATTCGCTTAAAATTATGCGTTATTTCATCCTTTTCCTTTGCTGCTTTTTCAGTTATTCGCTACAGGCGCAAGCCCCTCATGGAGCCATACGAGGCATTTGGGTCACTGCACAGGACAGCGTTTTGGACTCCAAAACAAACATTCAAAAGGCTGTCGAAAATTGCAAAAAAGCGGGCATCAACAACATTTATGTCTCGACCTGGAATCGAGGGCGTACCCTCTATCCCAGTGCCATTATGATGGAACGTTTTGGGGTGGCTATTGATCCTCGTTTTGGCAAACGAGACCCCTTGAAGGAGTTGGTTGAGGCAGCCCATGCCGAAAAAATCAAGGTTCATGCCTGGTTTGAATACGGTTTTGCCTCTGCCCAGGGGGATTCGGGAGCTTATTTGCTAAAAAAATACCCCTACTACGCTGCCATAGGACCAGATGGGAAGGGAATTGAAAAAAATGGCCTTACCTGGATGAATGCTTTTCACCCCCTGGTGCAAAATTTTGTCAAAAGCCTGGTACTAGAGGTGGTGAAAAGGTACGATCTTGATGGCATTCAAGGCGACAACCGTTTGACCGCAGCTCCATCCCTGGCCGGTTATGATGCTTATACCCTTGCCGAATACAAAAAGGAACACGGGCGCCTTGCCCCACCAATTAATCATTTGGATAGCAACTGGATTCAATGGCGGGCACATCGTCTGAATAAGTTTGGCAAAGACTTGTATCAATCTGTCAAAGCCGCCAAGCCCAATGTGTTGGTCAGTATGGCACCCAATGTATACCCCTCGTCGCTTCAGGAATACCTCCAGGATTGGCCAAGTTGGCTGCGCGAAGGATATGTGGATTATGTAGTGGTGCAACTTTACAGCTACAAGTTGGACGAGTATGAAAAAATCTTGAAAGAAACGATTCAACAGGTCGGTAGTAAAAAAGGGCAGCTTTATGCAGGGGTGTTGATTGGCCTGGAGGACGGATATCGCGCCAAACCTGAACTATTAAAGGGCATGCTGGAGTTGAATCAAAAATACGACCTACCAGGGGAGCTGTTTTTCTATCACGCTGCTTTACCCAAGTCGGGGAAAATGTTAAAACGGTAGGTAAGCCCATTTGCCTGAGGTTATTTATTTGTATTAAGTCTAAATAAATTTTAATTTTGTGACCATACTTCGAATAACCTCTGCAAATTATGGCTACTCAAAAGAAAGGTTTCGACCCTATGAACATGAAACTCCCCTTTCCGCTCATGGTCATTGCGGGTAAAAAGCACAAAAAAAAGTGCTGCAAAAAATACAAAAAAGGGAATCGCTGTAAAAGTTGCCCCAACGGCTAAACTTTACTTCAGCTCAAATTCCCAGATCGGCAATATAAATTGCCAACAGCAAGAATAGGTGAGTTTTGTACATGGTCTCTTTGCTTTGAGCTGTAAAAAAGGGAATTTAGCTGAAAAACAACTTATTTTACAGCAGCTTTCATGATTTATTGCTAAAAAATCACCCACTATGACGCTCCACTTTTGGGCAATTGCAGCAATAGTTGCGGCAGCTCAAGGGCTTTTATTGACCGTTCTGCTTTTTTCATTGAAGGAGAATCGTTTGCCCAATCGAATCCTGGGTTTGTTGATGGCCCTGCTAGTGGTAACCCTGCTGGAGTGGGCATTGTGGTGGATGCATTGGATGGATCGTTTACCTGGCTTTAAAGTCATTAGTTATCCGCTCCAGCTTGGTTATGGGCCGCTGTTGTTTTTGTACTTTATGGCGACTTTTGAGCGCCCCAAAATGAGTGCGCAAAAACTGCTTTGGCACGCCATACCTTTTATATTCACCACTTTTTTGTTGTTGCCTTTTTATCTCCGCTTTTTTCCATCCCTTACCGCCTACCTAAGTTGGATTCCTGAATGGCCGCTAGTCCACTGGTATTTGATCCCGGTTTTTTTCCAAATGATCACTTATGGCATTTGGATGAAAATTATGCTAAAACCGCATGTCCAGAAAAACCAGGAGTTGAAACGTTGGAGCATCTGGTTGGTCAATGCGTATTGGGGCATTGTGTTGACCTTTTTGTACTACCGACTTTCACATGTTTTTGGTCTGCACGCCCCTCAATGGCGACAACTAGACGCAGTCAGTCTGACTTTTTTTATCTACCTCGTGGCCTGGCTGGGCTACATTGAGCCCAGGGTCTTTGCCGGGATGACCTTAAAAGAAGCGATCAAACCCATTAAGTACCGCAATTCGGTGCTCAGTGTAGAAAATTCCAGCGCACTTTTTCAGCGGATTTTGGAGTTGATGGAAACCCAAGAACTGTTTCGCGACAACCAACTTTCCCTGGACGGCTTGGCCCAAAAACTCAAGGCGCAACGCCATCACGTTTCGCAAGCCATCAACGAACAAGCGGGCAAAAGTTTTGCCGAGTTTGTGAATACCTACCGGGTCAAAGCGGCGCAAGAACTCCTGGCTGGCACCTCAAAACAAGAACTCAATGCCATTGAAGTTGCTTATCAAGTAGGATTTGGTACCAAAAATGCCTTTAACCTGGCTTTTAAAAAAATAACTGGCACTACTCCTTCTTCCTATCGCCGGATGCAGGAAAAGAAAGTCTAATCCCATCGGATTTCCCCTTTTTCCGACGATTTTTCCCTGCTGAACTTGAGTTTGAACTTTGTTTTGTACCACAAACAAACTCAAACTTAACTTCTGTATTATGAAAACATCTCGAAAAGAATTCATCCGCAGCGCCTTGGCAGCTTCTACTGGGCTAATGGTACCTTCATTCGTACAAGCCAATGCTTTAGATCGACCATTGGTTGAGCCTATTGACCTGGCCATTGTCAAGGAATTTGTGCTCAAGTCGCACAACGATTTTGTGCGGGTGCAAGAATTACTAGGGGAATATCCCCATTTGCTCAATGCCACGGTGGATTGGAAAGATGGAGATTTTGAAACGAGCATCGGAGCGATGGCACACATGGGCTATGTAGATCAGGTCAAATTTATGCTTGAAAAGGGCGCTCGGTTCGACATTTTTGTGCTCTCTCTTTTGGGGCAAACCGCCTTGGTGAAATCTTTAATCGAGGTGTATCCTCAGGCACTGCATTCAATCGGACCACATGGTTTTACCCTTTTGCACCATGCAAAAAAAGGTGGAGACAACGCTAAGGAATTGTATGAATACCTCCAGGAAAAGGGATTGAAAGATGAATTCATCAAAACCTTCAAGGATTAACAAGGTTTTTTAACAAAAAGAGTGGTTTGTTGTGGTTTTTTTAACAAAATAAGTTATTTTCAAGCCAAACAAATCAACAATGAAAAGAGTAACAGGTATTGGTGGGGTCTTTTTTAAATGCAAAGACCCCAACCAAGTCAAAGACTGGTACAAAACCCATTTGGGGATGGATACCAACGAATGGGGCGCCAGCTTCGAGTGGCGCAGCAGTGATAATCCTGAACAAAAAGGGTATACACAGTGGAGCCCTTTTACGGAGACTACCACTTATTTCGCTCCTTCCACCAAAGATTTTATGTTTAATTATCGGGTCGAAAACCTGGTGGCACTGGTTGAAATCTTGAAACAAGAGGGGGTGACAATACTGGATGAAATTGAGGAATTTGAATACGGCAAGTTTGTACACATCCTGGATTTGGAAGGCAATAAAATTGAGTTGTGGGAACCAATGGGTGAGTTATCTTAAAAATTGGCAGTGGGGCAGATCAAATGGTAAAGCTAGGCTAGACCCCAAACCCCATTGCTCGTTAAAACAAAAAAATATTCTTCAACTAATCACTACATTTACCAAGTGTAGCAGCAGATGATGTGCTACTACAATTCCAAAACACACTTCTTGGCCTGTTTTAGCAGCCGATACTCGATCAAGGAGGGGATTCATTCAAAGGCTTGATTTTAAGCTAAATTTTGAACAATGAAATCTAATCCTATTTCGAATAAAAAAAAGGCAACACCCCCAAAAGGAAACAGTAAGTCGGCCAAAACGAGTGAAAAGGACCCAGTTGAAACCAGCCCAAGCAATTCCAACGAAACAAAACCGGAAGGCCCACATCCATTCCCGATTGTAGCCATTGGTGCATCGGCGGGTGGACTGGAAGCCATTACCTCCCTGCTACACAACCTGTCGCCCACCACAGGTATGGCCTTTATCTACGTGCAACACCTTAGTCCCGACCACAAAAGTTTGCTGACTCCCATTTTGTCCAAAACCACTTCCATGACCGTTCAGGACATTGAAGACATGGACAAAATGTTGCCCGACCATGTGTACGTGATGCCCTACAACAAGGACATAACCGTAACCGACGGGCACATCAAACTCATTCCTCGCCCGCAAAACAAAACCAGCAACCTGTCTATCGACGTGCTATTTTCTTCCCTGGCCGAAACGCACAAGGAGAATGTGGTTGGCGTTGTTTTATCCGGCAGTGCCAGTGACGGTACCCGGGGCTTGAAAGAAATAAAGCTGGCTGGGGGAATCACTTTTGCACAGGACGATTCGGCCAAATTCGGCAGCATGCCCCAATCTGCAATCGCTGAAGGGATCGTTGATTTTATTTTGTCGCCTCAAGAGATGGCGCGGGAGTTGAACTGGATGAGCAAACACCCTTTGCTGAAACGAACCTCCGTAAAATCAGCCCCGGAAGATACCATTGAGAACAGCAACCCCGATTTAAAACGCATCCTGCAACTCATCCACAAAGCCACAAGCGTCGATTTTAGCCACTACAAAATGAGCACCATTAAGCGGCGGATGTTGCGCAGGATGTTGATCCATAAAATAGCTACCTTGCCACAATACGCTGAATTGTTGGCCCAAAAACCCGTAGAAGTAGACTTGCTGTATCAGGACTTGTTGATCAATGTAACCGATTTTTTCAGGGATATTGAGGCCTTTCAATTTTTGGAAAGTACGTTGCTTCCCCGTTTGTTCAGCAACAAAAAGCCCGGCGAAACCCTGCGCATTTGGGTGGCGGCTTGCGCCACTGGCGAAGAGGTATATTCCCTGGCCATGTTGCTGTTTGAATTGCACAACCGCCAAAACTACCACATTACTTTTCAAATTTTCGCTTCCGATCTCAGTGCTCAGGCCATCAATATCGCTCGGCTTGGGGAGTATTCCCAGCACCAACTTACCCACGTTTCGCCCCAACGCCTGCAGCAATTTTTTACCAAATCCAAAGACAAATACCGCATCACCAAAAACCTCCGCGACGTTTGTGTTTTTGCGGAGCACAACATTTTGAGCGACCCCTCTTTTTCCCGCATGGATTTTATCAGTTGCCGCAACCTGCTGATCTACCTGGATGCCTCCGCCCAAAAGAAGGTTATTTCTACTTTTCACTATGCCCTAAATGAGGATGGCTGCCTGATGTTGGGCAAATCAGAAACCATTGGAACCTCTACCCAACTGTTTAGCGAGTTGAATAAAAAAAGTAAAATCTATTTGCGCAAAAAAAACAAGAGCAGTTACCGCATTCCGGAACTCAATCCACGTATTTTGCTGCCAAGCCCACTCGATCAAGACAAAACTACCACCACTATGCCTAAAAAGACATCCACCACCAAAGGTGACTTGAGCAGCGCCTTTGATGCGGTGCTGCTTGGTCAATATGTGCCGGCTAGTGTGATCATCAATCACGACCTGGACATTCTACAATTTCGAGGCGCTACTTCCACGTACCTCCAACATGGCTCTGGTAAAGCGAGTTTCAATATTTTAAAGATGTCGCACCCCGAAATCACTTTCGAGCTGCGCAATGCCATTCATGAAGTCATCAAGACTGAACAACTGGTGCACAAAGCCGGTATTGAAATGAATCGTGATGTGCCGAACAATAGTGTACACATCCTCAACATCGAAGTAGCCCCACTCAAAGTTGAGGGCGAAGAGCCCTTGTTGGTGGTTGTGTTTAGAGGGCAACAGATCGAACTAAGCGACTCCTCAGCGGAAAGTGAGGAAAAAAACACCATCGCCAAAGACCGCAGGATTAAAAAACTGGAAGAAGAACTTGCCGCTACTCGGGCCTACATGAACGCCATTACCCAGGAACATGAGGCCGCCAACGAAGAACTGCAAAGTGCCAATGAAGAAATCATCTCCAGCAATGAAGAACTCCAGAGTTTAAACGAAGAACTGGAAACCTCCAAAGAAGAAATTGAATCCACCAACGAAGAACTGACCACCAGCAACCACGAGTTGTACGCCCGCATCCAACAAATTGAAGAACTGTACACCTATTACGAAACGATCCTGGCCACC
Source organism: Haliscomenobacter sp. (assembly GCF_033763495.1). Lineage (GTDB taxonomy): Bacteria > Bacteroidota > Bacteroidia > Chitinophagales > Saprospiraceae > Haliscomenobacter. The sequence continues at coordinate 39,095 of NZ_JANRKL010000259.1, read as the reverse complement.
GTGCACGAGCCCATGCTCGTATTGGACAAAAATATCCGCATTAAATCCGCCAATAAAGCATTTTGCACCACCTTTCAGCTAAACGAAGAAGAGATCATTGGCGTCCTCCTGTTCAAATTGAGCAATAGCCAATGGAATATTCCTGCACTGCGCGAGTTGCTGGAAGACACTGTGCCCAAAAATAATCGCTTCCAAGATTTTGAAGTGGACCTCGATTTTGCTGTAGTCGGCCACAAAACCTTGTTGCTCAATGCGCACCAAATTGAACAAGTAAGCAAAAACGAAGAGTTGATTGTTCTGACCATGGTAGACATTACCGAGGTTCGAAGATTAGCCATTGAACTGCAAGGGAAACAAAAGAAGGTCCTCGATGAATTGATCGAAGCCAAAGTGATTGCCGAACAAAAAACCCAGGTAGCCGAGGATGCCGTAAAATCCAAACAGCAGTTTTTGTCCAACATGAGCCACGAAATCCGCACGCCGATGAACGCCATCATCGGTTTTACCAGCGTGCTGATGAAAACCAAACTGAGTGAGACCCAAAAAGTGTACGTCAATGCGATTAAAGTATCCGGCGAGTCTTTGATTGTATTGATCAACGACATTCTGGACCTGGCCAAGGTGGATGCCGGAAAAATGGCGATTGAACACATCCCCTTCCGTCTGTTTTCTTCGGTGTCCGACATGTTGCATTTGTTCGAAACCAAAATGCAGGAGAAAAATTTGATCTTGATCAAAGAATACGATACCAGCATTCCGGAAGTATTGGTAGGTGACCCGGTGCGCTTGCGCCAAATCATTTTAAACCTGATCAGTAATGCGGTAAATTTTACCGAAGAAGGAACCATAACCGTACAGGTGCGCAAGCTTGAAGAAGACGACGAAAATGTAAAAATCGAGTTTGTGGTAAGCGACACAGGAATTGGGATTCCGGCCAACAAATTGAAACAGATATTTGATGCCTTCGAGCAGGTAGCCTCTGAAACTACCCGTTTGTACGGGGGAACGGGCTTGGGCCTGGCCATTGTGAAACAGCTGGTGAAGCTGCAAGGCGGCACGGTGGAGGTGAAAAGTAAGGTAGGCAAAGGGTCCACCTTTAGTTTCAATTTGCAGTTTAAAAAAGCAAAAGGACAAACCGGCCCCTTAGAAGACCCGAGACACGAAAGCCCCACCAAAGACGCTTTGGGAAAAGCAGGGAAAAAAACTATAAAAATTTTGGTAGTAGAAGACATTGCGCTGAATCAGCTCTTGATGAAAACATTGTTACACGACTTTGGATTTGAATTTGATATAGCGGGCAATGGAAAAATTGCCATTGAAAAACTTCAAAAGAACCAATATGATGTGATCTTGATGGACTTAAAAATGCCCGAAATGAATGGTTTTGACGCTACCACCTACATCCGCGAGGTACTGAACATTCAAACCCCCATTATTGCGGTAACCGCAGATGTGACTACCGTAAATGTGGAAAAATGTCGCTCCCTTGGTATGAATGATTACCTGTCCAAACCCATTGACGAAAGATTGTTGTTCAATAAAATCCTCAAGTACACCAAGCAATGGGGGGAAGCTTAAACCATGGATTGCCTTGCGGATTTACGTTTACTAAACTTTAAAAGTTTAGTAAACGTAATAAAGAAGCGCCCCGGATCCCCTCGACCCGGCAGCGCTTCAACAAATTACCATTAAAACAAAAATTATAAAGTCTATTTCTTCACGTAAACTGCCTTGAAGGTGTAAGTTACACCGCCATCCTCAATCTCGTATTCAGCAGTGAATTCACTTTTGCTGAGGTTGCTCAGGTTCCAGCTTTCGGTATCGCCATCTCTGCTTACGGACAAGATGGTTTGAGCTGGGTTGAGGGCCCAGGTACCCGTTACGGTTTGAGGATCGCTGTTTTGGCACTTGGAGCTGCCTTCATCTTCCAGGTAGGTGTTGTTGTTTTGGATGATGACCAAATCGTCTTTGATGCAAGCAGGCAACTGGGCGTAAACGTTGGTTACCGTTGTGCCAAACCAGTCGATGGCAGGATCACAGGTCAGGGACTTTAATTGCCAGGTCCCAACAATTTTGGCTTTGACGCTGTCGTCGTCTTTATCATCGTCCTTGTCAAACAATTCACAAGAAGTGCTCGCCAGAGCAATCGACAAAATAGCCATTACGGAAGCCAGACGGCTCCAGGTTTTGAAAGCAAACATAACAGTCAGGTTTTAGGTGATGAATATTAGTTTAGGAGTTGAGAAGTTTAGGCTGTCGCAGCGACTTAGACACTGACTAACCTAAACTTACTTCTCAACTTTGCTGCGGTCTCATCCGCAATTTGACCATTAGACAGCGACGCAAAAAACGGGTCGCAAAATCGATTCTAAAAATTTTGTTAAAAAACAGCAAACACCACCAAAACCCCCAATAAAAAGAAAACAGCAAATCCAATCCCGTAAACCAAGAAAAAACCAAACCATTTTACGCTTGTCCAAAACCAATTTTGTTGATAAAAACGCTTCATGGTCAACCATGAAAAAACAAAAATACCCAGGCCAACAAAGCCCCATAAATCCCCCAAGGGAAAAAAATAATTCAAACCCATCAAAATAGTAAGCGCAAGCAATACGCCTGAATGCAAGTGCAACAGCACGACAAAATGTTCAACATAATACCTTTTTTGAGGCCAATAAAAAAGGTACATGACTCCTGCCATTGCAATGACCAGAGCCAGGATGGTCCAGGTGAAACTGCCGATGCAGGCAGTAATGAGTTCTTGGGGGTTCTTAACCGATCGGAGGCCCTGACGGATCAGGATTGTACCCAACCAGTCTTTGATCTCATAGTGAGCAATGAGCTCATCGGGGGTATATTCTACTACATCAGTATATGCAATTTTTACCGTACGGTTGACTAAGTTCATGTGGAGGCTATCTTTTGCTAGTTGCTCCCCTAAAGTACTGTCTATCTGGCTGGCCCAACGTTTATTGGTATGATCAAGGATGATTTTTAGGGATTCATGCACGGCTGGCGTTTGGAGCCTGGGCGGCAATGAATCGTAAGCCCCCATTATTTGACCCATTAATACAGCTCGTTCAATATGCGCATAGAAATCAAGACTTGGGTCTCTCTTGTCCTGTTCCGTTTTTTTTGCTTTGTTCCCGGGGGTTCCTCCTTTCTCATCGGAAATACTGATGTGAAACCCCTCAATGCCGTTGTTGGTTACTTTATTGAACACCAGCAGAAAAAAAAACATCACCACAAAGAAGAACTGGAAAGGATGGGGATACTGTTTAATTTTTCCTGCAAAATAGTCCAGACTGACCCGCGCCGGGATCCACAACCGCCAGCTCATGCGCAATAGCTGGCTATCCAGATTGGTGACTTTGTAAAGGAATTTTTTGGTCAATTCCTTCAATGGAATCCTGCCCTCAAAACGTTTTTGGCCACAATGGGGGCAAAACTTTCCCTTTTTGGCCATTTTTTTGCCACAATTGCTACACAATTCCCGGGGTTCTTCGGCAGTTGAGGTGTTGTTGGGATCAACAGGGCTAAGGTCCATGCGGAATGAGTTAATGGTTTTTTGATTTGGAGTTGAGTAAATTTAAGGCAAAATCATGGAAAACAAACGGGATAATCGACAAACCAAGAACGATTACCGAGGATAACGATTGAGTAGAGGAAAAGCGGCGATAGGGTAAAGTACCCCTGGCCATCAAATTTAAAGTACTTTCCTTCTACACTTTACAGCCTTTGGTCGAGTAAACTTATCTCTTCAAAGGACTGTTCATACCTTGTCAACACCTGAAAGGATCTAAAAAACCCAAATTTATGTACAAATTACTACTTGCGTTGTTGGTGGTTTCTTTGAGCATTGGTCATACTGTTGCTCAGGAAAAACTCACCATCAGCGGTTATGTGAAGGACGCCAAAAACGGGGAAGCCCTCATCGGCGCTACCATTTTTGTGCCCAGCCTGGGAGAAGGAGTCAGTACCAACGATTATGGCTTCTACTCGCTCACCTTACCCCGAGGCACCTACGACATCAGCTTTTCTTATGTCAGTTACCTGGAAGAAAAACGCCAGGTCAACCTCGAAAATGCCAACCTCAAGCTGGATCTGGAACTCAAAGAAAGTGCCCTGGTGCTAGAAACTGTGACCATTAGTTCCGAACGGGTCGACGCTAACGTGCGTAGCATCGAAATGTCGGTCAATAAAGTGGACATGCGCACCATCCAAAAAATGCCCGCTTTGCTAGGCGAAGTGGACGTGATCCGCAGCATCCAATTCTTGCCAGGCGTGACCACGGTAGGGGAGGGGGCTACGGGCTTCAACGTGCGTGGAGGGAATATTGACCAAAACCTGGTATTGCTGGATGAAGCGCCCGTATTCAATTCCTCGCACTTGTTCGGTTTTTTTTCGGTATTCAATCCCGATGCGGTAAAAGACGTCAAACTCATCAAGGGGGGCATCCCGGCTGAGTACGGGGGCCGTGCCTCCTCCATCCTGGATGTTCGCATGAAGGAGGGCAATTCCAAAAAATTCTCCGGTGCAGGTGGTATTGGAACCATTTTTAGCCGTTTGGCCCTGGAAACGCCCATCATCAAAGACAAAGGCTCTTTTATTGTAGCAGGGCGGCGTTCGTACATCGATGTGTTGGCCAAACCTTTTTTGAGTGGTGACCTTAAGGATAGCCGCTTCTATTTTTATGACCTTACTGCCAAAGCCAATTACCGCATTGATGATAAAAACACCGTTTTCCTTTCCGGTTATTTTGGCCGGGATGTATTTGGGGCTGATTTTGGCTTTGATTGGGGAAATACAACCGCTTCGGCGCGCTGGAACCACATTTTTAGCGATAAACTTTTCCTCAACACCACCGCTTTTTTCAGCAACTACGATTACCGCCTCCAATCCGATTTGAGAGAGCCTAACCCTCAGGATGCCTTCCGCTGGAATTCCAATATCAAAAACTACAGCTTCAAACCTGACTTCACCTATTTCCTCAATTCCCGCAACAAGATTTCTTTTGGTGGGCAAATGATTTATTATACCTTCCAGCCGGGTAAGGCCGAGGCCATTTCGGGGGGCGAAACAAGGGTTATCGGGCAGGATAGCAAATACGCCATTGAATACGCGGCCTATTTTGGGAACGAGCAAAAGTTGGGTAAAAACTTCACCCTGCAATACGGCATCCGTTACTCCTTGTACGATTACATCGGGCCAGGCAAGGCCTATACCTACGGCCCCCAAACGGGTGAACGCCGCGAGCCCATCAGTACTCAAACCTATGAAAAAGGCGAACGGATTGCTCGTTATGGCAACTGGGAACCCCGCTTTTCGGCTAATATTGGCCTCGGGGAGGCCAGCTCCATCAAGTTGAGTTACAATAGGATGGCCCAGTATCTGCACCTGTTGTCCAACACCGCTGCGGCTTCCCCCCTGGACGTTTGGACACCTACCAGCAACAACCTTAAACCACAATTGTCGGATCAGGTCGCTTTAGGTTTGTTCAAAAACTTCAAAGACAATCTCTTTGAAACCTCGGTGGAAGTGTATTACAAAAAACTACAAAATCAGGTGGATTACATCCCCAATTCTGACTTACTCCTGAATCCGGAATTGGAAGGAGATCTGCTCTTCGGCGATGGCCGGGCTTATGGTGCGGAATTTTTCATCAAAAAGACCAAAGGCAAACTGAATGGCTGGTTGAGCTACACCTTGTCGCGCACTGAACGCCAAATCAAAGGGCTCAACAACGATGATTGGTTTCCTAGTCGTTTTGACAAAACCCATGTGCTCAATTTTGTAGGAATTTATGACCTGAATCAGCGGGTGAGCTTTTCCCTAAACTTCACCTATGGCACGGGCACTCCAGCAACCTTCCCCACCAGCAAATTCATCTGGCAAGGTTATGCGCTACCCCACAATTATTATGCTCAACGCAATGGCTACCGCATCCCCGATTACCACCGGGTAGACTTGGCGGCAACCCTGAAGCAAAAGAAAAAACTCTTTGGAAAGGCTGAAGGAGAATGGGTGTTCTCCGTTTATAACGTGTACAACCGCCGCAATGCTTTTTCCGTGTACGTTCGCCAAAGTGAAGACAATCCGAGCCAAACTGAAGCGGTGCGTTATTCTGTATTTGGGTCCATCATCCCGGCGGTGACCTACAATTTTAAATTTTAACCAAAACTGATCATCCATGAAAAATATACAGTGGTTTTATTTTTTCCTTTTGATTTTGCTAGGTACTGCATGTACCGATGTTATAGACCTCGAAACGGAAGCAGGCGAAACCCAATTGGTGATTGATGCCTGGGTAACCGATGAGTCCAAAGCCCAAACCATCAAACTGAGCCTCACCCAACCCTATTTTGATCAGGGAGGGATTGTGCCTGCCAAGGGTGCTACCGTCATTCTTTTTTCAGAAGACAGTATTCCTTATCCTTTTGTGGATTTGAAAAATGATGGCAACTACGTTTGGCAACCCAAAATGACCGGGGACAAAATCCTGGAGGTCGGTAAACAATATGCTTTGTACGTCAAATATGGTGCAGATGAGTATTTTTCAATCAGCAAGGTCAATCGGGTGCCCCCCATTGATTCGGTGAACTACTTCAAACAAAAATACCCGGTAGCGCCCACTGATTTGCGCCAGGAAGGGTATCAGGTAGATTTTTATGCCCGTGACCCAAGGGGAGAAGGCGATTGTTACTGGGTACGGGCCTATCGCAACGATACCCTTTTTGACAAACCCAGCCAGATTTTGACCGTATACGATGGGAGTTTCAGCCCAGGAGGCTCGGCTGATGGCTTGTTGTTCATCCTGCCCATTCGCGCAGGAGCCAGTCCCGACTTATACAATGCCAACGACAAGGTGAAAGTGGAATTGTATTCTATCCCACCGGAAGCCTTTTTCTTTCTACAACTGGTGCGTACAGAATCCACCAATGGCGGCATTTTTGCCACGGTGCCAACCAATATCCCAACCAACATTCAACCACTGGATCAAAACAGCAAAAAACAGGTTTTGGGCTTCTTTGCCGTATCCGCTGTTTCGAGCATTGAAACCGTAGTGGATGGAAGCAAGGCGATACCAAAGCCCTCAGGGAGGTAGGGATCAGCGATCAGGTGTCAGCGATCAGCCAGGCTCTCATCTGGCTGATCGCTGACACCTGATCGCTGATCGCCGCCATTCATCATTTGTTATCTGTCATTTGTCAGAAAATAGTACCGGATAGGAATTACCCTAAAAGATTTCGTTGTAAATTCGTTTAATTGCAGTTTGAATTCATCCTTTTTTTTTCAAATCAAAAGACTATGAAAATTTCGAGTCCTAACTTACTTAAGCTTTTTTTAATCCTGTTTCTTGCCAATTGTTCCATTGACTCCGTTTTTGGCCAAAACCCGACTGGCTCAAATCATGGTAACAAATTCGAGCAATTGGGTACCATTCTTGCGCCTGGCAACGATGTTCGCGGCCAGGATGGAGCACCTGGACCAGAATACTGGCAACAGCGGGTAGATTATGATATTCAATGTACCCTCGACGAAAAAAACCTGCGGCTGGACGGTAGCGAAATGATTACCTATTACAATCAGTCGCCGAACACCTTGCGCTATTTGTGGCTACAACTGGACGAGAATGAGCATGCTGCAGAGTCGGCAGGGATTCAAAAAGCCAATCCCAGCCACATGACCCCCATTATGAGTGAAAGTGCATTGAAGAATTATGACAAAGAAGACATCAGTAAATACGGCCACAAAATTCAAAAAATCACCGATGCAGTCGGTAAACATTTAAAATACAGCATCAATCAAACGATGATGCGGGTGGAATTGCCACAGCCGCTCAAACCCGGCGAAACCTTCAATTTCAACGTTGATTGGCACTACTACATCACCGATCGGATGACTTTCCGAGGACGGGGCGGTTATGAGTATTTCAGCAAAGATGGAAATTACTTGTTTACCATCACCCAATGGTACCCCAGATTGTGCGTGTTCAGTGATTTTGAAGGCTGGCAGAACAAACAATTCACGGGTAGAGGGGAGTTCGCGCTTACTTTCGGTAACTTTATTGTAAAAATGACGGTACCGGAGGACCATATCGTTGGTTCAACTGGTGAGTGCCTGAACTATTCCACGGTTTTGACGCCAACGCAGTTGAAGCGCTGGGAACAGGCGAAAAGTGTCAAAGAGCCACTGGAAATTGTGACCTTGGACGAAGCCAAGAAAAACGAAAAATCCAAACCCAACGGAACCAAAACCTGGATTTACAAAGCCGACAATGTGCGGGATTTTGCCTGGACTTCCAGCCGCAAATTTGTATGGGACGCCATGCCCCACATCACCGAGGCTGGCAAGCGTGTAATGTGCATGAGCTACTATGGCAAGGAAGCCTATCCCGTTTATAGCAAATATTCAACCAAAGTAGTAGCGCACACCCTCAAGACGTATTCCAAATACACCTTCCCTTATCCTTATCCGGTCGCCATTTCGGTGGAAGCCTCAAACGGTATGGAATATCCGATGATTTGCTTCAACTACGGTCGCGCTGAAGAGGACGGGACCTATAGCGAAGGGGTAAAATACGGTGCAATTGGCGTAATCATTCACGAAGTTGGGCACAACTATTTCCCAATGATTGTCAACAGTGATGAACGCCAGTGGACCTGGATGGATGAAGGCATCAATAGCTTTATGGATGAGGTTGCGATGCAGGAATTTGACAACAATCGCCGTCCGGGATTCCAAGGCATCACCAGCTACATGCGCCTGCCGAAGAATCAGTTGGAGCCAATCATGACCAATAGTGAAAACATTGTGAACTTCGGTCCTAATGCTTATTCCAAACCCGCCGCTGGTTTGAATATGTTGCGTGAAACGATCATGGGGCGGGAGTTGTTTGACTACGCCTTCAAGGAATATGCGCGTCGTTGGATGTTTAAGCACCCAACTCCAGCTGACTTTTTCCGTACCATGGAAGATGCCAGTGGGGTAGACCTGGATTGGTTCTGGCGCGGCTGGTTCTATGGCATTGAACCAGTGGACATTTCGCTGGACAGCGTAAAATGGTTCAAGGCCGATCTGGAAAACAACCCGAAACCACAAGAACGTAGCTTCCCCCGCAAGAGCAGCAAACCAGAGCGCACCTTGACCCAGGATCGCAACCGCGAAGCCGGCGTCGAATTTGCGGTAGAGTCAGACCCCAATCTCCGCGATTTTTATGACTCTTACAAGCCCTGGGAAACGGCAGATTCCGTACAAAACTTCAAACAAACATTGTACGGCGAAACCCTGAGCGATAAGGAGAAAAAAGAACTCTTCGGTGATAAAAACTATTACGAATTGTACTTTAGCAACAAAGGCGGGCTGGTCATGCCGATTATCATCGAATGGACTTTCAAGGATGGCACCAAGGAAATTGAGCGCATTCCTGTGGAAATCTGGCGCAAAAACGAAGATAAATTTTCCAAGGTGTTCATGAAGGAAAAAGAAGTGAGTGGCATCGTGATTGATCCGTTCAAAGAAACGGCCGATATTGATGAAAAGAGCAACAATTGGCCGGTTAAGGAAATGCCGTCCCGATTCCAGATTTACAAACAGCACAAAGCTGATCCACAACCCAATCCTATGCAAAAAGCGGCCAAAGAAGGCAAGGTAATTAAGCCATAAGAAATGCTAACACTGGTATTTTTAAATTGGGTTTTATAAAAAGAGCGCCTTGTAGACTAACTATAAGGCGCTCTTTTTTAGCATTAAAAGGACTTAATGTCTCATTATTATTGCTTCCCTTTCGCATCATAAACAACCACTCGTTCCCACAAATGGCTGTTTTCTTCCACAAATTTTAAGTGGGTAGGGTGAACTTGATAAGCGTCCTGATCTGCTGAATTTTTGAATACCCAGGTGATGGACAAGTCGTAAGAACCATCGATTACCGGGCGTTCCTTGGTATCGGCTGGAGTGCCGATGTAGGCAACTTGGATTTCCTTGATGGTGGTTAAGGTTTTTACCCCCTGATAGAGTTTTTCAAGGTCTTCTGCATTGCCCTTATTTTTGAGCCAGAAAAATACCGTATGGACCACTCCTGTTTTAACCTTTTTGGAACTTGCTTGGGCATAACCCCCAATAAAACCAAGCAACAGGAAGGCAAAAAGTAAAAGAATTTTCATTGGAATGAATTTTTGTGTTTGTTCAAGTTTTGTTTATCCAGCAAAGAAAGGAACAAATCGAGAAAAAATTAGCGCTATTCCGGGAAATTCTCTATTTTACTGCCTCATTCAAAACCCAAAAATTTTTTCCATGAGCCAATTTGATGACTTGCTTGTAAAGTACAAGGAAGAATTGGGCGGTACTCGCGACGTAAATGGCGTTGACGAAACCCTCCTGACAGCCATTACAAAATCATTAGGTCCATCAATCTACAATGATGATTCCTCACGGGTTTCTTGCTCCGACAAGACCGAGTTGGATCGTGTAAAAAACAATTTCCTGATCGGAAAAATGGGACTTGCCGATGGTCCCGATCTCGATGCAGCCTTGAAGGAGGTTTGTGAACAAATGGGTACGGCTAACCGCAACAAGTACCGTGCTATTTTTTACTACCTCTTGGTGAAAAAAATGGGCCTGGAAGCTAAGTTCGCTTAACTTATCAGAAAACCTGCACAGAAGGCATTGAGCTTAGGCTTGATGCCTTTTGTTATTTATAGAACCCTGTTTAATGTCCAAACACCTTATTCGTCCTAATTGACTCGATTATTTATGTTGCGCACCATTATTCTCCTGATCCTCACGCTGATCGCCTTACCCATCATTGCTTTCAAGTACGATACGCCTTTGAATGAGGTACAATGGGCTGCCCTGCAAAGCTCCTTTTACCTGATGCTGGGCGTTGCACTGACCTGTTTTGTCGTCAGCGAATTGACCAAAAACTACAGCCAGGTCGACAAAATCTGGAGCATTGTACCCATGGCCTACGCCTGGTTTTTTGCCCAACAAAGTGACTGGAACCAACGGATGGTCATCATGGCCGCACTGGTGAGCATTTGGGCCATTCGCCTGACCTTCAATTTTGCCCGGAGAGGCGGCTACCACTGGATTCCCTGGAAAGGGGAGGAGGATTACCGCTGGGGTGTTTTGCGGCAAAATCCACTGTTTCAGAAACGCATCAACTGGGTGTTGTTTGGCCTGTTTTTCATCTCCCTGTACCAAAATACCCTGATCTGGTTGTTCAATTTGCCGATTGTGGTGGCCTGGGAAGGGGCAGATAAGCCTCTGAATTGGATCGATTTTATGGCGATTGGGCTGTTTTTGGCACTGGTCGTCATTGAGTTTATTGCTGACCAACAGCAGTACGATTTCCAAACGGAGAAATACCGCCGCATCAAAGCTGGTGAAGCCCTGGATGGGGAATACGCCCGTGGTTTTTGTGCCACCGGCCTTTGGCGTTTGGTACGTCACCCTAATTATGCGGCTGAGCAGGGTATCTGGTTGGCTTATTATCTTTTTAGTGTAGCAGCGACCGGGCGTTGGCTCAATTGGTCGTTGACGGGTGGGATCCTCCTGGTCTTATTGTTTTTGGGCAGTTCGGATTTTAGTGAAAAAATTTCGAGTGAGAAGTACCCAGAGTATGGAGCTCATCAGAAGAAGACGCCGAGGTTTATTCCGTGGAGGTTTTAGCGCTTAAATAAGCTCTTGATTACTTTCTTCCAAAATCCGCCGGAATTTCCCCCCAGTCTTCCGTTTCCCACTTGATCATTTTATTGCTGTAAGTATTGTCGTGCAGCCATTGTTCTGCGCGGTCGATCACGTCGTAGAGTTCAGCAGTTTTGGCATTTTCGACCAGGGTGGTTTTGCATTTTTTCTGCTTGACCCACTTCATAGCATTGACGGAGTCGGAATAAATGGGGTAGTTCCAGCCCTTTTTCTGACAAAGCGCCAGAGCGTGTACCAGCGCGAGGAACTCGCCAATGTTATTGGTACCCAAGGGGAATTCTTTGTGGAAAATCAGCTCTTTGGTATCCGTCCAGACGCCTTGGTACTCCATTTTTCCGGGATTGCCGCTACAGGCTGCATCCACGCTGATGCTGGTTTTGATGATGGCGCTTTTGGAAATGGTGGTGCGGGGTGCGGAGGATTTGCTACTGGTACCCCCTGGCTTGGGCTTGAAGCTGGGTGACCCTTTTTGATAGGCGGCTTCTGCTTCAGATTTGCTTTCAAAAGACTTATAGGCCGCTCCGGGAAAACCCTGGATTTGGGCTTGGCACTCTGGCCAGCTTTCGTAGATGCCGGGTTTGGCTCCTTTCCAGACGACGTAGTATTTTTTTGTTTTGGCCATTGGGAGTGCTTTGGATTTGAGGGCAAGATTACAAAAGTTGGGGGAGAAAGTGGAGGGAAAGTTCTAAGGAAAATTGAGAACTCAATTATTGCTCCAAGACAGTTGGTATTCACATATTCATGTGATTTGAAACCGATACAAAAAATAATACCTTTATGTTTATTGAACTAGATTTTATGACTGCAACCTATGGAGTCTAATTTAATGTAGCAGCGTTTTAATTCACTATAAAAAATAGAAATTATGGCAACCGGAGCAACACTTTTTCCGATGGATTTTGAAATTCCACGTGACACCATCAGAGCAGCACTAGGGGGAGATCCAAATGTTGTAGGCTTGTGCTTTAGATCAGATATGGACACCACTGATGGGTATCAGTTGCATATAGATCGAGTCATTTGGAACGGCCATGACCCAATGATTGACACAACCTTAGTCGTAGAGCCTCAACCTGCGCTGTCGATTCTCGACAATGGAACCCTTTATGATTTTTCTGCCGATGAAAAGGTCATCCATTCGCACTATGACCACAATGATACTGTTTCAGAGCCACCTTTAATTAAGGAATTTATGGTTGTTTTTGTGGACAAAAACATATTGAATCACTACATTAGTGTTAATTTCGCAGGAGACTTCCTTTATGCTTCAAGAGCAGTTGTCCATTTTTTTGAAGATCCTGGAGTATGGCAAAACTACCGGACCTTAAAATTTTCACCATATCGTTACCCCGAAACCGCCATTGTAGTTGAAAATGCGGACAGTGTTGCGTATTATATTGGACCTTCCTGTCCACCAGTATGGAGAAGTGAGGTGGCTCTAGTGGGAGTGCTAAAGTTTTCAGAAACTGGGATTAGAGCTTTTGCTAGCGAAACGAGCTCTTTTGAGCCCAAAGGAGTTGAATACGTCCAATTGCCTATTCGTTCGAAGGAATTGTTTAGGGCGTATAAAGAAATTGGCATAGAGCTCCCCTTCCTAGAAAAAAAGCCTAAAGGAACAGGTCTTCAAGGCTTTAAAAAACTAACCATTGAGCAAAAGAAAAGAATGAAAGAAATGGTTAGGTTTTTCGGCTCGGTTTAACGCTCAAGATAGTTCTCTTACTTGTTGGAGTGCAATGACGTATAACATAAAAAATGATTTATAACAAAAGCACACTGGTTCTATTTGCTTTTTTACTTTGTATCGGGGTTTATTCTCAAGAAACCCTTTCTAAAATTAACTGGCTTACTCAAGAAGAAGGTCTTCTAGAGAGCACTAACGCCTTCATCCATAAAGATAAAATGGGGTTTGTGTGGATCAGCTCTCTGGACGGCCTTCATCGTTTTGATGGGCGTAACATCAAATGGTATCAATCGGATACCTTAAACCCCAGAAATGTATATGGGAACAACATTCAAAGTCCATTTTTTGAAAATTCTCGTGGTGACCTTTGGTTTGTCACAGAGGATGCGATCAACTGTTATCTCCGAAATAAAGGGTACTTTGAACATTATTTTATTCGACGCAATCAGGTGCGCGGGCAAAGAGAACAATATTATGCCTTTCATCTAGAACAAGACCGCTATCTCTGGGTACGGGCTGACAATTTCTTATACCGCTTCGATACTCATTATCCAAATGACAGTCACAAAATCCAGGCACTTCATTATTTTGAGGGGGTACGTTGTACAGTACAATGTATGCCAAATGGTAAGGTTCGTCGAGTTATGGCCTGCCATTGGGATTTAAAACCAGGAATGGAAGTAATTGATTATAAACCCGACTATACCATCCAAAATCAACAACTTTGGTTTGATGGAAAAAAACAGGAGTCATTAAATATTCGTCAGGCACATACGATTGATGGTGTAATATGGTTGGTAAGCAATCGTGGATTGATCGCTTGTAAAGGGCCGCAAGCACAAAACTATCAAATTTTCCCCATAAGCAAGGATGATCGAGAAGGCATCCGGGCCTGTGTTTCATGGAAAGACCATCGTTTATTGGTTTTGACGCAGGAAAAGGGGGAAATTCGTTTTTTTACTCCTCAGACAGGATTGTACAGCCCAGCTATGGAAGTAGAGCGCCTTTCCAACGATATTCCCAATCAAAAAACCAAGGATATTTATTTATTTGGTGATGAACTTTGGGGGGCAGCATATGGACAAGGAGTGTTTTTTGCTCAGATAAGTCCGCCCCATATCAAACACCCTTTACAAATAAATAAATTTCCTCCTACATCAATCAACCAAATTTGGCAAGATGGAGATAATGGGATGTGGTGTATTTCTGAAAATGGACTGGTAAGGATTTTTGATGAAAGATTGCAAATCTATCGCCAGGCGCATTTTCCCTATTACGCTCAGTTTTTTCAGGATGTAACTAATCAGATTTGGTGTTATTCTAATGAGGGCTTAGCAAAAGTTGAAAACAAAGGGTTAAACCTCCAACCTGTGCTAGCTTCAACGGGAGCTTGGCTCATTTATGATGTCGAAAACTTAGGTCTGGATCGTTTGTTATTGGCGACGAATGAAGGGATGCAAGTGTTTGATAAAAAGTTAAAGAAGATTGTCCACAGTTTTAATAGGGAGCCTGCTAATGTGCTACAACCCTTTGCTAAAGATATTTTTTTAGCAGGTACCAATACACAATTGCTTTTATTGGATTCTCGCTCGAGATCAGGGGTTATACGTAAACTTGAAACAGGATTTGTTTCAGGTATTGTTGATGTTCCTAAAGACTCTACAATTTGGATAAGTACGCTTAACGGCCTACGCAAAATTAACCGATTCTCTTTTAAAGAAGACACAACCTTTAAGCAACCTTCCGAATTGAAACATGCCATTAAATCTATGGTACTTGATGATAAAGGAGTACTGTGGCTATCCGGGAATAGGGGGATTTATTCCTATTCAACAACTGAAGGAACCTTGCGCCATTTCACTCGAAAAGATGGCCTTTTTTCCAGTGAATTCAACTTTAAGGGGCTTGTTTTGGACCAAAGGGGGCAGATTTGGGCTGGTGGAAACAATGGAGTGGATGTGATCAATGCTCGGTTAATCGATGCGCCTGCACCTGTTCCGACCTTGGTGATTTCCGGGCTGAAAATCCATGATAAATACTGGTTTGGCGGTACCTCCATTGATAATACAAAATCGATACGTTTGCCCTACCACCAAAATACGCTGAAATTTGAAATGAGTGCGCTTGATTACCGCGATCCTGCGCACAACCAGTTTAAAGTTTATTTAGCAGGATATGATCAGGTTTGGTCAGATTTGGGGACCCAGAATTTTATCACTTATGCCAACCTGCCATATGGCCATTATCGTTTTTTGTTTACCGCCAGCAATGCTCAGGGGGGCTGGCAAAAATACCCTAAAGAACTGAAAATTAATATTGTAAGGCCATATTGGCGTACCTGGTGGTTTTACACGATAATTGCTCTTTTGGTTTGTTTATTGGTGTTTGAACTATTTCGTTACCGCACCTTACAACGGAAAAAGCAGGAACATATTCGCCAGCAAATTGCCAGAGATTTGCATGACGAGATGGGATCAACATTGAGTAGTATTTCGATTCTGAGTGATGCCATGCAAAGAAAACACCCGAATGACGGTATGCTGGGATCAATTCAAATCATAAGTGAAAGGACGAGAGAAGTAATGGATACAATGAGTGACATCGTTTGGAGTGTTAATCCGCACAATGACGAAATGGGGGTGGTGATCCAGAAGATGCGCACTTTTGCAGCAGAAACATTGGAAGCCAAGGATGTTATCCTCCATTTTAATGCTGAACAAACGCTTGAAGGGCTTCAACTTTCAATGGAATACCGTAAGGATTTTTATCTTTTTTTTAAAGAAACCATTAATAATGTAGCGAAATATGCACAAGCCAGCGAGGTATGGGTGAATATCCAAAAAGTTGGTGTATTAATTGAACTAAGGGTGAAGGATGATGGTAAAGGTTTTATATTTGACAAAATAAAGCCAGGCAACGGTTTGCGAAATTTACAAGAAAGAGCAACTCGCTTACGAGGTAAAATGCATTTGGAAAGCAATATAGGGAAAGGCACTTCGGTAGACTTATCTTTTCCCATCACATCATAATGGGATGTTTTACAACAAAATATTATCCGAACTTAATCCAAAAAACTATGCCAATAACTGTAGCCATTTATGAAGACAATTCTGCCTTACGGGAAGCGCTGATAATACTTATCAAAGGATTAGAAAGTTTTACACTCGTGGGTGCCCATGGTGATTGCAATGAAATTGAGGCCCAGCTTCATTTCACTCAGCCCGATGTTATTTTGATGGATATCGATCTGCCTGGGCGTTCAGGAATAGAAGGGGCTTATATTGTCAAACAGATATCTCCCTCTACGGAGGTTCTGATGTTAACTGTATTTGATGAAGATGAAAAAGTGTTTAATGCCCTTTGTGCTGGAGCAAGCGGGTATTTGCTAAAAAAAACCCCACCGTCTAAAATTCTAGAAGCGATTGAGGAGGTATACAGTGGCGGCGCGCCAATGTCCCCAGTGATTGCACGAAAAGTATTACAATTGTTCCCTAAAAAGCCAGCAGTTAATCTCGAATTGGATAAACTTACCAGCCGGGAACAAGAGGTTTTAACCAGCCTGGCTAAAGGCAATAGTTACAAAATGGTTGCAACTGAATTGAACATCAGCATTGATACAGTGCGAACTCACATCAAAAGGATTTACGAAAAAATGCATGTACACTCAGTGGCAGAAGCCATCAATAAAGCATTTTTAAAAAAATAAAACCGCTGAAGTAATAAGACCATCACATCATTATGTGATTTTTTGGTGTTGAAAAATCAATGAACTTTGGGTCAAGAAGTAAAACTAAACCCATTTTTTAGATCTCAATATTATTAAGAATTAAAAACAATTGCCCCATTTAATATTTAAATTGGATGCAGCGCTGAATTCCTTTTCAGCGCTGCATTTTTTTATTTGCCCTTTTTTAGCAAAACCACCAATATTCTTTAGGCCTCAGTCTACCAATTCCAGATTTCTCCTATCTTCAACCCCCACAAATCACACCATCTTCATGAGTCAAAAAACAGCCCGCATTGCCTCTACCACTCGCCTGTACCGCAAACTCCATCGCTGGTTTGCCATCCCCTTGTTCCTGTTTTTGACTTTGATCGGCACCACTGGTTTGTTGTTGGGTTGGAAAAAACAAGCTGGTCTTTTACCCAAAACCGAAAAGGGTAGCAACCTCGAGACCCAAACATGGATTAGCCTGGACAGCATCAGCAAGGTGGCTGGTAACTATGCCACCCTGACTTTGAAAAAATCCCCCGAGATCGACCGCATCGACGTACGTCCACAAAAGGGCATTGCCAAAATTGTATTTGCTGATCATTTTACCGAACTACAAATCGACTGCGCCACTGGCCAGATACTGGCGGTGAATGCCCGCAATTCGGATTGGATCGAAAAAATCCACGATGGCTCGATTCTGGACCTGGAATTGAAGTTGGGCGGCGACCAGATCAAACTATTCTACACCACTTTAGCCGGAATTGGCCTGGTGTTTTTGGCCATTAGTGGCTTTTGGCTTTGGTACAACCCAATTCGGATGAAAAAGCTCAAGAAATGAGTAGGGACAAATAGGTGGCAATAATCTTTTGACTTTTAAGGATTAAAAGTAAGGGTGCCTGATAACTCTTCCGTCTTTTGATCAAAAACGGAAGAGAATGAAAACTGTACCATCACTCCTTTTTACGGCTAAATGCAGAATACTGTTTCTACTCATTTTGGGAGTAGGTCTATTTACTTCGCCTCTTTTTGCCCAAAAACCAACCCAAGCCCAGCTGGGTTACCGCTCCGCCAAAATCATTAAGAAGGCAGGACTTGAATTCAAAGATCTGAATAAAAATGGCAAACTAGATGCCTACGAAGACTGGCGACTGCCCGTCGAAACCCGTGTTCAAGACCTGATCAGCAAAATGAGCATCGAGGAAAAAGTAGGCTTCATGCTCATCAGCACCACCCGTCTGGCTGGTGATTTTTCCTTTCAACAAAATGCGCCAAGGGCAGAGATTACCAGTGGCTTCAACGAAGAAGACCTGAAGCAGGAAACCAACATGTTTTCCCGCAAACCCTTGCCATTTCCCTTACTCACCGCCTCCGGTACCACCAAAGGGGTGAAGGAACGCCACCTGCGGCATTTCATCCTGCGCGTCAATACCTCAGCCAAAACGATGGCGGAATGGGCCAATAACTTACAAGCCCTTTGTGAAGATACACGCCTGGGCATCCCCGCGATTGTGGCTTCCAATCCCCGCAACCACATCACGGTTGATGCTTCCATTGGTTTGAGTGTGGGGACTACGGTTTTTTCGAGGTGGCCGGGTGAACTGGGTTTAGCTGCCATGAACGACCTCAAAATGACCCGAACTTTTGCCGAAATTGCCGCAAAAGAATGGGCCGCAGTGGGCCTGCGCAAAGGCTACATGTACATGGCCGATCTGGCCACCGAGCCACGCTGGCAACGCATTGAAGGAACTTTTGGGGAAAATGCGGACCTCGCCGCAGGCATGATGCGGGAAATTGTACTCGGCTTTCAAGGTACCAAACTAGGCGCTCAATCCGTCGCCTTGACCACCAAACATTTCCCCGGTGGCGGCCCCCAAGTAGAAGGCAAGGACCCACACTTTGAATGGGGCAAAGACCAACATTACCCCGGCAAAATGTTTGATTACCACCTGAAGCCTTTCCAGGCGGCCATCGATGCGGGTACTTCGGCAATTATGCCTTATTATGCCAAACCAATTGGAACCCAATACGAAGAATTGGCCTTCGCCTACAATAAAGCCATCATCAAAGACCTGTTGCGGGATAAAATGGGCTTCAAAGGCATCATCAACTCCGACACAGGCCCTATTGAAATGATGCCCTGGGGTGTAGAAAAACTCAGCATCCTGGAACGCTACCAAAAAGCCATTGAGTGCGGAGTGGACCTGTTTTCTGGCTCTGGCGATCCATCTCAATTGTTGGAAGTCGTGAAAAAGGGAATGATTTCTGAAGCCCGGATCAATGAGTCCATTTCCCGTTTGTTGAAGGAAAAAATGGAATTGGGGCTGTTTGAAAATCCATATGTTGATGTAGCTGTAGCTGAAAAAACAGTGGGCAATGCGGAGTTTCAAAAACAAGCCGATCTGGCCTTGCGCAAATCCATTGTGCTGTTGCGCAATGGTGCCAAACTGCTGCCCCTGGCCAAAAAAACCAAGGTTTACGTAGAATCTTATTACGACAATGGCCGTACCGCCCCAGCAACGGTGATCATGCCTAAAACCAACAATTGGGACCTGGAATTCGTATCCACCCGTGAAGCTGCCGATGTAGTGGTGTTATGGCTGACACCCAACATGGGGAGTTTGTTCAACACCAAGGATGGGCCGATCGAGTTGCAATTGTCCAAAAATAAAATTGACATAGCTCGGGTCAACGAAACGACCTACCACAAGCCTACCGTGCTGGTCATCAACTACAGCAGCCCCTGGGTGATTGACGAAATCGACAATCCGAATGTAAAAACGGTTTTGGCTACTTTTGGCACCTCTACCGAAGCACTTTTGGATGTGTTGAGTGGCAAGTTTAACCCAAGTGGCAAAATGCCTTTTTCAACGCCAGTCTCTCGTTCGGCAGTCCTGGACAATCAGTCGGACGTGCCCGGTTACCTCAAATCCAAAGAATATGCCTTGTTCAAATTTGGCGATGGATTGAGTTATTAATGGAAAGCTGAATTTAGTTAGTCGACCTTGAGAAAGTCAAGGCCGACTAACTAACTCAGAAACATAACTAGGGATACCTACCTTCTCATACATCCGTGCAATGCGGTGGGCATGCTCATCATAAGCAGCCTGAAACAACTCGGTGGCGCGTTCTGTACCGATCACTGCACCGGCAGTCAGTACCTTGGGGGGGTGGCCCGCTTCAGTCAGCAAATTGGCCAATTCAGCCTTGATACAATTGATGAGCATACAAGACCCTACGGTAGAGCCCGGAGCAACAGGTGTATCCAGGTTTTTTATGGAGACCATCGCATCGCCAACTGGAGCGCCCGAATCGAGTACGATGTCACAAAAATCTTGCAGTTTGTGGCCATCCTGGCGTTTGCTGATACTTGCCTCGGAATGCTGCCGGGAAATGATACCCACGGTTTTGATGCCTTTTTGTTGAAACAACTCGGCCATTTCGATGGGCACTACATTGCAGCCGGAAGAAGAAATGATGAGGGCAGTATCCAACTCAGAAAGATCGAAATTCCGCAGAATTTGCTGAGCCAGGCCAGGTATATTTTCCAAAAACATGGCCTGCCGTTGTCCGTTGGCCCCCACCACCAGGTTGTGAAAAGTCAGGGACAATTCCACGATGGGGTTGAAGCCAGGAAAGGACCCATAACGCGGCCACATTTCCTCCACCATAATCCGGCTGTGGCCACTGCCAAAAACGTGAACCATGCGGCCCGCGAGAATGGATTTGGCAAAAAGAGCGGCTGCCCGCTGGATATTGACTTCCTGCTGGGCTACCGTTTCCAACAGACCCTGGCATTTTTGGAGATAAGTTTGAGTATACGACATCGGATTTTGCAATTCGCTTGAGTTGATTTTAGATAAATGCATTAATACTGCCCTTCGGATAGCTCCCAGCCACCGTCGACATACAAGGTTTGTCCGGTGGTGAATTTGGAAGCATCTGACATAAAATAGATGGCCGCGCCATCCAGGTCTTCGGGCCGGCCATTCCGCCCTCCGTCCAGTGGTTGTTTGGTTTTGACAAAACGCAGGATGGTCTCGTCTTTACTGGCCCGCTCTGACATAGGTGTTTCGACCAGGGCAGGGGCCAGAAGATTGATGCGAATGTTGTCGGCAGCATAATAGGCCGCAATGGATTTGGTAAACCCAATCACGGCCGATTTTGCCGCAGCGTAAGCATGGGTGACAAAGTATTTTGGGGAGGGCGAAAAACCCAGGACGGAACCCATATTCAGGATGGTGCCTGCTTTGCCCAGGGCCCGAAACCTGCGAATGGCGGCCTGATTGGAGAGCATGAGCCCGGTGAGGTTGAGCTCAAAGGTTTGGTTCCAACCTTCCAGGCTGAGTTCGTGGAGGGGTCCATCGCCAAATTTTCGTCCACTTCCACCTGCTACATGGTACAAGCCATCAAAATCGCCAAAAGTATCGATGCACAAATCAATGGCCTTTTCAGCGGTAGTGGGGTCGCTGGCATCTGCGGCCATTACAGTGGCTTTTTGACCCAGAGCCGCCTGGGACACCTGGGCACTTTCCGGATTTCTGCCTACCACAACCACTACAGCACCTTCGCGCACAAAAGCCTTGGCCGCAGAAAACCCAATTCCAGTGGTACCACCGATAATGACAATTTTTTTATCTTTTAACATGGTCTGCTCAGCATAATCTCAATGAATACAAGCTCCTGGAGAACTGTAATGCAAAAAAAAACAACTCCTCCGGCAAGCTTGCTACTGCAAATTAACTTTTACGAATCTATTTTGGCCAAAATAGAACTAAATTATTCTGCTATCGGATGTAGCCAACCTGATTTGAAAAAAAAATCAGTGCATGCAACCATTTGTCCCCTTTTGATCACTAACTAACAATGTCACTGTTCACCAACCTGACCGACCGTGCTCTGGTAGAAGCTTTTTTGCTCACGCGTGAAGAATGGGCTTTCCGGCTTCTGTTCCAACGCCACAACCATGTATTGTGGCGCCTGGCTCTACGTTTGTGTCAGAACAATCGGGAACAGGCAGAAGATGTATTGCAGGATGTATGGCTGCGGGGTATTGAAAAATTGCCTCAGTTCCGTTGGGATTCCGGTTTGCGCACCTGGCTGTCGGGTTTTGTACTCATGCGGGTACGCGAGCAGTGGCGGACCCAGGCCCAGGCACAAAAACGCCTGGTTTCGCTTGAGGAAGCGCCAGAACAAGCCATCTGGCCGGATCAGCAATTGGACAGGGCGGATTTGTTGGCCGCCATCGAAGGTTTGCCCACAGGATACAAAATGGTCTTGAGCCTGTACGACCTCGAAGGTTTTAAACACGAGGAAATTGCCAGCCTTCTGAACATTAGTGTGGGGACGAGCAAAAGCCAGTTATCTCGTGCGAGGAATTTGTTGCGGGCGCAATTGGAAGAGAAATTTGATCAGGAAAAGAAAATTGATCTGGAAAAGTAATTTGATCGATGAGTAAGCAGAATCCAAACCAGGACAAACATACACCTGCCCAGGAATCAAACCCTGCGGACAGTGCACCCACTCATTTGTACACCAAAATTGTAGAAACTATGAAAACTGAAGGTTTATTGACTGCACCCAAGGCTCTGATTCCAGCCTCGTTTTTTGGCATTGCCAGTGCAACCCTTTTATGTTTGTGTATTGCTGTTGGCGCATTTTTTGCCGGGAAATCCAGCAAGGAAAGCCTGATTGTAGAAAAATCCAGCGGGAAGCCCCGTTTTGCCCTTCTGGTCAAAGCCGATGATGTGCCACCCGCCGATGGAATGCAACAATTCAAGGAATACACCGCCTGGGTGGAAAACCTGAAAAAAGAGCGCTGGGCTGGGGGTGAAGCCCTGCATGGCAAAGCCTGGCGTTTGCACAAACAAGGTGCCGAGGTAGAGGTGATCGACCATGAGATAAAAACCTCGGCGGATGAAATGAGTGGCTATTTCCTCTTTGAAGCTGCGAATAAAGAAGAGGCTTTAAAAATAGCCAGAACCTGTCCCCACCTGAATTATCGGGGAACCTTGGAGCTTCGTGAAATTTTTCAATAATCGGGAAAAAAAAGGAAAGCGCAGCCGGCATAACACCGAGCTGCGCTTCTTACTGATCTATATTGGAAAGGTTTAGGACAAGTCTTATTTAGATGTAAGGAATATTCCAGTACCAGGGCTGCTCCTCGATCATTCTTTGTTTGATCTGCTCTTTTACGATTTTTTCATAGTCTGCTTGTTTGATTTTTTTGCCCTTCAACTTGGCTGGAGGATCCAGTTCATTCGTAAGCTTTTTCATTTCAATCAAGTCAGCTGTCAAAATCATGGCACCGTCATTGACGTCGATCTCCAGAATCATCCCAGGGAGACCATGAAAACTTTCAGGGCCGCCGTTGTGCAGCATATCTTGGGCAAACCAGGCTACAATTCTTTGTTTGCGCAGTGTATCTACCATGACTGCGTTCATACAGATGTGGCCCGCCACCTCTTTGAGGTCATTTAAAATCCGCCATTTTGGTGCTGAGATGGTATCTTCAATGAGGTAGGGTTTTCCCATCAAAGTCCGACCATCGAATTGGGCATTTTTAGCATAATCACGTTTGATGAAAAATAGTTCCTTGCGCCAGGAATATCCACCTTCATCCTCCGGCTCGGCTTTTTCTTCCGATAGTTCGAACTTGGTTTGTGTTTCATTGAAATACAAATTGCTGTAGGTTTTCCACTCCGAGCGGTTGCCCCACATGTAAGAGGCTCGTTCACGACTTTGTTTGCTCATGTAGTCGAGGTGCGACATCATTTTGGTCCAGTGACGGGTTACCAAATAACGAATGCGACCCTCCATGGGCTGGGAAAAAACCAGTGCTGGACAAAAAAGGAGGATCAAAAAGAGTATTTTCTTCATGTGTGTATTTTTTAGCCTACTGGACATTTTACTCGGAGGACATGAATTGCCACGTGCTTTAGCGCGTGGTTAGCAGGATTTTTTTAAAATGGGCTTCAGCCCTCGTTTAAATATTGATGCCAGGACTAAAGTCCATCAAAAAGGCAATCTCCATCCACGCGCTAAAGCACGTGGCAATTCATGTCCTTCGCTTCTGAAATACAAAAATGTCCAGTAGTATAATTTTTTAGCTGATCGCTGACAGCTGTTGGTTACCAATAATTGTTTTTCTTCAATTTGTTCTCGTACCCCCGCACATTGTAGCTCATGCTGAGCATGAAGTAACGAGCCAGGGTATTGGAAATGCGGCGTTCCACGAAGTTGGCAGAGCCGTTTTGGTTGATGGTCAGGCGCTTGTTGAGCAAGTCAAAAGCAGCCAGGCGCATCTCAATTTTATTGGATTTGCCAATGATGCGGCGTACCGAGGCGTTCCAAATTGGAATGTCCTGTTTGAAATTGAAGCGGTCGTTGCGGAAAATGTTGTAATCCAGGTTGGTTTCCAGGAACATCTTTTTGGCAAACTGGTACTTCAGGTTGCCATCAATCCCCGTATTGCGGATTTTTTGGTTTTGCGAGGACTGAATCGAATAACTAATGTTGGTCATGTTGAGATCGCCAGTCAAGGAGAAAATCAGTTTTGGATTGGGCGTTGCACTCAAACTCATGGAGATGTTCCCTCCGTTGCTTTGGGTCTCATTTTCTACACCATTCACGAAAGCCGGGTTTTTGCTGAACCGGAGGCTACCATTTGCGGACAGGGTCAATTTGGTTTTGATGATTGGGCGATTCATCCACAGGTAACCGGACATTTCTCGCCCTCCGCTAACATTTTCAGGCCGGGTAAGACTCAGGATACCCAGTTCATCATCACTTTGAATAACCTGATTGTAAACGATCTGGCTTTCCTTTATGGCGTAATCCATACTCAATCCCATGCTGCTCATGCTGCTCGGATCCCAGAAGTACATCCCTGCCGACAGATTATGGCTCAATTCTGGATCCAGATTGGGATTGCCTTCCGAGCGGAACGCCGGATTGTTGTAGGTGGTCACTGGCCGCAAATCGTTGAACCTGGGCGCAACCACCGAGTAGGAGTAACTGGTATTGACGCTCAGGTTGCTGAGTAGCTCAATGTCGGCACTAAAATTTGGCGTAACGTGGGTAAAAGTACGGTCTACCGCTGGGGCAACCAGGGGCTGATCTTCATCTCTGGAAAACTCGCCGTGCAAATTGTATTGCAGTGCAGCCAGGCCAAAAGACAGGTTGACCCCTTCGTGGGAATAACGAATGCCACTACCCAAACGATTGTAGAGGAGTTTATTGTCAGAAAAAAGGCTCAGGTTCTCGATCAACTGATCATTCAATTCGGGGTCACTTACCCGACGTTGATTTTGACTGGTGGATTGACTAAAGTTGTAAAAGCTTTCCCAGAACCATTTTTTGCTCAGCGCATCGGTATACAAAATGCTGGATTTGAGCTCATCGTTGCCATTGTTGTCGCGGTTGAGCTGGCGAATCTGATCGGTAAAGGTATTTGCAGTAAAAAAGCGATTGATCGAAGTAAAGCGTTCATCCAAATCATTTTGGTTTTGGTTAAAAGCGGCGCTAAAGGCAAAAGAGCGCCCTTTTTTCTTGAAACGGTGCCGGAAAATCATGGAGCTGGTTAGCGCCCAGGTATCCCGATTGGAATCATTGTCGGTGGAAAGGCGGTTATTGGCCTTTTCCAGGCTATTGGAAAAAAACTGGCTTTGTGAGCTCCCTGCATCCTGATTGCTCAGGCGTGCATTGGCTTTGACGATGAGCACATTATTGGAGTCGAGGTTTTGCTCCAGACGGCCATTGAGGATGTGGTTGTTGCGGAACTCACCCCGGTTGAGCGTGTCATTGTTGAAAAAACTGGTATCCAACAAGAAGGTCTGGCGGAAGGAATATTCGTCCAGGTTCAAGTCGGTTTGGTTGTAGGTGTAACTGGCATTGAACTTGGATTTTTTGCCATTGTCAAAGTTGTAATTGATGCCACCTCCGTAATTTTTGGTGAATCCACGACCGTCAAACCAGTTGGTCAGGCCGCCACCATCGGAATAAAAGAAGCGCATACCGCCCCCGCTGTTGAAACCAAAGTCGCCGCTGTCAAAATCATTGTAGGCATTTTGGCCTTTAAACTCCCCATAATCTTCCCAGTTGACCCCGGTTTGGTTGATGTTGTTGCCAAAACCAATCAATGAAAACTGTTCTTTGGTGTTGAAGCGGTTGTAGTTGCCACGGGCGGCCCAACGGTCCTGATCGCCCAGCGCTCCGGTGATTTTACCGAAGGAACCTTTTTTGTATTCGGCCTTGAGCTCGAGGTTCATCACCTTGTTCTTTTGGCCATCGTCTACTCCGGTTAGTTTGGCTTGTTCGGATTTTTCATTGAACACCTGGACTTTGGAAATGGTCTCGGCGCCCAGGTTTTTGGTCGCTGCTTTAGGATCGTCACCAAAGAAGGTTTTACCGTCGATGTAGACCTTTTTTACGTCTTTACCTTGCGATTTGATGTTGCCATCTGCGTCGACATCGATACCCGGCAAACGCCGGAGCAGGTCTTCTACCGTTGAGCCTGGTGGCACTTTAAAGGTAGAGGCATCGTATTCGATCGTATCCCCGTGAATGCTCAGGGTCGATTTGGCGGTTCTGATCACCACTTCCATCAGCTCCAGCGAAATGGGTTTGATTGGTACATTGCCCAGGTCATTCACTTCCTTGTCGTGCGCCGGGAGCAACATTTGACGAGGCTGGTAACTGATCAGCGAGATTTTCAGCAGGTAAGGAACGTTGCGTACATTTTTAAATTCAAAACCTCCTTTTTCGTCTGCGCGGGTAAAATTGATCAGGCTGGAGTCGGTAGGGTTGAGCAGCATTACAGTCGGGTAGGGGGCAGGCATGTTGGCGGTATCCACCACACTGCCTTTAATGGTAACTTTTGCCGGGTTTTGGGCAAAGACGATGTTGACGGCAAGCAACATAATCCACAGGCCTAGAGAGCGTTTCATTTAATAACAGTTCGGTTAGTCAGGTGTGTAAATATTGTTTCAGTAATATACAAACGGACGAATCCGCTTTGTTGATATTCGAATGATGCGAATTTTCGATAAATAGTTGCTTGAAAAAAGTTTTTTTGAAAAAATGCTGTGAATAGTATGTTTTTAGTTGTTTACTTATTGTTGTAATGCGGGCAGGAACGAATGGTTACAACCAGGCAAGCATTTTTTTAAGCCTTTTTTGAATCTGATTCTTTCTTTTCTTTTTTCTGCCAATTTGGCACTTCAAACCAAAATATCCCTTACTTTTGTGTCCCACGAAACCTGTTTTGCCATTTGGCTGTTCAGGTGAACGTCAATTATCACCAACATGCACTTGTACAACGACAATCCAACCTTGCTAGACGTGCCGCACCAGCAGATGAATGAGGAGCAGCAGGGGGAAGTCTTTTTTAAAAATTATCCACAACAGGTTGAAGATCCTTCCGGCAAACACTTTTACATCGAAAGTTACGGTTGCCAGATGAACTTCAGCGATAGTGAAATTGTGGCATCCATCCTGGCCGAAGTAGGCTTCAAACCGACGAGGAGCCTCGAACTGGCGGATTTGATCCTGGTCAATACCTGTTCCATCCGTGAAAAGGCCGAAGAAACGGTGCGCAAACGCCTGCGGGTATTTGATGCCATGAAAAGGCAAAGACCAGGCACCCTGGTAGGTGTACTAGGCTGTATGGCGGAGCGTTTGAAATCCAAATTTTTGGAGGAGGAACGCCTGGTCGACCTGGTAGTTGGCCCCGATGCCTATCGCGACCTGCCGAAATTGGTGGCTACCGCCGAAGATGGCGATAAAGGCATCAACGTTTTTCTTTCCCGGGAAGAAACCTATGCCGACATCAGTCCCTTGCGCCTGGATTCCAATGGGGTGAGTGCCTTCATTTCCATCATGCGGGGCTGCGATAACATGTGTTCCTTCTGCGTGGTGCCCTTCACCCGCGGTCGTGAACGCAGCCGGGATGCCTTCAGCATTTTGGCCGAAGCCCAGGAACTGTACGATCGGGGATACAAAGAAGTAACCCTCTTGGGCCAAAACGTGGATTCTTACAAATGGACCAACCCGGAAACGGAAAACCTGGTCAATTTCGCCCACTTATTGGAGATGGTGGCCCTGGTAGCCCCCGATTTGCGGGTGCGTTTTTCCACCTCTCACCCCAAGGACATTACCAATGAGGTACTCCACACCATGGCAAAGTACCCGAATATCTGCAAGTACATCCACTTGCCCGTGCAATCAGGCAACAGCAATGTGCTGGAACGCATGAACCGCACCTACGACCGCGAGTGGTACATGGAACGCGTTGAAGCCATTCGCCAGATCATTCCCGAATGTGCCATTTCTTCCGATATCATCGCCGGTTTTTGTGGAGAAACAGAAGAGGAGCACCAGGATACCTTGAGCATGATTGAATTTGCAGATTACAGCATGTCCTACATGTTCTTTTATTCCGAACGCCCCGGTACGCTGGCCGCGCGGAAATACCCGGATGATATCACCTTGGAAGTAAAAAAACGCCGCTTGCAGGAGATCATCAATCTGCAATCCAAGGTGAGTTACCGCCACAACCAGCGCGACATCGGCAAAGTATTTGAAGTACTAATTGAGGGTGACTCCCGTAAATCCGACCAGGATTTCTGCGGGCGCAACACCCAGAACAAAATGATTGTTTTTCCAAAAGTGGCCGGCTACAAGCCAGGTCAATACATAAATGTCCTCGTCAAGGATGCGAGTAGTGCAACTTTGATTGGGGAGGCCGTTTTATAGTTGGAATGTTGAAGAGTTGAAGAGTTGAGCCCCCGGCACTTCGACTACGCTCAGTGACCAGGGGGCTCAACTCTTCAACTCTTCAACATTCCAACTTTTCAACTTAAAGCATGGACAACCTTCTTTCCGTAAAACAGCGCTTCGGCATCATTGGCCATTCGCCCCTTCTCGATCGGGCGCTTAGCAATGCTGTGCGAGTAGCCAACTCCGACCTGACGGTGCTCATCACCGGTGAAAGTGGCGTGGGAAAAGAGGTGTTTTCAAAAATCATCCATTCACTCAGCGCCCGCAAGCACAATCAGTTCATCGCCATCAACTGTGGTGCCATCCCTGAAGGTACCATCAATTCAGAGTTGTTTGGCCACGAAAAAGGCTCATTTACCGGGGCTAATGCTGATCGCAAAGGCTACTTTGAAACCTACGACGGCGGCACCATCTTTTTGGATGAAATCGGCGAAATGCCACTGCAAACTCAAACTTTTCTACTCCGCATCCTGGAAAATGGTGAATTTACCCGGGTGGGTTCTAATAAAGTCCTGCGCACCGATGTTCGCATCATTGCCGCCACCAACGTGGATTTGGAGGAAAACGTCAGAAAGGGTAAATTCCGCGAAGACCTTTACTTCCGTCTGAATACCGTATCCATCGTTGTACCAGCCCTGCGCGACCGGGCCGATGACGTGTACCTGCTTTTCCGCAAATTTGCTGCCGACTTTGCTGAGCGCCACCGCTCGGCACCAGTGCAACTGGACGAACGGGCTCAGCTATTGATCAAAAACTACACCTGGCCGGGCAACGTACGCGAGTTAAAAAACGTGGCGGAACGGGTTTCTGTCTTGTCCGAAGAACGCATCATCACTGCTGAAGCACTGCTGGAGATTGAACCCCGCATTGCTACGCGCAATTTGCCGGTTTTGGTAGGTGCTGGCAACGAAGCAACGGGCAATCTGCAGGAACGGGATATCTTGTACAAGTTCCTCTTTGAAATGAAGCAGGACTTGAACGATTTGAAGTCGCTGGTTTTTGAACTCATCAAAGGCAACGATCTGCGGGTACCCGATTTGCGGCAATTCCGTTCTTTAGACCCTCCCCGCAACATGATTCCTTCGCCTGAACCGCGTTACAATTATACGCCCCCCAAAGAGTCCATTCCCTTGCACAATGGGTTGGATGATCTGGAAGAGGATTACGAAGAAGACCTGAATCCACAAGTCATCATTCCGCAGCAAATGCCCGAGCACAAGGGGGCAACCCAGGGGGCTTTTGGTAGCGTAGAAATCCTGGATGACAATTATCGCATCGAAGACCACGAAAAAAACCTCATCCAAAAGGCATTGCGCAAATACAAAGGTCGCCGGAAAGAGGCGGCCAAGGAATTGGGCATTTCGGAGCGAACCTTGTACCGCAAGATCAAACAGTACGATCTATGAATGTAAAGCCATCCCTGTCGATAGTGTACTTGAGCATCAAGGTGTTGAGCCTATTGTGCCTGTGCTTGCTCAGCGCCTGTAGCATCAAGATGAACCCGGCGGATACGGGGGAGTTAAAGACCTACTACGTCCCACAGTTTCTCAACAACGCGGAGAACTCCCTGCCCAACTTACCCATTCAGTTGACGGAAGCGCTCAAAGACAAAGTACGCTTACAATCCACCCTCAAATACACCGATGAGGACCCGGACATTGAATTGCGGGGCACCCTGGTCGATTTCCGCATCACATCCGAAGCGCCTAGGGTAGGGGAGACCACTGCCATCAACCGCCTGACCATCACCCTGGCCATCGAATACTTCAACAACCGCACTCAAAAAGAGGTCTGGAAGCGCAATTTCTCCTTTTTTTACAACTATCCATCCGATCAGGATTTTTCTACGGTGCAGGAAACGGCGATTCGGACCATTAGCAACCAGTTGATGGAGGATATTTTTAATGCGGCGTTTTCAGATTGGTAGGGGGTACCTTTATGCATAAAGTCATGGCATCACAAATTTTTTACGCCAATTTTTTAGAAGACCGTAGGGTATACGGCTTAGCTAAAACCTATTGGAAGCGCTTTTTTGATCAATTGGCCGCAGCAAATGGTTTTTCTTATCGTCCCTATATCAATGATGCCAATGACTATGACGGCAATCCAATCTTTAGTGCTTATATCCCCGATAAAAATCGAGCGGTTCGAGTGATTCAAATTGATCCTAATGAGCTTGAAGACAACACCCTTACTACTGCATGGATGGATACCATCGAACTAGTGGAAGGCCAAGCGGCGATTGATGAATTGGTGATTTATACGGTGCTTACCGTGGAGACGAGGGTGAAATGTGTGGCTTTGATAGAAGAATGGGTTTTGGGGGAGGTGACGGTTGAGGAGATGAAAAGGAGGATTGAGGAGGTATGGAGAGATTGAACCAGCGTTGCGCCTTAAATGCTTGTGGGCAAGACTTGAACTAGCGGGTTTCATTTCTTTAAAAAGAAGTAACTATGAGAAGCAGGAAGATATTGATTGGCTTAGGGATTTTGATTTTTGCTCTTGTATTTTTTTCCCTTTATCAACTATCAAACTTCACTCTTTTTGATAATGAATTTGAAGTGATTGAGAGCATAAAAGTTCCTGACAAAGACTACATTCTTAAAATATATCATATTCCATCCAATGCTACAAGTCAATCATATATTCAAATAAGGAAAATTGAAAATGGAATAGAAGATGTTTTGGAAAACTATGAAAGGTTTAATCATTTGGAAAATTATGCCTTGGCTAGAGACACATTGGTGCTTAGTGTACGTGATTTAGGTAATGCAAAAGCTGAGATTGTAATAAAAAAAATTCCATTACCTTGATGGAGATTGTCTGGCTGGTGCTAGTATGCATCTGCACCAAATCTTTTCGGAATCAAGCAAAAAATCCCACTACTACCAGCCTCTCCCTACGCCAAATCCTGCCTAAAAACCCTCCCGCTCCTGGAAAACGAAAATTTTCGTAAAGTCTAATGTTTAAGATTGGTAAGTAAGAATGCGGGGTTCTCGAACGTGGTTCGGGAACCTCTTTTTTGTTGAGCGTGTTTGGTCAATAGAATTTGATGATGATGGCTTTGAATGTGCTAAAACAATGAAATTAAATGGGACTTGACTTATTTTTGGTTAAAATTGAAGACAAGGAAATAAAGGAAACTGACTGGCTTATTGCTAGTGAGAACCCCGAACTTGAAGGCAAATTTTCGGCTTTTAAGAGAACAAGGCACTTTCAACACAGCGATCATGAGTACTATGATGAGGTTTATTTTTATAGTGAGATATCCTATCAACGAAAGGGAGTGACCAAGGAATTCTTTAAAAAAGTTCAAAATGATAAATGTCTTGTAAACAAGAAGGATGTTGAAAACCTTATTGGACTGATGGACAAAAATTCGAGAGATGGCTTTAAACGAGACTTTTTAGATAAATTTGTTGATGAACAAACATTTTTAATAATAAGTTGGTGAAGGCATGACAGACTAGGTAATCGGTATTCTTTGAAGCACTGAACCTGCGTTAAATAAATTAACCCTCAGGCGCTTCAACCAACAACCCTTCGCCCTGCATAAAAGACTTCAAAAGCTTGTCGGCAGTAAGAAAAAGATCCGCTTGATGGGATAGCAGTACTGCGGTAGCCAATTGAATACTGTCCAAAGTTCTTAGCCCTTGCAAACCATATTTGGAGACCAAATTTCTGGCTTGCTCAAGAACTAGGCTATCGGTTGAGATAAAGGCGTATTTCTCAAAGTCATTGGTGAACAACTGCAAAGTTCTATTAGCTTGTTCAGGAGTGATTTCGCCTGTTCGAACCTTCTTCTAGATAGTAGAAGCAAATTCGATTTTGGCAATTTCTGATAGGAATACACTGGTGATTCTGAAATTTGAAAACACGAGCTCAAATTCTTCGGTATCTGCCTCTCTATGGTAAAGTTTGAACAAAACGGAAGTGTCTAAAAATAATTTCATAGCTCTGCACTACGCTCTTCAACCACTGAATCACTGAAAGACCCTTTGAAATCCTCCAGGTTTTTTTGGCTCTCCGAAAAAGAAAAATCACTACGGGATAATCCTTCCTCGGTTGGAATGGGGATTTCTTCCAAAAAAGTAACAATAACTTTCACTGGATTGCTGGAAATGAACTCTTTGTCCAGTTTGACATAACCGTTTAGGTAGGTACCGACAAGCGCAACCATGATTTTCTTTTTTAAGTCAACTAGACAAATATACATTAATTTTAGACACGAGGCTTTATCATTTAGACTTTATGAACAGCAGCTTCTTGCAGTTTTACATTCCCCGTCTCTAAAAAGCAAACAACTTCTCCATCGGAGAGATTGAACCAGTGTTGCGCCTTAAATGCTTGTGGGCAAGACTTGAACTAGCGGGTTAGATACCAATTTAACCATTGCATTTTATTTAATACTCTTTAATTTTGCACGGTGATACGATTAACAAAAAATATGGTTAAACAAATTACGAAATGATAGTGCCTCAAATTGAACCCGCAACGATAAATGATTTCAAAGCCTTAGCTCCATTGATAATTGAATTTGAGCAGTTTTTAAAGGCTGAACATGGCGAAAAGCCTATGTCACCCAAAGAAATACAAAGAAGTAAAAGATACTTGAAAAAATACTTGGCATATGATACATGCCTTTATTTATTGTGGAAACAATCTGAAAAAATATTGGGATACACTTTTTTAAGCATTGATGATAAAAATCATAATTTGGGTTTTATAAACGAACTTTTTGTAGTCACAGAAAAGAGACAGAAAGGCATAGCATTTAAGCTTATGGAACAAAGCCTAAGTTGGTTTAAAGAAAAAAAATGTGATAAAGTACAACTAACCGTCAATCGTGAAAACAAAGTTGCTAATAAGTTATATGAAAAAATTGGATTTAGGTTTCATGAGAGCGATTACATTGATATGCAAATAAAGGTTTAGCTTTACGAAGCGAAACCTTCAGGCACTTCAACCAATAACCCTTCGGCCTCCCTACGCCAAATCCTGCCTAAAAACCCGCTCCAACAGATCAAACAACTCGGGATGATTTTTTTTCAACCGCCCGGGCTGTTTGAAAAAGTACTCGCTCACCACGCTGAAAAACTCGGCCTCGTTGGTACTGCCATACACATTGATCGTAGACCTTCCCGCTTTGATCGCTTCAATTTCGCGGTGCATCAGTTTTACCCAGGGAACCAGGAATGGTTGTTGGAGTAGTGCTTCCAGGAGGCCGTCGGTAGCACCGTCGGCCTTATCGAGCAAGTGGACAAACTCGTGGATGCCTACATTGTGGTGGGAACGCTGCTGATCAAAACCTTCGTGCAGGTCAGGTTTGGACAAAATCATCATCCGGTTCATGCTACCGCTACCGACCATGCCCAGGATATTGCGGTTTTTGCCCTGTTCCGTTTCGTAGTCATGATTGAAGGGTGCATCGTACAAGAGCACTTCGTGCAGGTTGTGGTAATGCCATCCCGGAAACCCAAAAAGGGGGATCACTGCGCTCGCCGCTACGAGCAGCTTGTCGGCATCATTCACATCGGTGTCGATGCCGGTGATGCTGATTTTGTCCAAAAAATCTAGTGTGCTCTCCTCAAAACGGAGCTTTTCTGTTGCGGAAAGTTGACTGTAAAAATCGACTTTTTCGCTTAAAATGTGCTTCCATGGTGCGGGGAATGGGGTGGATTTGGGGCGTTTTTTTTTTGAAAAAAAGCCACCACCAGTAGGCGATCAAAAGGAGCAAGAAAAAAGCAGCTGCGATGAATTTATAGTTGAGCATATTTTAGGGAAATAGATGATTTCAACGTAGTGAATGTACAAATTTTTGGAAAGTGGCAAAAAATTAATGCAGCTGGATGTTTTGCTTGGAGGACATGAATAACCAACCAATATTAATTTTTTTCGTTCGCTAACAAGTTTGCGAATATTCGCTATTTTTATGCTCAGAACAATATATCTTTCGTTCATTCCTAAAACACCTCTGTACCAATGATGCGTAAACTTACCTTATTTACGGTTTTACTTACTTTGGCCTTTTCCTGCGACAAAGAAAATAGCCTGAATCTGGACAACAGTCCCAGCGATTTACACGCGGGCGCCACCCTCAAAACCCGCGCAGAAATCAATCGGCAAGCCCTGAACCTGCTGAATGAACACCAGAAATTTGAATGGAGCATGGTGGATGCACACACCGTGTGGAGCGCCAACTTGCTGAGCGATTCCATCATGTGTATCGGCTACCAACCCGCTAATGAAAAAAACGTCAACCAACGCTTGCACCAAATCGACATCCAGCGCAAGGAATGGAAACAAGTCCGCGAAGAACTGATCAATTATATTGTAGAAGAAACCAATCTGCAAAACCCGGCCAAAACCATCACGGCCCGTGACCTGATGCCATTTGGAGAGGAAGCCGTTTTGCCTGTAATCGACATCAAAATCACCAGTTTGGGCATCATCGAAAAATTGCGCAGCTTACCGCAGGTACGCTACATCGAGCCCATGGGTTACAGCTACATCGAAGAGCGTTTGCGTAGTGATTCCGGCTGTGGGGTAAGTGGCAACCCAAGTATTCCGACAGCGGATTTTACCAACATCACTCCCGCTGCCAAGCAATCCTGGCACCATGGCGTGCCCCGCATCGGCACCGCCTGGGGCAACAATTCCGGTAGAGGCATAACGGTTGCGCTCCTGGATACCGGTACTCCAAATCCCACCAGCCAACCCAAACTGGGCAGCCAATTTAACTCAGGTTTGTCCACCGGTCGTACCTTGACTCGTATGGGAACCTATGTGAGTTGCTGGTTTTGCGGTACCCCCGATGGCCCCAATGACCAATGTGGACACGGTACCCAAATGGCTGGCCTGATTGCCGCACCACGCGGATATGATGGTACTCCTGCCGGGGTGGCCTACAACTGCAATTTGTTGGGTATTCGGGTCACCAGTGATGTGATCATCAACGGCTCAAGTGAAAAGAAAGGGGTAGCCGATGGCCTGGTGATTGCAGGCAACAACACGAGTGTAAAAATCATCAGCATGTCGATTGGAGATGTTTTTTCCAGTGGGCAAGTGGAAGATGGAGTGCGATATGCTTATGGAAAAGGCAAAATGTTGCTAGCTGCAGCGGGTACTTCTACCAGTTTTACCAGCTGGTATGGCGTGATTTTCCCTGCCTGGATGGCGGAGTGTATTGCCGTTACTGGGGTAAAAGACGGAGGGCTTCCACTGATCCGTTGTAATACTTGTCACAGCGGCAGCGATGTAGAATTTGTAGCGGTCATGCAGCGCAGAACGGATAATAGCCGTACGGCTCTGACGCTGGCCCCATCGGGCAATGTACCAGCAAATGTGGGCGGCTCCTCTGCTGCTACGGCCACTACAGCAGGTATTGCAGCTTTGATTTGGGCGACCAACCCCGCTCAGACGCGCGAGCAGGTCTATGCTCGGATGAAAGCGAATTCGACCTGGCCAAGTAGTCGGAATGGGGAGTTTGGGTACGGAATTATTGATGCTGGAAAGGCGGTGACGGGGCTGTAAGTCCTGCTTCGCAGGGATTTTTTCACCACCTAAGCAACCAAAGACACTAAAGGGATACCTCAGTAATTAACTACTTCTAAGGTGCCTTTTCAGTGTCTTTGGTTGCTTAGGTGGTGAAAAATGAAAAATCTTTTACTCCCTTTCATTTTCCATATCCGGAAATTCTCCGGGCTCATAAAACACGGGAGGGAACGCACTTTTATCCGTACCCCGGCTATTGTCATAAGCCGCTACCGCTTTATTGGACAATTGAAAAGATCCCCTTGCCTCTGACAATTTGCCTGCTGCAACATCCGCATAAATAGCCTGAGCACGAATCTGCGATTTACTCATTGGCGCAATGCTGCCATCGGTGTAAGTATGCCGCACATTCAGGTAAGCCTGAATCAGGTCGCGTTCATTTTGGTCGGTGAAGGTACTGGGATTGCTCAATCCGGTTTGTTGCATAGCCAATTCTACACAAGGTTTAACCCAGGTAGGGCGGTTGACGTGGTTATCCAACAAGAGCGCAACCCCATAGGCTGAAGTAATCACTGTGCTGAGCAAGTTACCAAACACCGCATGACTTGGCTTCCAGTAGAAGTTTTTGAGGCGATCGAGCGCATGTTCAACTTGTACGGCCTGGAAATCTGGCTCCTGGAGTGCTCTCCAAAAATGGAAACCCCAAGCAGGATCCCGAAATTGCTCTTTGGCTTGTGGTGTATTGACTGCTAAATTATTCAAGGTCAAAAAACCATAAGTGGTCTTGGTATCCTGGCTCACATCAATTCCAAGTGGAGCAAAATGCCGTCGGAATGAATCTGGAAACTGGTCGCGGAATTTTTTCAACAAGGCGGGCAGCTCACCCGCTTTGTCATCCCGGCCCAAAGTCCATTGAAAAGTGCCAATGCTCAGAATGCCCCGGTCGTAGGAGTTGATGGCATCCATCCGGCCTTCATTTTTGCCGATTGATTCCATCACTTGCAGGGCGGAGTAGGTCAGGTCCAGCTCAACCAGGCGCTCTTTGTTTTGCTCCACAAAGGCCACCAGGCTATTAAACCCGGGGGTGGAAACACCCATGGGTTGGTGTTTGCGGAATTGAATCTGGCGTGAACCGTCCGAAATCACAATCGTTCCGCCTCGGTCGTCAATTTGTAAATTGTTGCCGATGGCTGGATTGGTGGCAGGAGGGTTACCAATCCCTCCTGGGCCCCCATTGTTGGTGTGGGGCTCATAGGCATAGGGGCCGGGATTATTTCCAGTATTGCCTGGACCGCTGATGGGAGGATTGGTAGTGCCAGGGTTGATGGATAGTTTGGACAAAGCATCTCCATACAATTGGTACAAATCGTTTAGCAGGGCTTTGGCCAGGCTTTCGGTAAGCTGGTACCCATCTGAAGACAATCCTTTGCGCAGGGCAAAATTGCGCAAGGCATCCTGGGTGGTCGTTCCGGTAATGCCTAGGGTTTGGAGCAAACTCCGCAAAACGACATTGTTGCGATCAGCACTGTTTTGGAGGTTAAATTGGGCATATTGGCCATTGGCAATGGCTCCCTCCAGTGTTTTAAGTTCAGCCAAGGTTTCGTGGCGCTCTACCATGGTGGCACCCAAAAAAGGGGTTACCGTCAGCCCCGTGGAATCGAGTTTGTTTCGCCGGGCAAAACTCACTACAGCATTTACCACCTCATTGCCAAAATAATCACTGCTACCAATCGAGCTCATTTTTAATTCATTAGAAAAACCCAGTTCGTTCAGCATTTCACGAAATGCCACAACGTAATTGTTACGGGCATTGACATTTAAAAATTTGCTGATGGAATTGGTACGCAATAAGTCGCGGATCGCTTCGACGTTGGCCATGTGAATGAGGGTTTATAAAAAAACTTAAACGCAAATTGCGTTAAGAACAAGTATAAAAGTGAGAAAAATTTTAATAAAAACAAAACGGGGCAGCAATATCTTCTGATATGGCCGCCCCGTTTGGGTCGATATCGTTGTATCTATTAACGTACAGACTCTACAATTGCTTTGAACGCGTCGGCATGGTTCAATGCCAAATCTGCCAATACTTTCCGATTCAACTGGACATCACTCTTGGCGAGATGGTGCATCAGGCGAGAATAAGAAACGCCATATTGACGAGCACCTGCGTTGATACGTGCAATCCACAAGCGGCGGTAGGCACGTTTTTTGGCTTTACGGTCGCGGTAAGCGTAACCCATTGCCTTGTCCAAGGCATTTTTAGCTACAGTCAGAACTTTGGAGCGAGCACCAAAGAAGCCGCGAGCGGCCTTTAAAACTTTTTTGCGGCGGGCTCTTGAAGCCACCGCGTTCACTGAACGTGGCATTTTTTGTTTTTTTAGTACAATACAGGGACCACCCGCTGGATGATTCTTTCTCCTGTATTCTCGTTAAAAAAGAGAACAGAGCAGTCTGTTCTTAAGCTTTGCAGAGCATGCGCAATACACGCTTTTCTTCTGCCTCACAAACAAGAGTAGAGTCGCGGTGAGCCAATTTCGCACGCTTGCTTTTGTTGCGCATTAAGTGCGAAGTGTTGGCCTGGAAACGCTTTACCTTGCCGGATCCAGTCACCTTGAAACGCTTCTTGGCGCTGGAATGTGTTTTCATCTTTGGCATGGTTCAACAGTTTTTATGAACGAGGTGCAAATGTAGGAAGAACATTCAGTTTAATCTAGTTTTTTA
>NZ_JANRKL010000258.1:0-3426 GCF_033763495.1 Haliscomenobacter sp. | reverse complement strand
AGAGCAAAAGAAGCATTGGGAGGAAGTGGGGTATCAACGTCAAAAGGTGGTAAAAAAGCAAAATCACTTTCCAACACCGCACTATCTTCAATGGCTTCAGGATGATACACCACCCGGAAGCCATTTTGGGCTTGGGGGCGGTCAAAGTCCAGCCCGTACATCCCATCGGCGGCAATGAAGAATTGAAGAATACCTTGGGTTGGAAAACCCTCCAGATGCGGAATTTCGGCAAAATTGAACTGCGCCAGAAAAAACAATAGTTCACCCTGGACACTTTTGGGGTAGGCCATGTCTTTGGGCCAATAGGGTTTCCCCCCTATTTTACTCTGCCACAAATAGATGGGCGCTTGTGCACTGGGTTTGATGCGTATCGTGTGGTTCAAGGTAGCTTCCACTTTTTCCTGAAATTTCTCCAGGATACTGGGCAACTGCAACGGCATAAATCAACTTAATTTTGTTCGGAGTAAAGATAAAAAGTCGCTCCGAAAAGCGAAGCGGCACGAAGTAGAAGGGTAAAATAAGTACTCATTTTTACGAGCCAAAAGATTATGCAAAATATTCAAAATGAAATATTTAACTGAATAATCCTTTAGCAAAAGGAACACTTATTTTTTTATCACCCCTGGAAATTTAAAAAACAATACGAATGAACCAAAGAATCGGTTTTGAGTTAGAGCTTGCTTAATCCTGTGTTTATGACGAAGCAATTTCGCATTCTGGTTTTGGTGCTCTTTGCAATTTTGTCGCTGCTGAGCGTCCGTGCCGCATTCAATATTCGTTTTTCGTTCGACTTCGAGCAGTTTTTCCCGGTAGGAGACCCCGACCTGGAAGCTTTCAAGGCTTTTGTCAAAGATTTTGAAACCGACGATAACTTCCTACTCATTGCGGTGCATCGGTCTGAAGGCGTATTTGAGCAAAAATTTTTAGAGCAATTTCATCAGCTCACCCTCGATTGCCGCGACCTGCCCCATGTGGTACAGGCCCAGTCACTGACCAAAATCGGCTACCCCATCAAAACTCCTTTTGCCATTACTACTGTACCCGCTATTCACATCGACCAACCAGAATTATACCCCCAGGATCGGGCCCGCTTGCTCCAGGACGAACGTTTTGTGCGCAACCTCATCTCAGCGGATGGCAATACACTGGTTGTTTTTCTCAAAACTATCGAATCGATCGGGCTATCTGACGCCAAAGAATTGATGGCAGCAGTAGATAAGGTGGTTCAAAAATACCGGTTTGAGGATTATCACTACCTAGGCAGGCCTTATTTTCAGCAGGAAATGGTCCGCTTACAGCAACGAGAGATTATAGTCGCTACTCTAGTTTCCGCCATTTTGGTGAGTCTGGTGATGTACCTGGTTTTTCGGCGCATTTGGGGCACTGTTGTTGCAGTGGTTTCCCTGGCTTTAGGACTTTTGCTCTTCATTGGCTTTCTGGGCGGTTTTGTGCGCGAACTCAACACCCTCTCCGCCTTGTATCCGGTGTTGGTACTGATCATTGGCACCTCGGATATTGTTCACATCCTGTCCAAGTACAACGATGAACTACACAAAGGCCATGAGCGCAAGACGGCCATGTGGAACACCATCCGCGACGTAGGCTTGGCCACCTTTATGACCGCCCTGACCACAGCAATTGGTTTTGCCTCGCTGGTCAGCAATCGGGTCATGCCCATCAAAGACTTTGGCATCAATGCTGCGGTGGGGGTTATGATTGCCTACTTTACGGTCATCCTCTTCACTACGGTAATGTTGACCTGGTTCCGCGCCGACCAGATTGCCCAACCCCAGAAAGAACATGCTTTTTGGGAGCGCCTGCTGCAATGGATTGTCAACTTTACTGCCAGATACCCCCGTCAGATTGTGCTGAGCACCCTGGGACTGGTTCTAGTCAGCCTGCTGGGCATTTCCCGCATTACCACCAACTATGACATCATCAGCAATCTGCCGCGCAATAGCAAAATCACCAGCGATTTTTTATTTTTTGAAAAAAACCTGGCCGGTTTTCGCCCTATGGAGTTTGCCGTGTATGCCCAGGGCGATTATCGGGTGACGGATTTTGAGGTGCTGCGTGAAATGGAAAAAATTGAAAAAAAACTACACCAGGCCGATTTTGTGCAAGCCATTTTTTCCAGTACGGCAATTTACAAAAGTATTCACCAAATGACCCACAACAACCGTCAGGATGCTTATCGTTTGCCAGAAGATCCTGAGGAATTTGCCCAATATCAGCGCCTGGCCAAACGCCTGCCCCAGCTCAATGCCCAGGTGTTGGTTAGTCGCGACGAGCGCAAAGCTCGCATCACCTCTCGGGTCAGCGACATTGGAGCAGACAACATCAAGGCCTACGGACAAGAGTTGGAAGCCTGGATCACCAAAAACATCGACCCGGAAATTGTCAAAGTGCAACGTACCGGTACAGGCCTGGTCATGGATAAAAATGCGGCCTACGTACGGCGCAATTTATTGTTGGGCCTTGGTTCTTCAGTAGGTTTGATCAGTATCATCATCGCCTTTGTGCTGCGGAGTTGGCGCATGATGGTGATCTTTTTGGTGCCGAATTTGGTGCCCTTGCTGGTGGCGGGGGCACTGTTGGGTTATTGGGGGGTAGAGTTGGATGCTGGTATCTCCATTGTTTTTTCGGTTGTTTTTGGCATCGCCGTGGACGATACCATCCACTTTTTGGCCAAACTCAAACTGGAACGCAACCGGGGTCGCAGCGTTGAAGAAGCGCTACATACTACCTTGCTGGAAACGGGAAAAGCACTTATTCTCACCACTGTTTTTTTATTTTTTGGTTTTTTAGTGCTGCTATTTTCCCAACATCCCACCAGTGTAATCATCGGGGTATTGACGAGCATCACCTTGTTTGCTGGAATGCTTACGGAGCTTATGCTGGCGCCCGTATTGGTGCGTTGGTTATTGAAAAAAAATTAATGCTTTTCCTTGAAAATGAGCCCGAATTTTGCATCCTTTTTTGGGCATTTACGTAAGAAGGGGGGTGCAGGTACGTACAACTTTGAAAAAGTTTGCTACCTTTACATTCCAACCATAACCAAAAATCATGGGAAATGGGGGTTATAGCTCGGTATTTTTATCAAATATTTGGCTTGCAGAAAACGCCCAAAACTCATTAATAACCACAGCAAATGGAATCGTCATGTCAAAAATTTTTGCTGGCGATGCTAACACTCTTTTTGTGTTGTAGCCTCGTAACCCAAGCAAAAACAGTAACAAACGAGACCGAACTGGACGAAGCGGAAATTACCCGCAGACTCCACGCGATGGAAAACAGGGTAGTGAAACCGCGGTACGATCCGGTTGTAATGAGCTACCTTCGAACTTATCTCGTTAAAGGCCGTGAAGGCACAGAGCAAATGCTCGGACGTCGGTTTATTTATTTCCCCCTCTTTGAAGACGTCCT
>NZ_JANRKL010000257.1:0-4640 GCF_033763495.1 Haliscomenobacter sp. | reverse complement strand
GGTCCCACCTCTTCCCATTCCGAACAGAGAAGTTAAGCCGCTCAGCGCTGATGGTACTGCCTTTAGGTGGGAGAGTAGGTCGCTGCCAACTCAATACAACACACACAGCCTCATTCGTTGACTCGGATGGGGCTTTTGTGTATATAGGCCTGAGCAAAACAAAACCTCAATCCAGCTAACCACGGAGTGGTTCAATCTTGCATAGCCGCGGTCGTCCGCGGTAAAAAGCCGGAGCTAGGTGTCCCAACCACGGCAGTGGTTGAATGGACGTACGGGATATTGACTATTGTTCAATCAAGGCCTTTGATTCGAAAATTGATAAAAACTCATTTAGGAATCACATTGACAATCACCCTTTGATACCGGGTTAAAGCCGGTGTGCCATTGTCTTTTACTTCCAAAATAAAATGCATCGTCTTGGTCTCGCTGACATTTGGGGCTAAAAATCTGACTTCTTTATTTTTTGGGTTTTGAAGGGAAAACTGGTTTGCATTGAGTGAGCCCACTTCTTTATAAAACATCCAATTGTAGCTTAATGTATTGTTGTCTGGATCGGTAGCATCACCAGAGAGGACCACTTCTGAGCCTGATTTTACGGTGATTTCGTTGGCGTGTTTGAGCGTGACGAGGGGTGGGTGATTGGCTTCCGAATACTTTTTGGCCACGCACCAGTCCATTCTGGCGAAAAAATCGTTTTGAAAAGCTGTTCTCCAACGCCATATGGTGGCATGATTGCTGGTGTGAAAACTTTTGGTAAGCTCGCTGTAAACCTCATCCTG
This sequence comes from Haliscomenobacter sp., assembly GCF_033763495.1. Lineage (GTDB taxonomy): Bacteria > Bacteroidota > Bacteroidia > Chitinophagales > Saprospiraceae > Haliscomenobacter. The sequence continues at coordinate 3,861 of NZ_JANRKL010000257.1, read as the reverse complement.
CGTATCGGTCCACATGGGACGTGTTTCGGGTTCGTACATGTATTTTTTGAAGGGTGGAATATACAGCTCGTAGCGACCACCCCAACCACCGTAATTGGGGTGGTCAGGGGCATTCAATCCATTGTTGATCAGCCCTAAAAAAGAGGGGGAATCACCCTCCATTAAATATTCGACTTGGGGATACTTTTCACCCAGCGCACCATGATTTTTGCGTACATGTTCATCCAGGTATTTGTTTCGGACAATGGTCGTATCAGCGCCCATAAATCGACCGTGAAAAACATCTCCGGAGATACCCGACCAGGTGGCGTAGTGGTATTGCCCACCGCCGTTTTCCTCAAAACCAGGGCTCACGATGTAAAACAAGGCCGGGAAAGTATTCCGAATCCATGGCCCGGTATCGTCTTGGTCAGAAATGGTATAAACCCGGAGTTTGGCGATGACCTGCTTGATGGTACTTTCCGGTTCCGTTTTTTTGAGTTTCCACAATGCTTGTGCCAATACATTGGTGCCGCCCCACGCCTGGATGTACAGCGGGCGAGGGTCATTTTTGAGCATACTGGTTAGTAGCCAATCTGAACCTTCAGAGCCTTTGCCTTCACCCAGGCCCTCCTTGCCAAAAACAGGCAACCCTTTTTTTATGATGGAATGGATATAGGCTTCAGTTGGAAAGCCTTTTTCGTGGATTTCGAGGTTGTTTCTAACTTTTCCATAGGCCTCGGCTATTTCGTGCAGGCGCCATTCCGCAGTTTTGTTGCGCTGCCAACAGGAAGTTGTAGCTACAATACCTTCGATGTCGAAGTGATTAGCATAGGTAAGGAAGCGGACAAAAGACATGGCATCATCTGGCTCATTTTCGATGTCGGTCAATACAAAAACGCGTGGGTTTTGAGCGTAGGTAATACTCCCGAGTAAATACAGGGTGAATAAGCAGATGAACTTAAATTTCATGGCAAGCAAGTTGAAAGAGTATTTGATTTTGAGTTCTTTTGCTAAGCCCATGTCTATATCAAACACTTAGCAAGGAGTGAATTTACCTTTTTTGTTTGTTAATGATTTTATGAAATGGTAGAATCTTAAACCACTACCACAATTTTCCCAGTAGCTTGATTGCTTTCCATGTACTGATGCGCAGCCACAATTTGATCAAGAGAAAAAACCTTGTTTACATTCAATTTGATGGTCCCGTCTTCAACCCAATGGATGAATTCCTGAAAGGATTGGGTGGTGCAACGCACTTGGCCGCTGTCAAAAATGGTCAATTGAACGGTGGCTGGGATAAACTCCATTGGTGCAAAATTGGGGATAGCCCATTTTTCAGAAAGCATCCCGGTCATACAGGTTATTCCACCTGGACGGGTGCATTGCAGCGAATCCTGGAGGGTTTCGGCACCTACCAACTCCAAAACCTTGTGCACCCCCAATGGAAAAAGGGCACGTACTTTGTCCCTTAGTTGACCATCATCGATCAGTACATGGGTAGCCCCATTTTCGAGTAGGGTGGGGGCTTTTGCCGGATTGCGGGTGCTGGCAATGATGGTCAAACCCTGGTGTTTTGCCAGTTGGGTGGCAAGCATGCCTACGGATGAAGTAGCGCCCCGAACCAATAAAGTTTCCCCCTTTTGGATGTTTAAAGCCAGATGTAAAGAGCCGTAAACTGTTTGGAACATTTCAGGAATTGCCCCCAGCATTTCCCAAGGCAAATCGCTATGGACAGGATAAAGAATCGTTTTAGGCAAAACGGTATATTCAGCATAACTGCCGTCGTAAGCGCGCCCCATTTCACCCATCATGGCGGCTACTTTTTGCCCTTTTTTATATTCTCCCGAAGGGTCAGATTCTACTTCGCCAACACATTCGATACCCAGCACCCGAGGAAATTGCACATTGGGCGAAAAACCTTTGCGGGTCATCAGTTCAGAGCGATTCAAGCCAAAAGCTTTTACCCGGATCAGGACTTGACCTTCTTCGGGGGTGGGGATGGGGACTTCCAGTATTTGGAAGTTTTCGGCTCCGCCAGGGGTATACAAAACAGCTGCTTTCATGGTCAATGTTTTAGAATGTTTATTTGCGCAGCACAACAACACAACAAAGGTGCCGCGCAAACCGGAATTCGACCCATAAACAATCTTAAGAAAAAGGCTTAATGTAATTTAGGAAGAGGGTTATTTGAGTTTTCTATCTGCCCGTATTTTGCTCAAAAACTCCGGTGTAATGCCCAGGTAGGAGGCAATTTGGGTATTAGACAAACGATTTGACAACAACGGGTACTGCTCCAAAAAAGCCTCGTAACGCTCCTGAGCAGTCGAGCTGATGTTTTGCAAGACCCTGTTTTGCAACTCGATGTATTTGTTTTCCACCATAATGCGGAAATTCCGGTTGAAAACGGTGTGATTGTCGTACAAGTAATAAAGGTCGTCCCGGAAAATCTGAAGAATTAGAGAGGGTTCAATGGCTTCGATGTAGAGCTTGCTTGGCTTTTCTTTGTACAGGCTAGCAAAGTCGACGATCCAGTCATTTTCTGCGGCAAACTGGAGGTTGTGTTCCTTGCCTTTAGCATCTACCCCATACATTTTGAAACAGCCTGAAAGCACAAAAGTGATGTGTTGACAAACGTCGTTTTCCTGGAGAATGAATTGCCTGCGTTTGATCCTTCTTTCTTTAACACGGCTGATCAAGGCCTCAGTTTCCTGAGGTTTAAGCGGGAGATAATTGCTGAAATAGCTGATTAATAGAGCTGTGTTCATAAAATCAACATGAGCCATCTCGAATTTTAATTTCAAGAAGGCAATTTTAGAATCACGGAGTGATTCAACCTTGAATAGCCGCGGTCGTCCGCGGTAAAATGGTCCGCGGAATGTATTACAACCGCGGCAGCGGTTGAACAAATCGGCGCGCAATTCAACCGCTGCCGCGGTTGTGAAACGAACCCATGTCCGAAAAATCCGCGGACGACCGCGGCTATTCTAAATTCAATCGCTCCGCGATTGGTAAGATATTGAAATAGAGGGTAACAGAGCTGACTTCCGACTTTGTTTTGAACTATGGACGGCAATAAGCCCGATACCTACGTCACTTTATTTGCCCTAAAAAGTACTGTAAGGCTATTTCAACTCTTTCAATGTTCTTCTGTAATGGAACATCAGCTTCTATTTTGAGCAGATTGAGGGTTTCAAAAATGATGGTGTCATCCCCAAATCGCAATTGACCAGAATAGACCAGCTCTGCCAAAGCATTGACAATATGGCCTTTGGCAAAATCGGAAGTGGTATTTAGGGCGATTCGTTGAAGCGTTTTGAGTTCCTCGATATTTGGAGCAAGTTTCATTTTATGAGCGATAGCACATATAATCGCTTGCCGATCAGTATCAACCAATTCTTGTATTAAATCTGGATAGTCAATGAAAAATGGGTAAATAAGGCGGACTATTTCATTTTTCTCTCTCAGTTTGAGGGCAGGGTTTGATTCGTTAACAAAGATAAATGCAGCACCTAAACCTTCAACTATGGCTTTTGCGCTGTCCTTATTTGGTAACTTTTCATCCTGTTTGGTAAAGATTATATCAATTAGTTGCAACAATGCATACGCAATTTTGGCCGTTTCACGGCTTCCTTCCTCATAACTAATTTGATTCAACCTTAAATCCTTCTGCGAAGTGTTGAATCTTGCCGTGATCAGATCTATCTCTATTTTGTGTGCACTATCCACCTGCGGGCGTAGCTCAGGGCAAACGCATTAAAATTGGAAAAAAGGATGAGAAGCCCTAGCTTTGGAAAAAGTCAATGGGAGAAAGAATTCAATCAGCGCAACTCCAATCTTTAATTGCTCGTTTTGAGGATATTAAAGATAAGAGAATAAAAA
>NZ_JANRKL010000256.1:0-11496 GCF_033763495.1 Haliscomenobacter sp. | reverse complement strand
TTTTTATTCTCTTATCTTTAATATCCTCAAAACGAGCAATTAAAGATTGGAGTTGCGCTGATTGAATTCTTTCTCCCATTGACTTTTTCCAAAGCTAGGGCTTCTCATCCTTTTTTCCAATTTTAATGCGTTTGCCCTGGGAGCAGGGGGATTGCTTTGCATTGGCCCACCTCTTTTGTAAGTGTGGATGCCTTCAAACTGCCATTCGTAGGCCGCATCCGAGTTGTCCAAGTTGATGATTGGGCAGTAAGCCGAAACCGCAAAAATATCATCCGAAGCCTTTGCTGCGCCGACGACTTTGAGGTAGGGTTCGTAATCGGGGTGATTTCCCGTTGCGCCCAGCAGGGTCGACATAGCCCCTCCTGCACTGGTGCCATTAGAGATGATTTTGCGGGCATCTCCGGGCATTTTTTTATCGTTGAACACGAGGTAACGCACGGCAGCTTTTAAGTCGACGATTCCAGCGGGAGCTTTTCCGGTAAATTTGCCATTGGCGTCTTTCAAGCTACGGCCTCTTGCGCCAGCCGAAGCTACCACGTAGCCATGTGCTAAGGCTTCCAAAACGGTATTGGGGCGGGTAGGTCTGGCTGGTGCCGCTGGTATCTGCCCAGGAGCTCCCCCCGGAGGTGCTGGCATTGCCCCGCTCGGTGCATTCCCTCTCGCCTTGGCGGGTTGGGCGGGCATGTAGCCACCTACATTGTTTGGGAAAAAAATCGGGGCTGTTGCTGCGGTATAGCCATTGATGCTTAGCCCCTGGTAATATGCTTCAGGAACGTAGATATTCAGCTTTTGATAGGCAGTATCTACGGGATTCTGTACGTAGATGATGTTTTCGTAAGCCCTTACTTTGATGGTTTTGCCGTTGAGGGTCAGTTCTTGGTGGCTGAAGTTTTTGGCGTTAAAAACCAGGCTAAGTGGCTTTTGTCCAAAGGCTAAATTGGCCAGACTAAGCAGGGTGACAAAAGCGAAATATTTCAATTTGGCAGTTTCCATTGCTGTCGGTTTGTGGTTTTAGTTGAGCTCCAGGTTGTTGCAAAATAGCTCTCCAAGGCCAAAAACCCTAGCAAACGCAATATTATAATTCAAGGAGTTAATTGATTTTTAGGTCGTGATTTTTAATCTGTGCCAATTTACTTGAAAACACATACGCAATCGACTTTGCCCTCAATTTGGTATGTTCTGCTACTTCCCCAGCAAACAATTCGTCCATATTCTCCTCAAATAAACTGAGCCACCTTTCAAAATGGGTTTTATCCACAGGCAGAGGGACATGGGCGGCAAAAGGATTGCCTTTGTAACTTTGTACGCCAAAAATCAGGGTACTCCAAAACTGATACATTTTGGGCAAATGATTTTGCCACTCTACTTCAGCAAAATCATTGAACACATAAGACAATAGCGGGTCTTGATTGACCTTGGCATAGAAGGAGTCAACCATTAATTCAACATCTTGCTCGGTACGGATGTCTGCTTTGTGAATATCCATTGTTTGTTTTTATTTAAACTAAATCAAAAGTAGGCCGAACAATGAAGTACCCCAATGATATTTATCATCAAGTGTAGAATTGAACCATTTTTTTATTTTTGTACCATGAAAGCATCCATTCTCTCCTTCCTGTTTTTCCTGGCGCTGTCCATCGGACAAGCCCAAACGAGTCCTTCCGTGATTTTCATCGTTCGCCACTGCGAAAAAGCGATGGAAAGCACCGACAATCCCAATCTGGCCGAAGAAGGCAAGAAGCGCGCCGCGCACCTGGCTGAAATCCTGAAAAATACCGGGATCGAAGCGGTTTACTCTACCAATTACAAACGGACCATGCAAACAGCCGAGCCCCTGGCGAATGCCATGAAATTAAGCACCATGGTATATGAGCCCAGGGATGCCAATTTTGGTGAACAGCTGCGTAAATCCGGCAAAAAAGTATTGGTGGTGGGGCATTCCAATACCGTTCCCGATTTGTTGAATCAACTGTCCGGCACAAAAAATTACCAACCCAATGATGGCTATGGGGATTTGTGGGTAGTGACCATCCAGGAAGGGCAAGCAGCAACTATCTTGAAGCTCAGTTATTAAGACTTACAGCTTGTCCAAGACTTCCTTTTTGAATCCATACACACAATGCCGACAACCACTGCCGCAGCAACGTCCGCGCAACAGGTGGTACAACTCAGTGAATACCCAAAATCCATTCTCCTTGTAGTAGTGCAAACCTTCAATCAGCATTTCGCGCTGAGTGGGGAAGCGATGGCTCCGCGCAACCTTGATCAAATGCTCGTAATGCGCCAGGCAGTTTTTGCACAAACAATCGTACTGCGTTGTAGCCAAAAAGGCATGGGTTTCAGCAGAAACCTTCACCTCTGCGCACTGGCAATTGGCCACATCTCCTACTTTGCAGGTGAATGCAGTACGGCACCTTGGGCAACACTTTTCTTCGTGTTTTGCCCGAGTGGATTCAGCGGTCATTATTGATTGGCGACGCTCAGTGCAGGTTTTAAAGCGGGAATCTGGCGTTGCATCCAGGCAAAAGTGCCAAAGAGTGCAGTAGCATAGCACAAGTCACCCAGCAAAGTACCCTTCAAAAAAGGAATCCCCGCAGCGTAACAAGTCATCAATCCCCCAAAGTTTTGGGCATAAGTGGTACTGCCGATCCAGCAGCTAAAATTGGTGACCAAAAAGAAAATTGCGGAAGAACCGAGTGCACCCGCGGCAACCCGTTGCCAGCTGACTTTTTTGAAAATCAACAAACCCAGCAGGGCAATCAACACATAGCTACCGTACTGCCAGTAAAAGCCACCATAAAACCAGGTGAACTCAGGATAATAACGGGCATAAATGACATTGTTGATGAACAAATCGCTCAGCCAGGTAGCAGCAATGGGAATTAAAATAGCCTGCCACTTCTTTTGGAAATGGGCCGCACCAAATAGAGCGATCGCCCCCAATGGCGAAAAATTGAGCATGTGCGGAATCATCCGACTGAAGGCTGCTAGTAGGATCATAGCTGCGAGTACGCCAAAACGCAGCGAAAGTTTGGAATTGGTAGAATGCATTACAATTGACTTTTAGCTTTATACCGCGAAAGCATCGTCTGTTCGGAAAAGGCAGGTCTCCTGACTCGTAACATTTTCATCGTTCTTCCCGCCTTTCGACAGTGAACTTTGGTTGATGAAAACCTTGGTTGTTACTCACAGTTGCGCGACAGTTCGTGATTTGCACACGATTCCCTTTTTGTTTACCACGCTGCAAACACTGCGTAGTAAAACCTATCCCGGTTGATGAAGCAATGTGGAAAAGAACGTTATCAGGGGCAAGTTTAGGCATTTTGGATGAATTATGAGGGGTCTTAGGCAAAAAGAAATTTTGCCGTCGAACTCGGCAAGCCGACAATTCTGTTTTTTTCTAGGCTTGGTAGCAAATAGTCCTTGATTGGCAATATAAAAACAAGAATCTTGCGAAGGGGTTTTGATCAAGCCTTAAACCTGATCCTAAAAGAATCCAAACCCAATCTCATGAAACACACTACCCTTTATTTGCCGATTTTGTTTTTAGGGTTGCTTGCCAATGTAGTTGGCGCACAGATCAGCACAGCCTATCAGCCAATGGCAGTAGAAGGAGCGCATTGGATTTGTTTCAAAGCTTATGACACCCCCTGGGGGGATCAATATTACAGTTGGACCATCCGGGGCGACACCACCATAAATGGCCAAGGCTATAAAAAGGTGTACCGAGATGATTTTTTCATTGATCATTCAAAAGAACAATTGTCTCCATTTCCAACTGTCACTAAAACCACCTTAATCGCATTCCTTCGAGATCAAATTCCCGAACGCAAAGTTTTTGGAATTTTCCTTCCCCAGGCTAATTTTTACAAATGTGCTACCAATGAAGAATTGTTGCTTTTTGATTTCAATCTAGCCAAAGGAGACACCCTGAAATCTTGCTTTTTTGCTGATTACCAGTCTTTAAGATCTTCGCTGGTTGTAGACAGCATCACTTATGCCCCATACAATTGTGCTGCGGCATATCCCAATCACAATGTGGATGAATTACGGCGCACCATCAATGTAAATGGTTATTGGGCTTCTGTAATCCGGGAGAACAACGCGGAGATAATGGAAGGGATTGGATTCAAACAGTATGGTCCTTTTTTTGAAACCTGGCATGGCAGCGGATATCCAATTCCGCAATGGATAAAAACAGGCGGACTAATTTGTCACTGCATCGGTACCGATGCGGATTGTAATATCGTCACTTCAGCTCGAGCAATACCCTATCTACCCATCCGCATTTACCCTAACCCTGTGGAGGATCGCCTATATTTTGAATCTGGCTCAGACCCCGCATTTAAATCTTTGCGCGTGTACCACTCCAGCGGAGTTTTGCTCAAGCAATTGACACCATCGCCGGGGCAAAATTTTATTGATGTTCATGCGCTTCCTGCAGGGCATTTTTATCTTCAAGGATGGGGTTATAATGGGAGGACCTACTGGGGAAAATTCATTAAGCTTTAGTTGAATTATAGCCAGGCAAACTAAATGGCAAATGCGGCCTACTAAAAATCAAATCCTAAACCCCAAAAAAACAAGGCTGCACCCCGTCACAAAGGACGAAGCGCAGCACTTACTCTTGTTAGTAGGACGCCTTGAAAATTGGCTGACTAGCGTCTGGCCTGAAAGGACCTAAGTAAAATAAAAGGGTTTCTTAAAAAGGGCTGAAAAAAAGGCTAGACCAGCGGTGTCGCCACAATGAAGGGCGGATTCTAGTAAAAATCGCGGGGGGACGCGAAGTGTAGATCATCAGAGGAAATGTCCAATGATCTGCACCTCTAGCGGCGAGCACCCTTGGGTGCAGTATTCATAGCGGTGATAATACCGGCCCCAGCAACAAAAGCAGCAAAGGTTACGATAAGTACTAACATGACCGACCAGTTTTTTGTGTGTTCGTGATAAAATGATTTTGCGCTCCATTAAGGGGTTCAAATGGATTGCTCACGGGATAAAAAACTGATATGCATTGTGGGACCTATGGGAGGTGAAAAAACCAATATGATTTTCTCGTGACGCTAAATTGGGAAAAGTTTTTGAAATAACCAGCACATCAGTCAAAACTTTTTTAAAAATTAACACATTCATTTAATGATTAGAAATGAATCGCTATTTTTGCAACAATGTTGCATAAAATCCCTCAACATGAGAACTTTTTTTATTGTGATCGTATTGTTTGGAATAGGGGCCTTTCCCTCAGGGGCTCAAGCACAAAGCTTGGGCTGGCAAGCCTTTGCTCAGGTCAAATCAGAGACCAAATTTTTCAAAAATGAGGGGGTATACGTACTTACCCCAAAATTTGATGAAAAAATTAAATCCCTGGAAGGTATGTACTTCAGTTTACGGGGGTATTACATCCCCACTGAGGTACATTCAGACAAATGGATTGTGATGTCCAAAGTACCCATGTCACAATGTTTCTTTTGTGGAGGAGCGGGCCCCGAGTCCATTGCGATGATCAATTTTAAAGGAAAGGCGCCTAAATTCAAAACAGACCAAATCATTACCGTTCGGGGAAAACTGCGGCTCAACGATTCCAACCTGGATGAACTCAATTTTATTTTGGACGATTCTGAACTGGTCACTGCTCCAAGCAAATAATTACGATTGGTGATTGAAGCCCTCTTACGTTTCATCATCCTTGCTTGTATTGTCGGGCAAGCCAGGCGGCCCAATCAAGTAATGCAAAAACTTTGTCTGGAAAGGCCGAAATTTTGGAACAATGAACATTACAACTCCAACTCACCGGTGGCAAGTACATCCCAGGTATGGTCGGCCAGCAGCTTGATCGTAGCTACGAATTGGTAGGGGGCTTTGCTGCCCCACTCGCTTGGTGAAATCATCGACATAACGTCTTTGCCATTGTCGCGGCGGTACAGGTGATATATTTTCCCGATGATAGGACCAAAATTCATTTCGGCCAGGTAGATGCGTTCAGAGATGGAGACCCGGTTTTGAATGGCTTTGGCCTGGGAAGCAAGCAGTTCAATTTGTTGCCGGATCTGATCGAGGTCCATCTCCGTTTGTTCGTACATAGCGGTTACCGCACGCCCTTTGACCTTGCCTTTATCCGTAGGTTTGATGTTTACCCCGCCTCGTGTATGGGCATAAGGCAACAAGTGTGGATTTTCGGCAATTTTATCCTTATCAATTGGGTTGATGAATTCCTCTTTCTGGCGCTCAGACATAACAGTAAAATTGAGACTACAAAGTTAAGCCTTTTGAACAGAAGAGGTGCGGAAAAGTTCTGTGGGCCTAAAATTAAAAAGTTCCATCCGCTTACTAAGCTGTTCACAGAGCAGAGTCGAAGTGAGCAGTTTAGTGAGCAAATGGAACTTTGGAACTTGATGATCTGATTATTTACTTCAGTCTGAAAGTTCCTTTGCCAGAAAGATAGCCTTTGTTGTACACTTCTACCTTGTAATCACCTTCTTCAAAAGGTGCACCTGGTGCAATTGAAGCACAAACTTTAGACTCACCTTTGTTATAGCTGGTCGTTTTTGCTTTGGAGAAAGGCACCGCATCGCCGGAGCCACTGGTAAAAGAACCTTCAGAAGCCAATGTTTCACCTTTTGGAGTGATCACACGTACATGGAATACTTCTTGACCTACTTCCGCATTTTCGTTAGGAATGATTTCGAAGCAAACATCCACCTGGTTAACTTTTTTGGCGCTATTGCTCTTACTTGGTTTTTTCTGATCTTTGGTGATCAAACCAGTTGTTTCAACTTCCTGAACCTTGATTGACGAAGCAGCGGTTACTTTTTTGGAAAGTTCTTCCTTGGTTTTTTCCAAATCGGCCTTAGCAGTCTCCAAAGAAGATTTTTCAGTACTCAACTGGCTGGTGGTTGCTTTTTCAGCTTCCAATGAAGTTGCCAATTGTGTTTTTTCTTCTCCTAAACGGGTTACGTCCCCTTTCAAGGTTTCGTTCTCCCCACGCAGGGTGTTTACTTCAGCCAAAAGCTGATTGATGCGGCCTTGCAAGTTAGCTACCTCAGCACGTGCTTTGGACAAATTGCCTTTATCTTTCAACAAGGTTTCAATTCTGGCTTTAGAAGCGTCCAGTTCTTGTTTTTGTTGATCGATCAAAGAATTCAACTCTTCATTGGTTCCACGCATACCTTCCAACTCCGACAAGGCAGAATAGTATTGCTTGTTGAGTTCTTCCTTCAATTTAGTGGTCTCATCTAGGTCAGCTGCCAATTCAGTGTTTTGGGATTTGAGCTGGCTACGATTGTAGATCATGTAACCATTGATACCCAACAAAACAACAATTACTGCAACGGCAGCAATAAGAAGCGTACTTTTAGAATTGTTTCCAGATGTGGTTGACATAGTTTTTTGGTTTTTTGTTGACAAAAAGTTTTGGGAAATACAAAAAAGAAAACAAAAATTAAGAAAAAAGGAACTGTTTTTAATACTTTTTTGTATTTCAGAAAAAGCAATTGCACAACGACCCGAAGTTTGCTAATATTGTCTACCCAAATACAAAATTGGATATGCTGGAACAAATTGACATTGCCAATGTCCTTTTTTTAGACATCGAAACGGTAAGTGCAACCCACACTTTTGCTGAACTTTCAGAAGATTTCCAATACTTGTGGAAGGCAAAAAGCACTGCTCTGTTCAAAACGGAAGTGGATGCAACTGACGATGAGCTGAATGAAACCTACCGCGACCGGGCGGCTATCTATGCCGAGTTTGGAAAAATTATGTGCATATCAGTAGGTGTAGTATATCGAGATAAAGATGACAAACGGCTGAAGGTCCGCTTGAAATCTTTTGCTGGCCACGATGAAGCACAGTTGTTGCGAGACTTTTCAGAATTAATGGCCCAGCATTACCCTAGCCCCGGCAAACATTTTATTTGTGGCCACAACATCAAGGAGTTTGACATTCCCTACATCTGCCGACGGATGGTTGTGCACCAATTGCCCTTTCCCAATCTCCTAGATTTAGAAGGGAAAAAACCCTGGGAAACCCTCCATTTGTTGGATACCATGGAAATGTGGAAGTTTGGAGACCGTAAAAATTACACGTCCTTAAAGGTACTTGCCGCTTTGCTCAATTTCCCTTCCCCTAAGGATGACATTGATGGCAGCCAGGTAGGAAGAGTGTATTGGGACGAAAAGGATGTAGAACGGATTTCGTTTTATTGTGAAAAGGATGTGTTGGCAACAATTCAACTTTTCTTGCGGTATCGAAGAGCACCCATTTTAGAAGAGGACCAGGTGACTCATATCCGATAAAAAGGTTTATCAAGGGAAGACATAAAATAGATTTGCAATATTCAAAAAATAAGAATATCTTTGGCCAATCTAAATCTTCGACCGAAGATAACTTTCCAAATCCTCCACCATACTTACCGTTTCCTAAAGGGAAGATACCGTTCCCTGAGATTCACTACCGTTGCCTAAACGAACATTGCTGTTCTGAAAAGCAGTTATATCTTTGTCTCAGTTTTCTCATAGTATGTTTAATTCTCCTACACTCTTTATGCTGAGTGTAGGTTTTTTTTTGCCCTTTTTTGCCCTTTTTATGGCTCATACCCATTCTTGCGAGTACATTTCTGTATTGCGCCTACCGCTTCCTAAGTTTAAACAACCATTCAGCACTGATCCGTGGCATAGCCTAATTGGGACACACTTTATAACTTGTTCCATTCTATCTTTGAACCGTAGTTTTCTCATAGTATGTTGTCCGGCTCCCGCATCGGTACCTCCTTGATGCGGGAGTCTCTTTTTTTGGCCCTATTATTTTCTCTCCTGTTTCAAAATAATTTCAAACCTCTGCTCTAAACGGTATCCATTTTCATCCACCAAAGTCAACAAATGTTTTCCTGCTGGTGGCTCCAAAGCAAACTGGTGAAAGGTTTGGGTGGTGCCTATGAAATCCTGGTCGAGATGCCAGTGGATTTTGGCGTTGGCTCTGCGGTGGGCTACCTGAAAAATAGTCTTGGATTTGCGGCCATCCAGGTCAATGGGGACAAAAATCCGACTGGCTTGCCGGGGGTAGATCAATTGCATTGGGCTCGCATCATTGCCCAAAACAGCCTTGCAATCTGGATGAAAAGCAGGAAGTACCGCATATTCCGGGTGGCGCTGACGATAATAAAATTCTTCCAAAGGAGGTAAAACCAACCATGGACGGTGTACAATTTGACTTGGCAAATAACATTGTGCATTTACTTGGTACTGCTCGTTTTGGTCTAAGTGAATCAATTGATGAAAAGTACAAACCGCACTGTTGCTGGCTTTCTTGGGTACTCGGGAAGTATCGATTGGACAGTACTGCCCGGCCCGAAAACCGGACTCCGGGCAAACTTCAACCCTGGTCAAGTCATCGTAAGGTGGAGAAAACCAGGTAGTAGCAGGCAACAAACCAAAGGTTTCGAATAAAATAGGTGCGGCCGCTAAAGTACCCACCAATCCCGGACGCCCTTCTCCATTCGCATTGCCAGCCCAAACACCAACTACATATTCTGGGGTGACCCCAATGGCCCATGCATCCCGAAACCCAAAACTGGTCCCGGTTTTCCATGCTACCCTTCGACTGGTACTGAACTGCTGCCATTCTCCTTCTGCTCCCGGGCGCTGCACCTCTTGCATGGCCTCAAATGTTGCCCAAATACTACCTGCAGAGAAAACTTCTGGATTGCTATCCAGGTCTTTTAGTTTGGGCACAGCTTGCGCTGGAACAGGCACGTAAGAAAGCCCGTGATAATCACTAGGGTCATATCGGCCGCTGTATCGCGGGAAATGCCCTAAAACCCGAGCCATGGATGCGTACATACCACAAAGGTCCCATAACTTGGTTTCTGCTCCACCCAAAATTAGGGACAACCCATAATGCCCAGGGGCCTGAGTCAGGGTGCTCATGCCTAATTTTTTGAGCTGAAAATGGAAACGGTCATAATCGTATTGGCGCAGCAAATCTACAAAGGGGATGTTCAGAGACCGGGCCAGGGCTTCACTGGCTGGAACCAGACCATCATAACCTTCCTGAAAATTTTCAGGACGATAACCATTGATGTTCATGGGTACATCAGGCAAAAGGCTACGGGGCAAAATTAAACCATCCTGTAGAGCCAGGCCATACAAAAAAGGTTTGAGGATGCTACCACTACTTCTAGGCGCCGTAACAACATCAACCTGCTCCCCATGATCAGCACCAGCCTGAGGGGCATTCCCCACATAAGCTAGGACTTCACCACTGCGTACATCAGCTACCAAAATGGCGAGGTTGTGAATCTGGCTGAATTTCAACAATTCTTGATGGCGTTGCGCCAGGTTCATCACCTGTTCTTGAAGCCCGATTTGAATGCTGCTACGGAGCCGCAGATGCCCTTTTTCCAAAGCAATTCGATCTAATAAATGGGGTGCCAGGCGAGGTAAAGGATGGGGCGCTGCGGGCAGCTCCTCGGATTTGGCCAATTCGCAGGTTGTTTTGTCAAGGATACCTTTAGCAGCAAGGCGGTCCAGGAGTTTGTTGCGTTTTTCCAATAAAGCACTCCGGTTGCGACCAGGATGGATCATGGATGGACTGTTGGGCAAAACAGCCAGGAGTGCTCCCTCTGCCCAGGATAACATGGCCGGAGATTTACCAAAGTACCGCCAGGCTGCCGCCTCAATCCCCACCACATTCCCTCCAAATGGAGCATTCGCAGCATAAAAGCGTAAGATTTTCGCTTTGGAGTAACCAAACTCCAGCCGAGTTGCCAAAAGCACCTCGATAATTTTTTGGGGAATACTTCGTGCTGGGTTTCCTTTGGCCATCCTGATTACCTGCATGCTGATGGTACTTCCTCCACTTACGATTCTACCCCGCTGGAGGTTTTGAAAAATAGCCCGAATCAGTGCGAATGGATCAACTCCCTGATGATGGAAAAAATTCTGATCTTCAAATTCAATCAAAGACTGAATATACACCTCGGGAATGCTATCTGGTTCTGGAAAACGCCATTGGCCGTCTGCCGCGATTCGTGCTGAAAGCAACTCAAAATGAACATCTTCGACAACTTGGCTCACTGGAGACTCAAAAAGAGGGGAGGGTAAACAGAAAAGATACCAAAAGATAAAAATAAATCCGACCCCCAGAGAAATACTGAGCGGTTTAACTTGCTGATAGTTGATTAAGAGTGACTTAATGAGTTGTAAGCGCTCAATAAATTCCCCGAAAACAGGCCAGAAAACACGTAGGATAAATGTTTTAATTCGATTCATGACCCTGCAAATTAAGGGTTTTTTAGTTTTTTTTTTCGAGCCCCTTGAATTATTGGTATACATTACCTTAAATTTGAGATGGATTTGTTCGCCTTTAAGTTTAGCTGATTTGATTGAGTGTGTTTTTTTGACTTCACTTCCATTGCTTCACTTAGTGGCTTTACATCATCAAAATCAGTTGTTTTTGTTTTTCATCCATAATTATTTCATTCCTTTATTTTTTTCAAAT
>NZ_JANRKL010000255.1:0-17999 GCF_033763495.1 Haliscomenobacter sp. | reverse complement strand
TTTTTATTCTCTTATCTTTAATATCCTCAAAACGAGCAATTAAAGATTGGAGTTGCGCTGATTGAATTCTTTCTCCCATTGACTTTTTCCAAAGCTAGGGCTTCTCATCCTTTTTTCCAATTTTAATGCGTTTGCCCTGGGGGGATGCTCCTTTCATTGGCGTCACTTTCGCCCTGGTGCCACAAAATGCCTTTGATCTGGCCGTATTTTTTGCCAATGGCCACCTTTTCCAAAAAATTGGACCAGAGTTTGACCTCTCGGTAGGTAGAATCGCCGAGCCATTGTCGCATCGAACTTCCTCCCACTGCGGTGGGCAAAAGCAAAATGGAAACCTTTTTGGGGACACCTTTGAGTAGGGTTTTGCCGAAGGACAATCCACAATCCAAACCAACCCGACTAGGCTCGTAAAAGTGCAAGGGCTCCTTGGCAAGGATGACTTCACCCTTACTATTGATGCTGAAGATGCGTGGATCGGTGAGGGCATCTTGTGCTTCTACGATGCCTCGCCCGGCCATATTGGATTGACCAGCCAAGAGGAAAACCCAAACTTTGTTGGGCTTGGGGAGTTTGACTGGTTTGGTATTGCCTGACTGTGCTTCAAGCAAAAGTGGGAGGGACAAAAGAATGAATACCAAGAGGTTTTTCATACGAAAGGGTTTATGTTGGTTGAATGTGTTCGTAATTAGGCGGTTTGTTTATCAGGGAATTGATAAAAGATTTTTTTGAGTGAAGTAGTATAGCAATTTCCTAGTCTATTGATTCCTAACACACCCCATCACCTTGTACACCTTCCCATCCGATTTGGTGTAAATGAACAACTCCCGATCCAGACCAACCCCCAAACGGAAATCAGGTTTGATGCCCTTGTTCAAGTCCAGCATATTTACCATTTTATCGCCCATTTTTAGCTCCAATTCGTGGATAGTCGCTTGTTTGCCCTGCTTCAATTCATTCACTTCTGCATAAAAGACCCTGCCAAGGGCAATTTCACCAAAAATGTATTTGCCCCGCAGTTCCGGGATTGCAGTGCCCGTGTACACAAAGCCCCCTTCGATGGCTTTGCCCTCATCATGGTCAAATTGGAGCACCGGGTAGAGGTAATTGTATTTGCTATCGTCGGCAGGGAGCGCGTATACTTTGTCCATTTTGGCTTTTGGGTTGATCACATACGTGCCTTCGCGGTAGGGCCAGCCATAATCGCCACCTGGGACAGCCAGGTTGAGCTCTTCGATGTTGATGTGGCCGATGTCAGCAATCAGCAGTCGACCATCGGGGGTCCAGGTGTAGCGGTTGGGATTGCGGAAGCCCCGGCAATAAACTTCCCGGCAAGCCTCTGCGTCACTGAGTTTGGCGTAAGGATTACTGGCCGGAATGCCGTATTGGCCATTTTTGCTGTTTCTACCTTGTGGGTCAATCCGGAGGACTGAGCTCCAGATGCGGCTTTTGTCATGGCAGATAAAAGGGAAACCACTTTCGCTAGCGCCCCCGTCACCTAAGCCGATGTAGAGCAGGCCGTAGTCAGCGTCGCCTTTTTTAGCCCCGGGGTTAAAAGCAATTTCCTGTACGCCGTGAATGCCCGTCACCATGTTCACCCGGAACAGGGTACGACTGCTCGTAGGTGTAAAGGTTTTTGCATTCGGGTCTTTGATGGTCCATTCGGTGATCACCCACTGCAGAGTAACTTTGATGGAATCGGGGTAGGCAAAGTCGGCGGGTGCAGTGCCCGCTGGCTCGGTGTGCGTGGTATAAAACAGGCCATTTTGGTAAAACTCGGGATGGAAAGCAAAGCTCCCAAACCCAGTGCCCATACCCGGGTCAAAAATAAACTTGGGGCGCTCCTTTTTCATTTCCAGGGCCACCTGCCAGGTGGTGTCGATCAATTCGTACAAAAAGCCCCGCAAATCGTGAATAAACAAACGGTCTTTGGTCCCGGGTAAAACCCGCATTTGGTTGATGCGTGCAATCGGGGCTTTGGTACCCGTAGGCGGTGCCGTGGCGATGTGCTGGATTTGTAAAGCCAGCCCACTTTTGGCTATTTTCTCTATGATGGGGTTTTGCATGGGTGTCCCCAGATCACTGCTTTGTTTTTCAGGTTCTTTGTGTTGGCTATGGATGTAAGCAACGATGGCGTCGAGGTCAGCCTCCTTGATTTCATTAAAAGGGGGCATCAATTGATTGTACTCCGCAAAGAGCTGTTTAGCGCGAGGATCCCCCTTTTCAATCATCGCCGGGGCATTGCGGATGAAACTTTTCAACCAGCTGGGCGTAACCACTGCGGTTACTTGTTCCAGGCTGGGGCCAATGCCTTTTTGTAAAAAATTGTGGCAAGGAGAACAGTAGCCCTGAAACAGTTTTTGCCCTTTGGCCAACACATTGGCATCTTGTGAGTAGGCTAAAGCGGCCTGATCTTTGGAGGAATTGCTCGCTTTTTTGGACGTGACCCTGCCCGGGGTGCAGGCAGCAAGGCACAACATAAGGCTGACAAAAATTGCTGAGTAAAACAGCTGTCTGAAGCGAATTTGGTTTTCCATTTGGAAAGGTTTTTGGTAGGCAGTGGGTAGGAATCATTTGGAATGACCTAAAGCGACATGTTGATCACAAACAGTTCGTCATCCCGAATTTTTGGGATAATAAACCGCGGATGCGGTTGAATTTATAATAGCCCCGGTCGTCCGGGGTCATGTTGGTAGCAAAAGGTTTCACAACCGCGGATGCGGTTGAACTTTTTGCTCAATTGAGTTCAACCACTGCCGTGGTTGCCGCCAATTTGACCCAACGATTTACCCCGGACGACCGGGGCTATTATAAATTCAATCGCTCCGCGATTAGGTTTATGCCCGATTTTGACTTTTCAAAAATTCGGGATGACTCATGTTTGTGCTAAAAAAAAAAGTCGCTTTGAGTTCTAATTCAGCAACTTGACGTGATTCATCTTCACTGTCCAATAAACGAATAAACAAAAACTCAACGTTTAACGCCTAAGCGGGAAGCGACTCTGCCTGCTTACGCGGCAACAACGCCACCGCAATACATCCGATAACCGACAACACAATCAAAGCCGTAAACCCCATTGCATAACTGCCAGTTCTATCCCGTAGCGCCCCCGCCATAATCGGTCCAAACGCTTCCGCCAGGCCGTCAACGGTGAGCACCAAACCCATCACCCGGCCCATCACTTTTACCCCAAATAACTCTGCGGCCATCAAGGGAATGATCATGTAATCGCCGCCCAACCCAATGCCAAACAGCACAGCAAAGACATAAATAGCAGTAGGTGTAGTGCTGCTGTACAGCAACAAAATGGATAGGGTAACAATGGCGTAAATGAGCAACATGACATGCTTTTTGGCAAAACGATCTGCCAACCAGCCCATCAACAAACGCCCGATGATGCTGGAACCCAATACCAAAGACATGATGCCCGCTGCCTGCCCCTGACTGTATTGCATGTCGAGACTCAAAAACAACTTGAGGTTTTGGCTGACCCCGGCTACCGCCCCAATGGAGCACATACTACCAATGGCCAACAAATAGAAAGATTTGCTTTTCAGCACACTGGATAAAGAAACTTTTGGCTCTGGTGCTTTTTGTACTTCAACCTGTTCGTCGGGATTTTCCTTGACAAACCAGGCCATCGGAAAAGCCACTGCAATGATGATTCCCCCCAACACTGTCAAGGCAGTGCGCCACCCAGCTTCTTGATTCAACCACCGTGCGATATGAGGAACCAACATCCCCCCTACCCCAATGCCCAAATAAGCTATGCCCATAGCTTTACCCCGTGCGGTACTAAACCACCTGGAAATTAACACCTGATTGGGCAATGGCCCACCACACATGTATCCCAGGGCGATCAGGAAATAAAAGGTATAAAATTGCCAAACGGATTGCATGATGCCCAGTCCCATCACCGCCAAACCAACCATCAAAATGCCCGACAACATCAATCGCCGCGGCCCAAATCGGTCGATGAACCAGCCTGCGGCAAAACCAAACAGGGGGCCGACGATCACTTTTCCCGCCAGGTTGCCTGAAGTAACCATGGCTCGGGTCCAGCCGAATTCTTGCACCCAAAAATCAAAGAAAAAAGGCAGCCCGTAGAACATGATGCCTACGATGGAGAACAAACTTAAAAACCCGGTGGCGGTGACTTTGTATTGTCCTGCGCTTAAATTGTCTGCTTGCATCTGATGTGGTTGTAGATGTATTAAAATGGGTTGGTTGAGGGAGGTTGAGAAGGTTGAGGAAGGTTTAGGCTACCGCAGCGACTTAGACGAAGACATCGTCAGAATCACTGCGGTAGCCTAAACCTTCTAAACCTTCCTAAACCTTCTAAACCTAAAATTATAAACGAGACAGCGTCAACCCGCCATCCACCATAAATACCTGACCTGTAGAGTAAGGAAATCCTCCCGCGGCCAAAGCGCCGACAGCTTTCCCCACGTCTTCAGGAGTACCCCAACGTGGTTGTACACAAAGCCCTCCGCCAATGAGGTTATCGTATTTTTCCTTTACCCCCGCAGTCATATCGGTAGCGATGACGCCGGGGCGAACTTCGTACACTGGAATATTGTATTCGCCCAGTCGCACCGCAAAAAGCTGGGTGACCATACTAATTCCGGCTTTGGACACACAATATTCCCCCCGATTGACCGAAGCAACAGTGGCGGAAATGGACGAAATATTAATGATAGACGCCGAAAAATCCGGTTGGGCAGCTTTTTGCTCAATCATCCAGTTGGCCGCAGCCTGGGTGAGGAAATAACAACTTTTGAGGTTGGTATCGAGTACTTCGTCAAAGCTCGTTTCGCTGGTGCTCAGTACGTCGCGGCGCTCGCGGGGGGCAATCCCGGCGTTGTTGACCAGGATGTTGAGTTGACCGTAGTGGTCTTTTACTTCCTGGAGAATTTTGGCGCGGTCGGCACTCAAAGCGACGTTGCCCTGGCAGTAGATGACCTCGACGCCAAGGGCTTTGATGCTTTCCAAAACTTCGGTGACACCTTCTTGGGGCCTTACACCATTTATTGCGATGTTAAAACCTTGCGATGCGAGCTGGGTTACAATGCCCAATCCTATCCCTCTGCTCCCCCCAGTTACGAGTGCAACTTTTGCCATGCTTACTATTTTTAATGTTTGTCGCTCTTAGGTGCTTCTTTAGTGCCTATGGTTTCTAAGGTGGTGAAAATTAAGTCTTTTTTGAACCACCTTAGAAACCACAGGCACCATAGAAGCACCTAAGGCAGATATCATTACAATTCTGGGACGTCGACCCAGGCTCTTTTCGCCCAACTTTCCAAACCCTTCTCGGCCAACTGCACCCCCTTAGCACCCGCCTTCAAATTCCAGGGGAAGGGCTCATCGTTGACCACGTGTTTCAAAAACAACTCCCATTGTACTTTAAAAGCATTGTCGTGTGCTTCCTGCTCGGGCACTTTGGACCAGCCACCAAAAAAATCGATGGGTTGGGGAATATCGGGATTCCAAACCGGTTTGGGCGTATTGCCATAATGCTGGATGTAACATTCCCGCAAACCAGCCACCGCAGAGCCTTTGGTGCCATCCACTTGCAGGGTGAGCAAATCATCCCGCCTTACCCGCACGGTCCAGGAGGAATTGAAATGAGCGATGACTCCGTTGTCCAGTTCAAAAGTGGCGTAGGCTGAATCATCGGCGGTGCACTTATAAGTGTTGCCATTTTCATCTACCCGGGTAGGGATGTGCGTAGCGCCGAGGCAAGAAACCGCTTTTACATTGCCAAATACATCATCCAGGACATAACGCCAGTGGCACAACATATCTACGATGATCCCACCGTCATCTTCCTTGCGGTAGTTCCAGGAAGGGCGTTGCGCCGGGATATTGTCGCCTTCAAAAACCCAATAGCCAAATTCGCCCCGCACGGAGAGGATTTCTCCAAAAAAGCCCTGCTGAATGAGGCGTTTGATTTTTACGATGCCGGGGAGCCATAATTTATCCTGCACCACCCCGTTTTTGAGGCCGGCTTCGGTAGCCAATTTGTACAATTCCAAAGCAGACTCGGTGCTGACGGCTACTGGTTTTTCACAATAAATGTGTTTTCCCGCCTTGATGGCCGCCTTGACTGCGTCGGCCCGGCGACCCGTGGTTTGGGCATCAAAATAAATGCTGTAATGCGAACTTTTTAAAGCATCCTCCAGATTGGTGCTCATATTGGTAATGCCTGTGAGTGCACAGAGCCTTTTTAACTTGCTTTCATCCCGGCCAATGAGGATGGGGTCGGGCATGATGGTTTCGCCATTGCTGAGTTTGACGCCGCCTTGTTTCATGATTTCAGCAATAGAGCGCAGCAAGTGTTGGTTGGTGCCCATTCGCCCTGTAACGCCGTTCATGATGATCCCGATGGTGTGTTGTTTCATTTTTAATGTTTTTTGATTGGATCGACGTTTACTAAACTTTCAAAGTTTAGTAAACGTAAGCCCATTCAGATAGCCAACAGCTAAGAATGTTGTGTGTATCCAGTGATTATTTTCTGCAAAAATTGAGCTTGATCTTGTTGCCAGTATTCCGTGGAAAAAATCTCTACCTCGCGGAAGCCATTGAAGCCAGTCGCTTCGACCCAGGAGCGGATTTTTTTGAGCGGAATGCAGCCCTCGCCCATCAATCCACGGTCGTTGAGCATGTCTACGGTTGGGGATTTCCAGTCACAGATGTGAAAAGCCAGCAGGTGATTGTTTGCTCCACAACGTTTGATCTCCCGCTCCAGGTTGGAGTCCCACCAGAGGTGATACACATCCACCGCCACACCTACCCAGGGGGACTTGATGGCTTCACACATGTCGTTGGCTTGACCGAGGGTGTTGATGGCCGAGCGGGTATCCGCATACATCGGGTGAAGCGGCTCGATGGCCAATTGTACTCCAGCCGCAGACGCCTCCGGAATCAGCGCTTCGATGCCGTCCTGAATTTGTTGGCGCGAATCTTCCAGAGATTGCCCGGGGTCGGCACCACAAACCAGCACAATCAGCTTTGTACCCAATTCGTACGCTTCTTCGATGGCTTTGCGGTTGTCATCCAACGCTGCTTGCCTTTTGGCAGGATCAATGCTAGGAAAAAAGCCACCCCGACACAGGGAGACGATCGACAAATCGTGGTCCCGGAGCATGTCGCCCGTATGTTTGATGTTCCTGCCTGCCAGTGCATCGCGCCAAACCGTAATGCCTTTCACCCCCGCCGCCGCAAAGTTTTTGGCCGACTCTTCGATCGCCCAGGGCTTAGTGGTGATGGTATGGATGCAGAGTTTGGACAGGTCAGTGATTGGACTAGGACTCATTTGACACAATTGAAAAATGTGTAATAAGTGTCGTTGTTGATCATGCGCTGCAAGTACAGGCAAACCTCCCGAATGTGGTAGTCGCCCCACATGCAAGACTCACCGTTGGCAATTTTACTACCAGCAGGTACGTGATCCCAACCATTGGGCTGGTGATAAATGGTGTGCAGCAGCAAACCCTGGTGTTTTTCATTGGTGCTCAAATAAGGCTCATCAAGAAGCGTATCAACTACCTTCAATCCAGTCTGTACATACTTTTCACCAGCGGCAGCGTTGCCTTTTTCCGTCAGGTATTTGCCCAAACGCAATAGCCCCTGTGCGCCAATGGCGGCAGCAGAACTGTCCACCGGCTCGAAGTCATTGTAAGGATCGGCAGGGCGATCCAAATAATCGCCTAGTTTGTACAAATTGGGCGCACCCGTGTCCCAATAAGGCACCCCATCTACGGGAGTGTGTTCGATGTAAAAATCACAGGTGGCTTGGGCGGCTTTCAGCATCATTTTTTCCAGCGCTGCTTTGCCCCCAAAAGGAGTCAGGGACGCTTCATCGGCAGTATCCAGCCATTCCAGTTGTTCAGCGAAGCCACACATGGCCCAGGCGAGGCCGCGCGTCCAGGTGGTGAAGCCAGTATAGCCTTGTTGAGAGTTGGGGCAGCGGAATTGGCCATCTTTTACGTTGAAAACACTCTCGTGCGCGGTACGGCCCCAAATGTCGTAAGAATCGCGGCCTTCACCATAAAATACCGAATAGCGAGCGGTAGCCTCAATGTGTTGCAGCGCCCTTTCCAGCAAGCTTATTTTGGCATCTCCCTCACCCTGAAATACATGGCCCAACTCATGGCTGACAATCAAGGCCCGGCAGGAGCGGATGGTGTCTACAAACAAGGAATGCGCCCCGTTGAAAGAATGAATAAACCCACCGGTTTTGATGCTCGTCCACCGACTCGCCTGCACTGCTCCGGATATTTTCAGGGCCAGTTCGTAGAAGTTTTTCTCCCATTCGTTAAAGGGAATTTTGCCTTCCCGCATCAAACGCAGGAGGTTGCCGTAGGTGCTGACGTTGTTGAAGCCGTGGTCGTGCACGCCGATGTGACTGACGTGGGGCGCCATTTTTGTGAGGGTTTGTTGTTTGGCCCTTTCCAAAATGGCTTGGTTGCCGGTAGCTTCAAACTGCAAAATGGCCGAGCCAAATTGAAAGCCCTGGGTCCATTCCGTCCAGCCCCGGGTGGTGTATTCTCCGCCTACGGTAAAAACGGGGGAGCCTTTTGATTCATCGTAATTTGAATCAATCAACTTGATTTTTTGCTCAGAAAGCGCCCAAAAGCGTTGGAGTTTGTTGGACAGGTCAGTTGCAGTACGTTTTTCGTTCGTTTTGATCATTTGTGTTTGGGTTTTGATGCAGTAAAGACGATTGTATTGATCGAACACCCTATAGCGGGCAAAATAAAGTTTTTTACTCTTTGATTTAAAACAGATGAAGCTTTTGAATAAAGAATTTTACCGGGAACGTTCCCGGTGAGATAGCATTCGGCTAGTCTGCATCACGACCATTTGTGAACTTCCTTTTTCCCCGCTTTGAACTCAATTGGATGCAAAACTGTATTTTTGCAAAAAAACAAGTCATGCGTAGTTCTTTTTTCCTTCTGTTAACCATTTTTGCCCTGAATCAATCCTGCCAGGCTCAAAAAAATACCGACCCCAAAGCGGCAGCCATCATTCAGCAATGCATCGAAACCCACGGTGGCCGCCATTACCGCAACTTCGATATTTCCTTTGATTTTCGGGCCTTCCAGGTGCGCCTGAAGCATCAAGGGGGGAAATTTCGCTACGAACGCAGTACACGCGACACCAGTGGCAAGCTCATCGTAGACGTGTTGAGCAATACCGGCCTAAGTCGCAGCATTGATGGACAGGCCCAAACTCCCGAGGATAAGTACCGCGAAAGTGTCAACGCCCTGGCTTATTTTGCCCTCTTGCCCTACAAACTGAGCGAACCAGCGGTGAACCTCAAACACGTGGGGGAAATCCAGATTGGCGACCAAAAATACGACAAAATTGAAGTGAGTTTTGATCAGGAAGGTGGCGGCAAAGACTTCCAGGATGTGTATTGCTACTGGATCAATCAGCAAACGCATACCATGGATTACTTGTCCTACGCTACGGGCGGGCCACGTTTTCGCAAGGCTACCCGCCGCGAAACTGTGGGTGGAATCGTTTTTCAAGACTATGACAATTATGAGATTAAAGACACGACTATTTCTACCCGGGATTACGATCGTGTATTTATGGAAGGTAAAGCGGTGTTGTTGTCGAAAATTGAACAAAGCAACTTTAAAGTGCACTAAATTGAATGAACCCGAATAAACCCACTGTTCAATTCCGCTTCGCCACTCCACAAGACCTGGCACTTTTGCGGCATTGGGACGAACAACCCCACATCCTACATTCAGACCCGAATGAGGATGATTGGAACTGGGCAGAGGAACTGGCGCGTACACCGGAATGGCGCGAGTTTTTGGTCGCGGAGCTGGATGGTCGCCCGATTGGTTTTGTTCAAATCATTGATCCCTTACTGGAAGATACCCACTATTGGGGCGAGGTGCCTGCCAATTTGCGCGCCATCGACATCTGGATTGGGGAAGCGGAGGATTTGGGGAAAGGTTACGGCACTGAAATGATGAGTCAGGCGCTTGACCGTTGTTTTAGCCATCCGGAGGTTACAGCGGTGTTGATTGACCCACTGGCCTACAATACTGCAGCGATCCGTTTTTATGAACGGATGGGGTTTGAGTTCGTGGAAGCACGCACCTTTGATGAAGATGATTGTTTGGTGTACCAGATGCGGCGGGAGTTTTGGGTGCAAAAAAGGGAATTTGATCAATCTTCAAAATAACTTTCAGGTGCATTTAAGGTATCCTTGTAAAAAGTGTATTGCTTCATCTCCTCCGCAATTTCTCCAGGGCTTAAATACATATCCCCTTTTTCCGCTTCAATTTCCTCGAGGGTGTTACCAAAGGCTTTTCGCACAAAAAAAGCATAATCATAGAGCTGATAACCCAGGCCATGCGCAACTGCCCTTTTGTCGGTTTCCTGTTCAAAAACCGTAGCAAAAGGCTCATTGTATTGGTATTGGTAGGCCAGCCAGGCCAGATACAAAGAGTTTTTGTCCAGGTAAAAAACCACGTGAGCCAGCTCGTGCCCAATGATCCCCACTTGTTCATTAAAAGGCGCTTTGGACAATAGAATCGGGTCATTTTCTCTGCCCGTGTCATTGCTGATCACGACCAGGTACTTGCGTTTTACCCAGGGCAGCAAAACGGTAATGGGATCGGGTCGGGCTGACAATTGGATAAAGGCCGGCTGTACCAAAAAATCGATGGGTACCTTTTTGAGTTCGGGATAATGCGACAAAGCCAGGAGGCATTGGAGCTCAAAACCTGGGGCCAGTTTTTTGTTCTCTCCCCAGGTTTTTAACAAGGCATAATATTCACTGGAATCCGCCGGGCGAACATATTTTTTCAGCACTTCAAAGGATTGTTGGTCGGCTTTGCTGAGGGTAATGTGTTGGGCATCCCGATCCAAAATCAGAAATAGCAGCACCAATAAGACTAAGCCCAAAAAGCTTAGCAATAACCATTTTAGTACACGTCCCAGGATTTCCATACTATTGCTTTTTTAATCGAGTGATTGAACGACAGCTAAATAAGCAAAAAGCTGGCTGACTAGCTAATTTTATCCAAAAAATTCAGACCTGTTGGGAAACAGATGCAACCCTTGAGCAGGTCGCCCCGTCCTTAAAACCGGGAAATCAAAGTGGCGCCACCAATGCCACCTCGCTCTGTCGTGAAAATATAGATCAATGAGGACCTACTTGATCGCAGGCACCTTACCGTTTTTGCTCCCCTTTTTTTTGTTGAGTTGTGAAGCAACACAGGAGCCCGAAATCATTGATTACCTCGGTCAAAAACCTCCTGGTACAGAAGCCCAACTTTTTGCACCTGGCCTCATCAGCACCCCTGCCATGGAGCATAGCGCTCCGGCCTTTTCACCGGATGGAACACGGGTGCTCTGGACGGTTTTGGACAGTAACTTTCACGCTTTTTTAATGGAAATGACTTATACAAATGGGGGTTGGTCAAAACCAGCTCCACCCTCCTTTGCTGACCCTTCGGCCGACGATTATTACCCATGCTTTTCCGTGGAAGGGAAAACTTTGTTCTTTAGCTCGCGCAGAAAAATGCCCGCAGGTTACCCCCAAGGGGGCGATATTCGGATTTGGGAAGTACTCAGGACCTCAACAGGCTGGGCTACCCCAGTACCTTTTGACACCAGCGTTTCCAAGGGGCAGGACTATGGGCATTCCCTAGCTAAAAATGGGACGCTTTATTTTTCCTCAGCACTTGGCGGCGGTACCAACTGGAACATTCAACAATCCATCCAGCAAAATGGCCGCTACACCAAACCCCAGCTGCTTCCTTTTAGCATCAATAGTGTGGATTATGAAGAAGGCCCTTACATCGCTCCTGACGAAAGTTTCCTGATTTTTGAATCAATCCGACCCGAAGGAATCGAAGGCAGCCTGGATTTATACATTTCTTTCAAAAACAAAGCAGGACGTTGGAGCTTACCGCTGAATATGGGGCCAAAAATCAATTCTGGAAGTTCGGAAAGATTTGCCAGCTTATCCCCAGACGGAAAATACCTCTTTTTTGGGAGCAGCCGAAACCAGTCGCCTGAGCGCCCCGGCTTCGACATTTTTTGGATTGATGCCTCGGTGATTGATGAACTGAAAAAAAGTCAGGCCGCTAAAACCAAAATCGAGCCTGGGCTTGGGGAAACCATCATCGGAGCCCTGTTTCGAAACGATGTTGAAACTGCCGCGCCAGCTTTAAAAAAATGGCTGGCCTTATACCCTCAAAACCTGGATGCCAGCGTGCTTTACAGCTCCACCCTGCGCAAACAGCAGCAGTATACCCATGCCGCACAATTGCTGGACAAGGTTGCGGATCGATGGAAAAACAATACCAATATCCTGATGGAGCGGGCCCTTGTGCAGTTTGGATTGAACAAAGTGGAGGAGGCGAATAAAATATTAAAACCGCTACTGGTGGAGGGCGACCAATTGCGGGAGCGCTACCTCTATCTTTCCGTTGCCTTGTTGGATATGGGAAAACTCCAACCCAGCGAGGTGTTTTTTGAAAAAGCCATGGCCATACATGCCAGTAGTTATCCGTATTTCAACCGGGCTTGTACCCTAGCGCGGATGGGTGAAAAAGACCGCGCTTTCGCGGCTTTGAACCAGGCTGTAAATTTTGGAAGTTTAGTGCTGAAAACGGATTATCAAAACGTTGCTGATCTTAAACCATTGGAATCCGATGCAAGATGGGGGCAATTGTTGGGGCGTTTGAAATGAATTGCAACCTTCTTCCAAAACTTCTCGTCCTTTAGCTGAGAACCGGAAAAAACACCACACCAAAACCCATTGATTACGCCATGCTCACCTTAAAAATTACTTTCAGGTATTGTATTGCCCTGTACTGCATTACCATGTTGTACGCCTCACTGCATGAATTGATCCACCATTTTTCGGCTTATTTCATTTGTGGTGCCTGGGGCTACAAAAGTTTCAACTACTTCTCAACCGCTTGTGAAGGCACCCTGAAATCCTGGTACGCCACTTACACTGGCCCGCTTTTCAATTTCATCATGATGTACATCGGTGCAGCCCTTTTGAAAGGGGATTCGAATTACAAAAAACACCTGGGTTTTGCCATGATCTTTGCGCAGTTGCCTTTGCAGCGGATGGTTTCGCCCTTTTTTCGCATGAATGACGAATTCATTGCCACAATTTCTCTGTTTGGTGACACTCCGCTCAATTATTGGCTTGTCATCATCCTGATTTGGGTAATTTGTATCCCGCCCCTGGTCAAAGCATTTTTGGCCATACAAAATCGCCACCGCTGGCTCTGGTTTTTATTTTACCTAATCCTTTTTCCTTATCTGTTGTGGGGGCCAATTTTTGGGTTACTGGAGTACCTGATGGTAAACAAACATGTATTGGATCAGCAAATTATAGGCATTGGTTTGTTGTTCATCCTCAACGAAATCGTGACGATCGTTGCGTATTACCTGACGAAAAGGTACATTGACCCAACTTACAAAAAAATGAGCCCGGCTTAAAGGTTTTCTATGCAGTTTTCCCTTTGGCAACAAACTTTAGCGCATACTTGCTTAAGCACAAAATGATTTAAAATGTCCTCAAAGAAACGTTTCTGCACCAGATCAAGTCTTATTTTGTGTGCTGATTTTGACAAAGTATACATCTTGCTAAAGGATTGGGAATGAACCTGTTTTTGTTCTCACAACTTAAATGCAAGGCCATACACAACACCTGAAAATCGCAAGCATGAAAAAAGTTGAACTTGGAGCCTTCAGTGGTTTTGAAGACAGGGTTCCAGCCCATCATCAGGTCAACGGCCTTGACCTGGTGGTAATTCGTTACGATGATCAAATTTCGGTTTTATATGGCCGTTGTTTGCACCGCGGAGCATTGATGTCGGATGGATACATTGATGGCAACAACCTGATCTGTGGCGTGCACGGCTGGGACTACCGCTACGACACCGGGGTGAGTGAATACAACAACCATGAGGTGTTGCACAAGTTTTTTTCAGAAGTAAAAGAAGGCGTCGTTTGGATAGATGAAGACGAGATAAATGATTTTTTGGCAGAACACCCACAACCCTTTAAAAGAGACGAGTACCTCGGGCAATATGCCGATACCCACCCCGAAAGCACCGAACCTTACACCGGGTACATCAAAGCACTTGCCCAGCATGGCCTGAAAAAAATGGGCAAACACGGCCCTTCGGAATCCATGGGCGTGGACAGAAACACCTTGCCCAAGTGGGAGGACATTCAGTTCCTACCCGCTCAACTCGCCAAACGCCCGCTGCTCGACGAAGAACCTGTACAGACCAAAGTGGTGATTGGCCCACGCGCTAAAAAGCCGCTGGAGTTGGAGATCCCCTTTTTTGTTTCGGACATGAGTTTTGGCGCCTTGTCCAGAGAAGCCAAAATCGCCTTGGCGATGGGTGCTGAATTGTCTGGTACTGGCATTTGCAGCGGTGAAGGCGGTATGCTCGCTGAAGAACAACAAAACAACAGCCGCTATTTTTACGAACTCGCCTCGGCCAAATTTGGCTTTTCCTGGGACAAGGTAAAAAAAGCGCAGGCTTTCCATTTTAAAGGCGGGCAAGGAGCCAAAACCGGGACGGGTGGCCACCTGCCAGGCAACAAAGTGAGCAAAGAGATTGCGGAAGTTCGGGGCTTGCAAGAAGGGCAATCGGCCATCTCCCCCGCCGCATTCCCCGACCTGATTACCCCAGAAGATTTCGCTGCCTTTGCGCAGGAAGTAAGGGCCCAAACCGGAGGTATCCCGATCGGATTTAAAATAGCCGCCAGCCATATTGAAGCCGATATTGATTTTGCCCTCAAAGTAGGGGTTGATTACCTGATCCTGGATGGCCGGGGCGGCGGAACGGGCTCAGCGCCTTCCATCCTGAGGAACAACATCAATGTGCCAACCATCCCCGCCTTGGCCAGGGCCAGAAAGCACCTGGACAAGCTTGGGGTCACGGACATTACGCTGGTGATCACCGGAGGATTAAGGGTGCCGGAGGATTTTGCCAAGGCGATGATGCTGGGAGCAGATGCGGTTGCGATTTCCAATTCGGCTTTACAGGCCATCGGCTGCCTGGGTATGCGGGCTTGTGGCAGCAACAATTGCCCGGTGGGGATTGCGACCCAAAAAGAAAGTTTAAGAAGCCGCTTGATCGTGGAAGCTTCGGCCATGCAGCTGAATAATTTTCTGCAAGCCTCCAATGACCTGATCAAAGTGATCGCCAGGGCTTGTGGACACCACGATGTTCAGCAGTTTAATTTCAATGATTTGACTACCTTGAATTATGACATGCATCGGTATACGGGCATTGCATTTTCGGGGGTGTATTAGGCCATTTCGCGAAGAGACTATTATTGTCGCTTTGGCCTGAAGAAAGAGTAATGAAGAATTGTTTGAGTAAATAACTCACATAACTCATTTTATTTACCGCAGAGTTTCACAGAGTACACGCAGAGTTTCACGGAGTTTTTTTAGGAGCACCTGCGGCGCGGAGAGTCCACAGAGGCCGCCTTTGCTGAAGCTAGGGTTCTTACCTTTATAAAGTCCTATTATCCTTGGCTTGATCTTAAGCAAGATTTCCCTAACGCACAAACTCCAGCCACCGCAGGTGGCAAACTCCTTAAAACTAAAAAACTCCGTGAAACTCTGCGTGTACTCTGTGAAACTCTGCGGTAAATAAACTACGGTTAAATTGAAATCGCAGCAAGTATCAATGCAGCACTGCGTAATGTGAATAATAAGAGGCGGAGCCGCATTCAATGTGCAATTTTTCAGGTAATCGGCCTACATTAGCCCTGCCAGAAACTTTCACCTAAGACAGCTGGCAACAAAACCGGATTCAAAAATGGGCAACAAAGCAGCAGCCATTTTACCCCAGCTTGTGCTTCCCAGCAATGAGCTAAGCGAAGACATGGCTTTTTTTACCAAGCTGGGTTTCCGCCTGGACAACATCTTCCCTGCCGACGATCCAGCCGTGGCGATCATGTCGGGATACGGCCTGCACCTCCGCATTGACAAAGGAGCAGCGTGCCCCGCCCCAAACATTCACCTGCTAACCGACGATCCTGAAGCACTGGCCGGAGCTGAAAGAACCCTGATCGCTCCGAATGGAACCACCATTCAATTGCTCCCCCGCTCGTACCAACTGCAGCGACCAGCTACCCAACACAAATTCGAAGTGCGGCAACTGCAAGACCAAGACCCCTGGGTGATTGGCCGCGCAGGGATGTTGTACCGCGACCTGATCCCCGACCGACTGGGCGGCAGCATCATCGCTTCACACATCCGCATTCCACACGGTGGCCCGGTACCAGACATGGTGCATTACCACACGATTGGCTTCCAACTGATTTATTGCTACAAGGGCTGGGTGAAACTGGTGTACGAAGACCAGGGGCCACCCTTTATCCTCCACGCCGGGGATTGTGTGACCCAACCGCCGGAAATCCGGCACCAGGTGTTGGAAGCTTCGGACAATCTGGAGGTGATCGAGATTGGGGTTCCAGCGGTACACATGACCACGATTGACCATGAAATGACCTTGCCGACTGCACAGATTCGGCCTGAGCGGGAATTCCAAGGGCAAACTTTTTGCCACCATCGGGTGGCAGCCGCCAGCTGGAAACCCTGGCGCATCAAGGGTTTTGAGCACCGGGAAACGGGGATTCATCAGGCGACCAAAGGGGTGGCATCGGTACAGGTGGTACGGCCTGATCAAAGCGGGGAAAAGCCTCAAGCTAGTAGTCACGATTGGGATATTCTTTTCTCTTTTGTGCTGAAAGGGAGTTTGGATTTACAAGTGGAGGGGTATGCTTTGGAACAGTTGAAACAGGGGGATGCTTGGGTGATGCCACCGGGATTGGGGAGTCGGGTGGTGGGGTGGTCGGAGGATTTGGAGTTTTTGGAGGTGGGGGTGTTGGGGTAGGGAGTACACTAGGGATGGCACGATTAATGATTTTAAAATTTAATAGGTAATTGCTTGTTGGGTAAATAACCGTTTGCTATATTCGCTGGTGAAAGAATTACAGTACCGCATACACAGACCACGTAGACGAAAGAAAATGATATGCGGACTAAGCGAACTTAGCCGTTAGTTGCAGTAGAGACTTAGTGGTGGTAACGAAAAAAGATAATAAAAATGAAAATAAATAATATTGAATTCAAAAGTCTTCTTGACGCAATCAATTGCTGTTATGGGGAAACTATTTCTGAATTTCTACCCAAAGTAGAAGATTTCCCCAAAGAAATTAATATTGAAGATGCCGTTGATTTGAATTTACTAAGCGACTTGATTGAAGATATTTCTGATCGCTATTTAAAATCTGTTGCAATGAGGTTAGTCGCAATTTCAGAACTAAGAACCGCCCGTGATTCAAATATAGAAGTCAATCTAAAAAAAGTGTGGAAACTGATTGCAGACTCAATATTAACAATTCCAGTAGATGCAACAATATCTTCAATTGGCTCTCAAGGTTTTTTATCCATTCCTCTTTTTAAAGACGATAAAATAAAGGAAAAATTTGATTTTATCAGATTACATATATGGGATAATAGCCTGTCTCGATATATTGAACAAGATAAAAGTCAAAATTTCTCAATACACACTCATCCTTTTTATGCAAAAAGTTGGATTCTTTGTGGCAAAGTAGTTAATGATAGATTTAAAGTTGAAGAAGTAAATTTACCCACAGATTTGTCTTTGTTTACTGTTGGGTACAACAAATCCTTAAATAAAGTTAATCAACATTTTTCTGTCGCAGAAAACAAAAGCAAATATGTTATCCCGCGACAAATAAGTCACGAAGAATACATGAGTGGCGGTTCCTATTCTATAAATGCTGGCGATTTTCACAGGTCCGGCTCGAATGGCAGGGCAAACGCATTAAAATTTGAGGGTATTTTCTCTATACTTGTCCGACAATGCACATCGGTTCATTCTACGATTAATGCTGACTTTAGGTTTGTCACCATTTGTTTTGAGTAGGTTGAGCGCCATTCGGCGGATGAG
>NZ_JANRKL010000254.1:0-10574 GCF_033763495.1 Haliscomenobacter sp. | reverse complement strand
TTTTTATTCTCTTATCTTTAATATCCTCAAAACGAGCAATTAAAGATTGGAGTTGCGCTGATTGAATTCTTTCTCCCATTGACTTTTTCCAAAGCTAGGGCTTCTCATCCTTTTTTCCAATTTTAATGCGTTTGCCCTGGGTACAACCCCATGCCAGCAAAATGAATAAATACCAAAATTGAGTCTTCATGTATGGAAAGATTTTTAAAGTCCATTATTGGTAAGGAGCAGTATTAATTAGGTTGTTAACCCCGCAATATTTGAAGTTGAGTCAAAGAGACTTAAACGAGCGGATTTCCCTGAATGACGACCAAATCCTGTTGGATTTGTTGTTGAAGATGAAAAATTTATTCCTTCAGATTCAATATTTCTTCGGATGATAAATCCAGAGCAAAAGAAGGTATAAAAATAGAAGTCTCATCCATTTTAAAAGCTACTCCTTCTAAGAGTTCATACATTACATAGTTAATACTCCAGTCCAAATCTTCATCATTTGTCGATAACGCTTTGATTTTTAAAACCTTACCCATAGTACTGATAATCAACTCATTGCCATCTTTTAGTTCGTTCAATTTATAAATCAAAAAGACTTGGTTTTTTCTTTGAATACCTATACGTGTATCCGGGTATACCGAGCCATTTTCTACACTATCTGCATTCATCCAGGCTTCGTTAAACAATTGTTGATGGATGGATTTATTACTATCAGTAGTAACCGAAATTCTAAACTTAACCTGCTCTACCTTTAAGTATTTTAGGCTCTCCATTTTTAGTCCTTTCCATTCTCCTAGTTTTAAACCAACAGAAGCCAAGTATACACTCCAGGTTGTTTTTATATTTTCAAATTCAATGGTAGTGGTATCTCTAAAAAAAGAAAGCGAATCCACTTTTAGTAGAATACCGCTCAATGGTTGGTAGCTTGTCGATTTTTTTGAATAATCAACAAATTTGATTCTCTTGTTGATAAAGCCTTCTTGTTTGTTATCCCCTAGTCGCTCTATATGTCGGGTACAACCCCATGCCAGCAAAATGAATAAATACCAAAATTGAGTCTTCTTCATGTATCGAAAGATTTTTAAAGTCCATTATTGGTAAGGAGCAGTATTAATTATTTTGTTAATTCTGTCAAGGGCATTAGCTGATGGGGAAAAAATAGGGCTATTGCATTGGGGCTGTATGGCTGTGATTTTGGTTGGGGTGTACTTGAGTCGGAAGCAATGAGTTTTTGTTCTTAAAGCCTGCTCACTTCCCGATACAAAACCTCGAAAAAATATTATCCAACAAATCCTCCGTTGAAATCTCGCCCGTGATCTCGCCCAGGTAGGCCAGCGCGTGCCGAATGTCCATCGCCACAAAATCCGTGGTTACTGCATTGTCCAAACCTTGAATCACCGCCTCCAGGCTGGTTTGTGCCCGCAATAGCGCTTCATAATGCCGGGCATTGCTCACTACTGCTCCATCCATACCAGCCTCCTGCCCCACCACCGTTTGGTAGAGGCGTTCTTTGAGGTATTCAATGTTCATTTCATTGGCAGCAGAGATGGGAATCCATTGCTCGGCGGTAAAATAGGGATTGGCGTAGTGTTTGTATTCCGTGTAAGGATTGAGGTCCATCTTATTGGCCACCACCAGTAGTTGGGTTTCGTCGTGGATCAGTTGCGCCAGATCCGCTTCCAATTCCGCGGGTTGGGTTTTGATGACGTCAAACAAGTAGATCAGTACCGCAGATTGCCGCACTTTTTCCAGCGTTTTTTGTACCCCAATCGCTTCAATGGCATCCGATGCTTCGCGGATACCCGCAGTATCGATGATGCGGAACTGGATGCCCTGGATGTTGAGCGACTCCTCGATGGTGTCCCGCGTAGTACCTGCGATTTCGCTGACAATGGCTCGGTCCTCGTTGAGCAGGGCATTGAGCAGAGTAGATTTTCCGGCATTGGGTCGCCCGGCGATCACCGTGTTTACCCCTTCTTTGATGGCATTGCCCAATTGGAAGGAGTCGCTGAGTTTGTGGATCAGGCGCAGGAGTTTTTGTACCAAAGCCCGCAGTTGGTCGCGGTTGGCAAATTCCACGTCCTCTTCACCAAAGTCCAGCTCCAGTTCGATCAAACTGGCGAAATCGATCAGTTCTTGCCGCAGTTTTTTGATTTCGTTGGAAATGCCCCCGCGCAATTGTTTGATGGCCACTTGTTGGGCAGCTGCAGAATTGGAAGCAATCAAATCAGCCACGGCTTCGGCCTGCGACAAGTCCATTCTACCATTCAAAAAAGCCCGCATGGTAAACTCCCCCGGTTGAGCCAGTCGGGCGCCCTTGCGGATGAAAAGCCGAATCAATTCCTGGATGATGTAATTGGAGCCATGGCAGGAGATTTCCACCACGTGCTCTCCGGTATAAGAACGTGGCCCAATAAAAAGGGACACCAAAACCTCGTCCAGAATCTGGTCCTTTTCATCCCGGATCGTGCCAAAATGAATGGTATGACTGGCTTGTTCACTCAGTTTTTTGCCATGAAATACGGCATCTACCAGCTGAATCGCAGCTGGACCAGATAAACGGATGACTCCAATGGCGCCTACCCCGGGAGGAGTGGCGAGGGCAATGATGGTATCGGACATAAGTTATACCTTCCAGTGTTTTTTTAGCTTCCCCAGTGTGCCGTGCAGGTACATCTCGTACGTTTCCCACACGCGCATACCCGAGGTGGTGCGCACTTCTTCACAGGGGGGAGGCAAAGGCATCCCATTCACTCCCGCTTCAAATGCATACACACATTTTTGCAGTTCAGGGATATTGTAGCCCCCCTCCAAGGTTGCAAAAATATGGGAAAAACGCTCCCGGAGCAATTGCCCGATCTGGTAATAGGTATTGGTCGTCACTTTTAAATCAAGCAACAGGTCGTATTGGTGGGCATCAAAACCTGCGGAAATGGCCACCACATCGGGTTGAAATTGTTCAGCCAGGGGCAAAAAATGACCAAAGGCATCCATAAAAATATCGTCGGCACTACCCGGTGGCAGTGGCATATTCAAGGTGTAACCCAAGCCTTTTTCCGCTCCCAATTCATCAACAAAACCATGCCCGGGAAAAGCGGGGTATTGGTGCATCGACCAGTACATGACCTGATTCGATTGGTAAAAAATAGCCGAAGTGCCATCCCCCAGGTGGCCATCGAAATCACAAATTAAGACTTTTTTGCCTTCATTAGCTGCCAATTGAGCGGCAATGGCCACGTTGTTGAACAAACAAAAACCGCTGGCCCGATCGCGATAAGCATGGTGACCGGGTGGGCGCACCAGGGCAAAATCCTGGTTTTGCATGGCTAAAATGGTTGCCCCTACGGCATGACATGCAGCAGTATAACTTCCCTCCGAAACAACTGTGTCGGGATCGAGATGAGCTCCCAAATGGGCCGCCTCCCGGACCTGGTTGATGTAAGCAGGAGTATGAACCAACTCCAGGTATTGCTCTCCATTGGGGAATTCCGTTTCTGGAATATCTGAAAATACCTCCAGGCGTTTTTTGTTCTCCGGGTGCATTCCGGTATCATGGCGATTACAGATGCGGTTGTATAGTAATTTCATGCTTTAAAGATAGAGTGAAAAGTTGAGAAGTTTTAGGGGTTGAAGAGTTGAGAAAACGGTCGCTGAGCGTAGCCGAAGCGTCGTTTTCTCAACTCTTCAACCCCTAAACTTCTCAACTCGTATTACCAGCAACGGAATCCGCGTCGTAAATGCTACATCCCGGGTTTGACTGTGGTGAAACCATCGTTCGACCCAGGAGCGATGAGGCGAATACATCACCAGCAAATCCACTCCATAATTGTCAACAAAGACTTCCAGGCCATCCGTTACGGAATCATGTTTTTCTTGATGAAAAGAAATTTGCACTGCCGGGGTGTTGTTGCTGAAGATTTTTTTCAACTCATCAATGGCTATTTGATCATGAGCATCACCTCTGTGGATGTTGATTACATGCAAAAGGGGATGAAAAGGGGTCAGCATTTCGGCCGCTTTCCAAAAATGATAAGGATCAGACTCCGATAAATCGCTGGCGTAGGCTACAATATGGGTAGGTTTCCATTGGGCAAATTCAGGGATAAGCATTACCGGGCATTTGGCCTGCTCAATGACCCCAGTTGAAACACTCCCGAAGGCTTTTTCCAGCGTATTGTGTGAACCCTTGGTGCCCATCATGATCAAGTCTGCATTGTGTTCGTTGGCCAGTTTGACGATAGTACCTACTGCAATACCGAGTTCTACCATCTCTTCTACCCTGGGAATGGCCGTAAAGGTGTACAAAGCCTGGGTTTGTGAAAGCCCCAATTCTACAAATGAGTGCATCACGGGTACAGCAGCGTCGGCTTTTTCACGGGTTGTGGCCATCGAAACCACCGGGACATCCATCGCGGCGTATTCGGGAAACACCACGTGCAGTACCTCTATTTTCGCCTGATAATAATCCGCTAGGATCAAACAATGTTTGAATGCATTTTGCGCCGTAGGCGAAAAGTCGGTCGGGAACAGTATTTTTTTTACTTGGCTCATGATCATTGATTGATTGCTAGTACTTAGTTCTTGCAAAAAAGCTCAATATCCACGCTGACTTCAATGAGTTATGTCAGAGGCCAAGGGTGACTTTACAAAAAAAAACATTTTCGACAGAATCCAGTTTTTTGACAAAAATCAAAGTGTTTACATGATAAATGTCATCAACTCAGCATCCCAAAACCGCTTTATTTGTGGCAGTTAATCGCTATTATTGATTAATAATTCGGGTGATTTTAGGGAATCTTGGAGCATCCTCTCGGAGGATGCTCTTTTTTTATTCCAACAAAAAAGCCCGTAGGAAATGGCATCCTACAGGCTTTTGGAAATAATTTTTTGAATAACAGATTACTGAGGTTCCCGGGGTTTAAAGAGCGTATCTATTTTGAACTAAACAATATCATTATTTGGAGTTGGTCAGCAAAATAGTGTCCTATTGAGGGTCTGAAAAAAATAAACTACGGATAGGTGCTGGGCTTTAGGTTTATTATGAATAAGAAGGAATGATCAAGCAAAAGTTAGGGTATTTCCCAATACCTCAAAGGTAGGGTCGAATGCAACATGAGCATATACTCACTTGTAAGTAAAACAGGAGAAATTTTCTGATTTATAAAAAAAAATCTTTTATTCGTTGTTCCATTTACCTCAAATATTGTCCAATGCCAGCCTCATACCGAATCGCGATCACTGATGATCATAAAGTACTCACCAGTGGGATTTTAGATTTATTAAAAATCTTGCCAGAAGCGCATTTTATTGGAGCAGCTTCCTCTCCGGAAGAACTCAAACAATTGCTGCGCAACCAGGATGCCGATATCCTGATTCTGGATTATCGACTGCGCAGACCAATCCAGGAAACGCATGAATTGGTTGAATGGCTAATCAAACACCGGCCTTCCCTCAAAATAATTATGTATTCGAACGACGATGTCAGTAAAGCGTTTCGGGACGCCAGTGCAAAATCCATCCAAGGCTATGTGATGAAAAACGACGAACCTGGTGAACTCCTCGAAGCCATTAAAACAGTTGCTGCAGGTGGCCAATATAGGAGTAGTTCCATTAGGGCACAGCGTTCATTACACCTCCTGAATGAAGAGGAGCGAATACGAAAGTTAGTGGCGCTTTTATCAGATAGAGAAAAAGAAATTTTGGTTTTGATCGTTGAAGGAATGAAGAATCGGGAAATTGCCGAAAAATTAAATCTTTCTCTAAACACTGTTCAAACCCATCGACGAAACATCAAAGACAAATTACAGGCTAAGACCACGATTGAACTGCGAATAATTGCTGAAATAGCTGGACTTATATAATTTTATTTTATCTGATGATTTACACTGGAGCATAGACTAGAATTGAGGCCCCTTTACCGGGTGCAGTAGTGATCACCATGTCCCCTTCTATAAACTTGACCCTTGACTGAATGCTAGCCATCCCCATTGCAGTTTTACGAAATTTTTGATCTTTATTAAAGCCTACTCCGTTGTCCTTGACCAGGAGATAAAGTTGAAACTCCTCAGGATCATAGTTTAGTTCAACATTGATCAAATTAGCATTGGCATGCTTATTCGCATTTGCCAGTAATTCCTTACACACTGAATAAAAACATAGTTCTACCTTCGAGTTAAAACGTGCACCCTGCAAATTGGAAGCAAAGATAATTTGGAATTCTTGAGTAGAAAAATTGTCGCAATAGGTACTTATAGCTCCCTCCAAACCAAAATCATGCAAGGTAATTGGGCTAATGTTGAGCATGATCCGATTTAATTCTTCCTGGGCTTCTTTTAAGGAGCGCCGTGCTTTTAATATGGAACCTTTCGCCTCGTTTTTAATGTTTTGGTTGTCCAAAACGGTCAACTGAATATTCACTGCGGTCAGGCTACTTTTAACATTATCGTGCAGGTCTTCGGCTATCTTTTTACGCTCGAGTCCCTGTGCCAAAATTTCAGCATTGGCGACCCGCATTTGATGCTCCTGCTCGATGGTTTGAATTTTTAATTCATTCAATTCAATTTGTTGATTTTTTAGTTTCTTTTCTAACTCAATCTGTGCTTCCAGTCGCTGGTTTTTGTGTACAATTTCCTGATTGATGCGTTCAATGGTTTCAGTCCTTTTGGTGACTTCCTGCTCCATTTCGCGGTACAACAAGGCATTTTGAAAAGAAACACCCAATTGACCCGCCAAAAGTTCCATTCTGCGCAAGTCGCGCTCCTGAAAAAGATTGTTGAGTTGGTGATGCACCAAGAACAGAAGTCCGATTACTTGATTTCGGTTGACGATGGGGTATACAAAAAGTACAGCCGGCAAATGGTCAGACGCTTTAGGACGCATGGATTCGTACTCGGCAGTGCGACGAATGACCTGCTGTTTCTTTTGTTCAAGTATTCTCTGAATAAGCGACTGAGGCAAATAATGCAGAACCCGGTCTTCTTGTTCAGGGACCCGGCAAATGAGTTCGGCCCCTTTGTAAAAGGCCTGGAGTTCGGGTTGAACCTTTTTATCAATGACTCGGGCAATTAAGCCCTCTTGAGCGCCAAACTCTTCAATCAATAAGCGCAGCAATTTATCCAACAAATCTTCATAACGCAAAGCGCCTACAATGGTAGAGGCAGTTTGCAACACCGCGCTTAGCTCATCTTCTGTGTGGTAAAAGCCGGTGCTTGGCAATTGGATTGAACTCAGGTTTTGATCGAGTTGCTTCACTTTATTTTCAGCGCCCCATTCTTTCCATAACTCCCTTGCTTTGAGAAGCTGGACTTGGGCAAGACTCAGGTTGCGTTTGCGCTCAGACCACTGCCCAAGCCGCTCCCAGGCCAAAGCATGTAACCACAAGCAATTGTTTTGTGCGGCCAAATGAATGGCTTTTTCATATTGCCTGGTGGCTCGGTCTTCATTGCCCAGGTATTGTTGCCATTCTGCGCAAAGAAGAGCCTCTTTAGCTGCGAAAGTATCCGGCATTTTTTTACTCCATTTCCCAAAATCCCGAAGTGCATTTTTGACCGTTTTTCGTTCCTTTTTCCCTAATTCCTTTTCTGAGTACTCAGCGAGCAAAGCCAGAGCCTGAAAAAAAATGAACTTGGCAAAAAATACCGTTGCAGCCCCTGTATCCTGCAAAGGAGCACGAAGAACAGCTACTTCGGTAGCTTTGGAATAGGCCCTGAAAAAATAAAGGCTTTCCAGCTCAAGTAAGTATCGAAGAGCAACGGCCGTACGGTCTCGATACCATTCTGGCTGATCTTCAATTGGCTCAAAAGCATCTTCTGCCCCAGATAGAGTCAAAGACTTGAAATATTGGCGGTAAATTTTGAGCAGATTGAGTTGTGGGATTTGATAGATTGAAGCAGTATTGCCAATGAATTGCTCCAGATCCGCATTGATTTGATTCAAATAAATTCCGGCTTCTAAAGAATGTGAACAAATCAGCAGCATTGAATAAGCCGCGAATTCAAAATCATTGGTTTGCAAAGCCAAATCCAAACTTTGTTTACCTGCAGTAATGGTTTGAGCGAGTGATTTTTGCCAGTGGTAGGCAAAAAAATTGAGGGCAAAAAGCGTTTTGGCGCGGGTATGTGGATAGTCCAGTGAAGCCAATAATTTTTCAGCAATATTGGTCGCCTTCGCACTTGATTTGACCCAGCCCAAATGCCCTCGTAACACCATAGCAAGGCTGGCAAACCAATAAGCAGAATGGTCAAAGTGTCCGTGTTTAAAAACCAACAAAAGTTCCTCACGCATAATAGCACTAAGGAGCGAAGGACGGCCCAAGTAGACTAAAGGGCCCAGTGCAATGAGGATTTTGGCCTTGGCATGGGCTTTGTGGTCATCAGCCCTTTTTTGTAGAATGATACTAGACTCCCTGTGCCATAAAAAGGGCCATAGGACTTTGGAAAAGAGCATTTTTGACTTCCAGTCTGGTGGATTTGCCTCCATTGGCAAACCTAAGTCTTTTAGATAAGCCAGGCCGCAGTCAATAGCTTTGTTGAGGTCGTTGCGCAGCTTCCAGGTTTCCATTTGTAATTCTACGGCAATGGCTTTATCTTCGGGAATGCTGGCTTGTTTGAAAATGGCTTCGATTAAGTCCAATGCCTCCAAATATGCCCCGGTATGCAGTTTTACAAAAGCAGCATCTTGAAAAAGTTGTAAGGTTTGCTGGTATTTCAACTCCCAGGATTGAGCGGGCAAATAGCTGATGGCCCGAGAGAAGTAGACATTGGCGACTTGATAAGCATAATTTTGCAAAGCTTTCTGGCCACATTCACAATTGAGTTGAAATACCTTTTCTGCTTCATCCGAATCCCAATGTTGAGATCCGATGCACTCGAAATGATCGGAGATTCTGGTTTGATTTTCAAAACTAAGTTCCTGGCTATACCAGGCAATGATTTCACGATGAATAAGAATTGCTTCTTCGGCAGAAACCGATTGCCTGATTTTATCCCAAAAGGCATTTGGGATGATGCGGTAGCTTTTTTGAGTTTGCAATTGCTTGTTAAGGCTGACTTCCACCAAGCCCTGTGCCCTGGCTCTACGCAGCAACAACTGGGGGTTGTCAACACCAGCCAACAAAAATTCAAGGTCATTTTCTGAAAAGGTATTCAATTGCAATAAGGCAATTCTTTGCCCCGCACGTTTGGTTTGATCCTGTGCCAATGCCCAATCCACCTCAGGGCCCGGGATGGTATTTTGCTGGCGGATGGCCTCTAGGTTCCATTCCCAGCAACAGGTCCCAAAATTATACCAAATGTCTTTGCGTTGTTGGTGATACAACAGGTTTTGAACCAAGGTTCTAGGTACTCCCTGAGCCCTTTTACTTAACACTTTAATTAAATCTACAATTCCCCATTGTGTAGGACCGAGGGTGTTGCCAAGCCAAGGTAAAATTTCTTCATCACCCAAAGGGGCGAGTTGCACTTTTTTGATCGGGTAGTTCGTGTGGTTGAGTAAGCGGGAAAGTACAATGTTTTGGTGATTGGATTCAACGCTGAGACAAAATCGAAGTGGAAGAGTGGGTGGTTCCAGGATCAAGTTTTCCAGTAGTTCAAGGGATGCTGAATCAGCATGGTGGACATCATCCAAAACCAGTAACAGAATTCGCTCCTGGGCAATGATACTCAACAGGGTTTTTAAGACCGAAAAAAAGCGATTTTTAGCTTCTCGAAGGGGCACTTCTACATGCTCTAGATCACTGCCCTGGATGCTCAATCGAAAAGCAGGAATCCAATTGCCCAAAATTTTGGCACCCAAAGGGATCTCCTGCAGCAATTGCTTTGTCCACTTGGCCAAAGAAGATTGATCCTCCTGCATCAGGCGTTCGGCCAACTGCTCAAAAGCTTCTTTCCACCCATGATAAGGAATACGCTGGTTGTTAAATGAAAAGCGTCCCATCAATATCATTCCGCGATTGGGTGGAGCTGGGCAATTTTGTAGCAAACGGGTTCGCCCCATGCCCGATTTGCTCTCCAGAACCCAAAGACCTGCATCCGAAAAAGACAACTCGTCGTCAAATCGTTGCAGCAAATTAAATGGTTGAAGTGGGTACTTTTCCCATTCGATTTCAGGCTCAGTATCTTCTAAACCCGGCAAAAACGTAGCAGAGGTATTCGAATCACCTAACAATTGTAAACAACGTTCAAAATCACGTTTTAGACCAACGGCACTTTGGTAGCGTTGATGCGGATCTTTTTCCAAAAGTTTGTTCAAAATGAGGTGTAGGGCTGGAAAAACAGAAGCGGATTCGGATGCAGTCAATATAACCTGTTGAGAAACATGGGCATATAGCCACGAACGAGCATCCTGTGCCGAAAACAACTGACGTTGAAACAAGGCTTCAAAACAGACACAACCCAACATGTAAAGATCAGAACGCAGGTCGCCTGATGCAGGCAATAAACCTGTTTGCTCGGGCGACAAATACGGCAATTGGAAATCATAAATGGGAAGTGCTTGTTGCTTTTGGATCAGAGCTCTACCTGAACGAGCCAAGTCAAAATCCAGCAAAAATAATGCTTGAAAATCCTCACTTAAGGCAATTG
>NZ_JANRKL010000253.1:0-40350 GCF_033763495.1 Haliscomenobacter sp. | reverse complement strand
GCACAGGTAAGTATTTTGCGATAACTTCCCATTGAGGATCGGTCATGCGCTGGTACTTTCCAGTCATTGCACTTTAATTTTGGACAAACTAAAGTTAGCAACCGATCCTTATTTTTCAACAAAAAATTTTGAACATACTCTTAAGTGGCCTGCCTTCAGAGGTAAGAAATATTTGCGTAGGTGTTTTAGCTAGGTTATGTTTTGATTATGTATACTGGGATTTTGATCCTGAACATTTACCTTTCGCCTTAGTACTGGAAGAAGCACATTCGTATATTCCAGAAGAAGATAGCGTAGAGTTCGCATTGAGCAGAAAGCATATTGAACGAATCGCAAAAGAAGGTAGAAAATACGGCTTGAGTTTGATAGTTGTAAGTCAACGCCCTTCAAATATTTCGTCAACGGTTCTATCTCAATGTGGTACATTCATTACTCTACGTTTAACAAGCGATCTTGATCAAAACAAAGTCAAAAGATTTTTACCTGATACACTTGAAAGCCAAGCAAATACATTGCCGAGTCTAAGAGATGGCGAAGCTTTTGTTACTGGAGATGCTATAAAATTACCACGCAAGGTATATTTCAGAAAACCATCTCCAACACCTAAAAGTAATGATGTTCGATACCATAAATCATGGTCTGAAGGTATTCCTTCTACATATGATCTAAAAGAAATAGTATCAAATTGGAAAAGCAACCAAAAAAGAAGTAAGAAATGAAAATCAAAGATATAAAAATAAAAGGTTGGCGCTCCTTTGATCTTGACAATGGGATCTCATTGCAAGGCTTGAGAAGAATGAATATTCTAAT
Source organism: Haliscomenobacter sp. (assembly GCF_033763495.1). Classification (GTDB taxonomy): domain Bacteria; phylum Bacteroidota; class Bacteroidia; order Chitinophagales; family Saprospiraceae; genus Haliscomenobacter. The sequence goes on along the minus strand of NZ_JANRKL010000253.1, from coordinate 39,540 downwards.
AGGTCCAAATAATTCGGGAAAATCTAATATTGGAAAATATTTCTTCTGGATTAAAGAGTTGCTTAATAACAAGCAAGCAGTAATATCAGGGAAGGGCAACCAATATGAGGCACTAAATAATGTTATCACTACAATTGATAACAAAGAAACATGGGCGTGGGAAGAAAATAGCATCGAATGTGAATTAGTTATTTCAACTGAAAACAAGCAATGGTCAAATGGAGAGCCATTTTTCCCAATTGACAAGAGTCTTGATGTAACACTTAAAGCGATGCATAATTTTAAAAATAAGAAAAGTTTTTTTTCAGTTTTTAATGGAGATAAGCCTTTAGTTGCTATTTCTGACAAAGATAAACCTCAAGTTCTTGAGTTATCGACTAGTGAGTACATAGATTTCAATAAAGACATCCCTTCATTAATGGATACATTAAAATACTGGACTGAACTGTCTTCATGTATTGTTTTCATTGACCCTATCAGACACCATGCAAGATCGTCCAGCTTGAATAGTAATAAAGATTCTTTTTACTATTATGATGGAAGTGAAACTCTTGATAAATTACTACACATTCAGAATACCAATAAAAAAAATTGGCTGTCATTTGAAACAAAAATTAGTACATGGCTTGAAGATTTGCTAGATGAAAGGATTGAATTTAGGATTGAAAATAATGTCCTTACATTTCGCCTTCAAAGAAACGCACAAACTCTTATTTCTACATTCAATGAAATAGGAACGGGAGTTTCACAGCTTTTTATGATACTATCTTTTCTATATTTGAATAAAGATAAAGATTTGATTGTTTTCATTGATGAACCTGAATCTAATTTACATCCTGATGCGGTCAAAAGATTAATCCATCTTCTTGAACATAATTTTACAAATCATTCTTTCTTTATAACAACTCATTCATCAGCTTTAATCGATCAAGTCAGTGCCGACTGGAGCATACATCGAGTACTTAGAAAAAAGGATTTACCTTCGCAAATTTTTAAATGTAACACCCTAGTTTCAAAGTATGAGATTTTGGATGACTTAGGTATAAGAGCATCTCAAATTCTTCAGAGCAATCTCGTGATATGGGTAGAAGGCCCCAGTGACAGAATATATTTAAACCATTGGCTAAAAGACATCTGCAAAACCCGTTCATTAATTCTTGAGGAAGGCAAGCACTATAGCTTTTTAATGTACGGAGGGGCTAACTTAAATTCACACACCATTCTGTCTGATGACAATGAGGACATAGATATTCTTTGCACCAGTAGATATTCCGTAATTATATGTGATTCTGATTATAAAAACCAAGAAGATGAAGTTAATTCTAAATTAAAAGAACGGGTTAAACAACTTTTGAAACGATTTGAATTAATCAAATCCTCAGAGCTTGGTGAAAATAAAAAGATAGAAGATTATATCAAAATATGGATTACGGAAGGTCGAGAGACAGAAAACTATATACCTAAAGAGTTATTTTATGAAGTACTCTCAAATACTCCCTTCAAAAAAACAAGTATAAAAGAGGATAATCGAGTAAATTTGGTGGTTAATTATTCATTGATAGAGCCATTCGATTTCACTAAATATGATTCATTTGACGCTTTTTTTGCTAAAATGTATGAAAAAGAGGGCGGATCAATTTTGAGTTTTGACCAACAAAGTAAAATAGCATTAAAGTATTCTAATAATAAAGTAAATATTGCTAAAGAAATTGTAAAAAAATGGGCAGATAATCACTATTCGGGTTCAGATCTCAAAAATAAAATTAATCAGATAATTGACTTCATTTTAGAAGCAAATGGAAAAACCTTGGGAAGGTAAGCAGTGTCTGCACCTCACACCCAAACCCCAAACACCTCCTTATCCCCCACCCTCATCCATTCCTGCCGCCAGGACTTCTCCTTCTTGTGCTCAAAAATGAGCAAAAACCCCGTTTTTAGGTGCTGCCGATCCAGGTAATCACTCAACTGAGCCAGGCCAGCTTGGTGTGCTTTTTCGCCGTACCAGCGTTTTAGTTCGATGATGTATTTGTGCTGAAAATAGGTGACCACCACATCCAGGCGTTTTTCCTCTGAGATCTGGGGCTCTTTAAACGTATGGCCTTTCCCGTTCAGAATGGGGTTGAGGAAGGATAAAAAAACCAAACGGGCGTTGCGTTCCAAAAAATCCTGATCCTTTTTATCGTGTTCCGACTGCATGAACTGCTGAAATTTGAGCAACACCGCTGCTATGTCCAGGCCATTTTCGGCAGTTTTAAAGTGCTCGCTAAAATTGTAGTCGCGACCGTAGGTGATTTCAGCTTTTACGGTCATGTAGTTGTACAGGCGCTGCTCGTAGATGCGGTTGTGGATGGCCAGGCGGCCATTTTCTTTGAAGATGCCATACATGCGCCCAAAATTGGTGAGTGGCTCGTCAGGATTGAAAGAGATTACATCACCCTCGATGATTACCCGGTAGACCAGATCGTAGAGGGCTGGGTTGTTCTCCAGGTTTTTGATCAAACTGTCAAAGTTGGTGTTGTTTTCTTTTAAGAGCAGATTGACCGCACGATCCACATCTTCCAATACCCAGCGCCTTTCCGTTTTTTGTGGCAACAGTTTTTCAGCAATAATCTTGCACAATTTGCTCACCAGAAAAGGATAACCAGAAGTGAAATAATACAGCCTTTCGGCAATTGGGCTTACTTCCATTTCTACTTGTTCTGCCAGGCGATATTCTTCCAACATCGGTGCAATCTCAGCAGGATTAAAACTCATTTCCACTTCAAAATCAGCGGCGATGTTCCAGGGACTATTGTATTGTGCTTGATCCCCCGATCGCATTTTTGATTTCAGGGATTTGATGTCGTGAACACCCGTGAGGACAATGCTGTGAAAGGTAGCATGAATAGGCGAAAAACGTTCGAGATACTTGGTACGAAGCATGCCAAGGAAACTCAAAAAAGACAAAAAATTACTGCTGGCATCTACTTCGTCAATCAGTAAAACCAATTTTTTATTCGCCTTATGCACCAATTGTGTAATCACTTCCGAAAGGCCATTCATGTCTTCGACCTTCGATAGCAATCCCTCCAAAAAAGAAGCTAGATCAGGCGCCGTGAATTTCAACATTTTCATCACTTCATCCACAAACATGGTAGCAAATGCTTCATCTGATTCATACCACTTCGAATCAATGCCTTGGAAGCTCAATCTAATGGGGAAATAATTGTTTGATTTTTCCAAATCGTTTTGAAGAAATTGGAGTGCAGTGGTTTTTCCATATTGCCTTGGCCGATTGATGATGAAATACTGCCCCCGCTCCACCATGTCCATGATGGCCGCCATTTTAGCACCTGTATCCATCATGTAGTGCAAGTGGGGGAAACAGACGCCCGTAATGTTGAACTCCTTTCTCATATGGACAAAGTTATTCAAATTCTGGTATTGTGCAGAAAGCGGAACAATCCCTTTCTTGTATTTCAATAAAAAATATGGCACCCCAAAAGACAATACCTCCTGAAGTGCCATACCTTAAAAATCAAAAATCCAAATTTACATCAATACCCCGGATTCTGCGGGAACTTCGGTCCCTCAACCACCCTATCAATCTGTGCCTGTGGAATGGGGCGCAACATGTGGAAGTCCTTGATGTTGGCAGCAGCTTCAGGATTCCATTCCTTTACCCGACGCACCAAAGAACGGGTACGCACCAGGTCATGCCATCTTTGCCATTCGCCATAGAACTCACGGGTACGCTCATCCAGGATGAAATCAAGCGTAACGTCTGCTTCCTTGATTTCCATGGCTGTGGCCGCAGCTGCATTTTGCTCCGCAGTGTTGCTTGGGCGGAAAGCCGATCTCCTTCTGATGACATTGAGTAAGTCCTTGGCAACCGTAGTCTGCCCTGCTTTGAATGCTGCTTCGGCCCCGGTCAGGTACACATCCGCAAATCGGTAAATCACTACTGGTCTGGAAGAGGGGTCGTTGAAGTTAGAACCGCGGCTGGGGTCCATAAACTTCTTCACCGCAGGGAAATAGGTATTGTTCCAAAGGCTGGGAGGAATAACCGTGCCTTTGAAGGGTCTGGTGCCTACAAACTGAGGAGCACCAGCAACTTCGTAATCCGGCATCCAGATGGCGGTATCCACATTGGCACGCAAGGTATAGGTTGGAATACCGCGGCTGTTGTTGGCTGCATTCTGAGCGTTGGTGGTCTCCTTGTTTGCAATCCATACCGTGTAGAAAGTATTTTCAAAACGAGAGTCGACCGTACGGTTTACAAAAGCCTGGTCCAGAAAATAACTTTTCCCGGCATTGGGGCCAGAAGGCCACTTGTAGCTATTGGGACGAATACGGATGTAAGGCCGGCCATAATAAGAGTCGCGAATCATACTGGAGGTACCATTGTTGACCAAATTGCCGCTGGCGTTTTTAAAAGAGTTGATGCCACAGTTGGGGTAGTTCCAATTGGTAAACCAGGGCGAAAGGTTTTGCGCTGCACCACCCGATGCACCACCGCCTACGGTATAGTAGCCATATTTGGGGTCTTTGGAGTGATCACTCACAAACATGGTTTCCTTGCCGTAATCGTTAGCAGGGTTGAAGGCATCGCCATAGTTGGCCCAAAGATCAAGGCCATAAGTGGCTTTTTTGGCAATGATGTCTGCACAAATACTAGCTGCCTGGGTAAAATCTGCCTGGTTATTGTTCAACCAGCCGCGGGTCAAATAGGCTTTGGCCAATACCAATTGGGCCACCGGTTTACAAGCCGCCTTGTCGATAAACGGGGCAGTGGGCTTGTCTGGAAGATCTGTTGCCGCTTCGGTCAGGTCTTTGATGATTTGCTCATACACCTGAGCGGCTGGTTGGCGGGAAGCCGCCTGGGAAGGTACAGTAATGAATTTGGTATTTAAAGGCACGTCCCCAAAGGTTTGCACCAGGTAAAAGTACCAGAAGCCACGCAAGAACTTGGCTTGTGCCAGGTATTGTTTGCGGGTGGCATCGGGTAAATCAATCGTTTGGCCATATTCCAACACCCCGTTCAAGGTGTTGATATCGGTATAAGCGATATTCCAGGCAGCGCCAAAATTTGTTCCGTTGATTCCATTGTAATTGTGCAGTTGAATCCCACTGGCACTGGCGCCGGCCAAATGTTCATCCGTACCTGCCATCATTTCATTGGTAAAACCTTCGGTTCCCCAAGCTGAGCGGAGGTCATTGTATACCCCGGCAATACCCCCCAACACCCCGGAAGGGCTATTGAAGAAAGAAGGGACAATCGAAGCCCTGGGGTTTTCTTCCAGAATACCCTGGCAACCATTGTTTAGGAATGCACACAGTACAAGGACTGCGGGTAAAAGCTTATATTTTAGTTTCATGTCAATTCGTTTTTGAGTTTAAAATTTCAGGTTCAAGCCAAAGGTGAACTGTCTGAACGCAGGGTTATTCAAGTTCACACTAATTTGGCGCGCCGGAGCACCTACATCGCCGGCTCCAGTTGCAGCTACCCCACCGCCATAACCATTGCCTTCAGGATCAGGACCAAAGCCTGCATCCACAAATGGCGAGTAAATAACAAACGGGTTGGTTGCATTCAGGTAAACTCTTGCCGATGCGAGGCCCATTTTACTCATCAAACTACTGGGCAACTGATACCCGAAGTTGATGCTGCGGCATTTGATGAAGGACCCGTCCTGGTACCCCAGCGTAGAACCAAACAACAAGCGGTCCGTACCCGCATCTGGTGCTGGGAAGGCATTGGTTGGATTGGTCCGTGTCCAGTAGTCCACCTTGAGTTGGTTGACCCGGCTTTGGTTGAAGAAAGGGAAGCCGTTGCCACCACCATCGGCGGTGAGGTGAGGTGCCAATACTTTCATACCCATTCTGGCGTAGATGACAACAGAAAGATCAAAGCCCTTGTAACTGAAGCGGTTGGTGATACCACCTTCCCATTGGGGTTGGAAATTACCTAGGATTTGACGATCGTTGGCGTCGATCTTGCCATCTCCATTGACGTCTTCTACCCGGATCTGGCCAGGATATTGTACTGGTGAGGTCTGTTTTTTGATTTGTTCGTTGATGGAATCCTGCAACTGCCAGATGCCGGTTTTTTTGTAGTCGTAAATCACGGTCAGTGGTTGACCTACAAACCAGCCAGCGCCTTTGTTTTCCAGTTCGCTAGGGGTAGTCAACTGAGTGATTTTCTCGCGGTTGAAGAAGAAAACCCAATCGGTGCTCCAGTTAAACCCATTGCTTTTTTGGATATTCTGCGTTGTTACCATCACCTCTATCCCTCTTCCTTCGGTTTTACCCAGGTTTTTAAGGGTTGAAGATGCTCCGTTACTGGCAGGGAGCGGAACCGACAACAAGATGTCTTTGGTTTTTTGATGGTAATAATCGACACTACCTGTGATGCGGTCATTGAACAAGCCAAATTCCAAACCCAAATCAATCTGGTCGGTAGACTGCCAGCTCAAAGTTGAGCTAGGCAAGCTGGTTACCAGGTAGGCGAGTTGTTGGCCAGCAGTGCTTTGTCCAAAATTGTAATACCCTGCACTCAAACCACCCAAAGTGGCGTATGCCCCTACGTTGCGGTTACCGGAGATACCCCATCCCCCTCTGAGCTTGAGGTTGGAGATTACTTTTATATTTTTCATAAAAGCTTCCTCCGTCACGGTCCAGCCCAAGCCCACGGCTGGGTAGTTGAAGTACTGAAAGCCTGGAGAAAGTGTGGAAGAACCATCGCGGCGGAAAGTAAGCGTAGCCAGGTACTTGCTGGCGAAACTATAGTTCACACGGCCCATGAACGACAACAATCCCGTTTCGGAAAATGAACCGGAAGCGGTTGGCTGACCAGCAGCCAAAGCGAAGTTGGCATTTTTGATGTAATCTGCAGGAACACCCGTTACGTTAAAGCTACTTCCCTGGTTGTGGTCTTTGGTGACCTCAAACAAGCCCGTAATACCCAATTTGTGCTTTTTGGCAAATACTTTATCGTAGTACAAGAGGTGCTGGAAGTTGTACGACCAGGCTTCGCTGTTGTTCACATTGGCGTTGGAAGAAGACTGAACCACCGAGGTATTAACGTAGGTCAAAGGCCCGGAATAACCATTGCCATTGTCTTGTCTGAAATCCAGCCCCGCATTGAAACGATAACGCAATCCTTCCACAATTTTCAGTTCAGCGTACAAGCTGTTGAAGGTTCTGAGCCTCCGGTTGTTGGCCAACAAGGAACTGGCCTTGGTGATCAGCGTGAGTGGACTGACTACAGCTGCGTCGATTGAACCGACGGCTGGATTGAGGTTTACGGTACCATCTGCATTGTAAGGCGAAGCCAGCGGAGTCAATCGCACCAAACCACTGGGTACACCACCACCACCTACCGTATTCGAGTAGGTAAGGGTATTCATGGTGTTGAGCCCGATTTTCAAACTTTTGCTGATCCGGTGGTCAATGGTTGTACGCAGAGAGAAGCGTTCAAAATTCTGATTGGGAATAACCCCGTCTTCCCGGTAATAACCACCACTCAACCCGTATTGGGTGCTTTCACTTCCCCCGCTCAAACTCAGTAAGTGGCTGGAGCTGGCACCTGTCTGATAAATCAAATCTTGCCAATCCGTAGATACTCCTGCAGCCAGGGCGTCTTTTTCCGATTGAGTGAGCAGGTAGGAAGATGTGCCCGCACTGCTAGGCCAGCTGGAACGGTTATAGGCGGCAGCATCACTTTTGAATTGGGCATATTCCTCCCCATTCATGACGTTGTACTTGGACATGATGTTGGTCAAACCGTGGAATCCATCATAAGTGATTACCGCTTTGCCACTTTTGCCCCGGCGGGTAGTCACCAGAATGACCCCTCCCGCACCACGCGAACCATAAATGGCGGTTGCAGACGCGTCTTTCAAGATATCGAGGCTGGTAATGTCTTCAGGGTTCAAATCGTTGATGCTACCACCGTAAGGGATTCCATCTACTACGATTAATGGGCCGTCCAAGGCATCGCTGGAACCAGAGTTGGTAGTCAAAGTGCGGTTTCCCCGAATCCGGATCTGACCCGCTGCTCCCGGAGTGGAACTGTTGTTCACAATTGAAACCCCGGCAGTACGCCCCTTGAGCTGGGCAATTAAGTTGGGTGCAGGTACTTCTTTGAGTACTTCCGACTTTATTTTAGTCACCGCACCAGTAACATCCTTAGCTTCCTGAGTACCATAACCTACTACGACTACTTCATTCAATACAGAGGTGTTGACTTCCAGTACTAAGTTCAAAGTCGTTTGGCCATTGATGGCAACGGTCTGTTCGGTGTACCCTGTGTAACTGAATTTCAGGGTGCCATTGCTGGGTGCTGTGATGGAATACTTCCCATCGATGTCGGTAATCGCTCCCCGGCTGGTACCTACCAATAGAATACTGACACCAGTGAGCGGCTCATTCCCATCCTTCGAAGTAACCGTTCCTTGAATGGTTACATCTTGAGCATTAGCAAAACCAAGAAAGCCTAAGAAAATTAGCATGAGTACGCCAAATTTTCTCAGGCCAGCTAGTTCTGGAAATGTTTTTTGTTTGTTTCGCATTGTTTGTTCGTTTAAATAAAAAATCACCAAATATTCGTCGGCAAATGCAAAGATAGGTATCCTTTTTCATTTATGAAATCGGTTTCATTCTTTTTTTACAAAAACCATTTTTGTTCATTTTTCATCATTAAAATCGAATGGCAGTCTTAAATAAATGGAAATAAATGGCCCAAAATCACAAAAACATGCCGAGGGTTGGTATGAAATAGCGCAAAGGCGAGGTTATAGTCAATCAATAAGAAATCGGTTACATAAATAATAACAGCAGCTCCTAAATCCTTATCGTCAAAGTCATCGTTAAACTAACGGGGAAAGTTTAGATTTGTCTTGGAAAAAAAGAACCAAAGATGAACTACAAATCTCTCCTGCTTTTTTTACTCCTACTGGTGGCATCTTTTGAAACATTTGGGCAAAAAAAAGCCACGCCCAAAACGCCCAAAATGCTATTTGGCGATACTTCCCGCATTGGTATTCCCTTTGCCAAAGACCCCCACGTGATCAAGTTTCAGGGCCGCTATTTGATGTATTATTCCATTCCGACCTATCTGGACCAATCCAATCCGATCCCGGGTTGGGGTGTAGGCATTGCCGAGAGTAAAGATTTGCACAAATGGCACAAAGTAGGAGAAGTTACCCCCGCTAGTGAATACGAAAAAAAGGGGCTTGCCGCACCAGCTGCCCTGGTGGTCAATGGTCAGGTACACCTTTTTTACCAAACTTACGGCAATGGCAAAAAGGACGCTATTTGTCACGCGGTTTCCTCGGATGGTTTACAGTTTACACGCGACCCGAGCAACCCCATTTTTAGCCCTACCGGAGATTGGAATTGTGGCCGCGCCATCGATGCGGAAGTATTCCCTTTCAAGGACAAGTATTTGCTTTATTTTGCTACTCGTGATATCGATTACAAAATCCAGATGCAAGGGGTAGCTTCCGCGCCTTTGTCGGGTGGTTTTGACCGCAGCCAGTGGACCCAGCAGTGTACAGCTTCCATTCTGAAGCCTGAATTCCCCTGGGAGGGCAACTGCATTGAAGGGGCTTCAATCATTGAAAAAAATGGCTTTTTGTACATGTTTTATGCCGGTGCCTACAACAACGACCCACAACAAATCGGTGTAGCCAAAAGTAGCGATGGAATAAAATGGGAGCGCTTGTCCAACAAACCCTTTTTGACCAATGGTGACCCTGGCACCTGGAACTCCAGTGAATCCGGACATCCCCATATTTTCCAGGACGACAATGGCAAAACCTATCTCTTTTTCCAGGGCAACAACAATCGGGGTAAAAACTGGTACATTTCCAACGTCGAAGTCAAATGGAATGAACAGGGGCCTTACCTCAAAAAGCAACATTGAGTTGATGAAAACCAAGCAAAACCTGTTCCTCTTCGCGCTCATTGGATACCTGGTTGTATTGGGTCATAAACAACCAGTGTATACCCAAGATAAACCAGAGCTACTTAAATCTTCCAAGGGTTTGGTTGCCTTTTGGGACTTCAAGGAAGAAGCAGGCCAAACCCGTCAAGCCTGGGGCAAAGGAACTTTTCCACTCGCCGAAATAGATGGCACCATTCCCCGGCTCAATGAAGGGCCGCTGTCTGGTTATTCGGCTCAATTTGGCAGCGGTGCTTACCTGTCGCTGCCCAGCGCACAAATCGGCGCGCTGAACATTTATGGTCCAAAGCAAGGTGTAACAGTCCTCGCTTGGGTAAAATGGACAGGAGAACAAACCGGTTTTGTAGGTGGCCTATGGAATGAATACCAAGACGGTGGCAAACGCCAGTATGGTTTATTCGTGTCGCTTCCGCATTACAATGGCAAAAATCAGGTATGTGGGCATATTTCACGTACTGGCAAACCAACTCCTCCCTTCCCCTACTCCATCGACTATTCTGCGAGTAAACAGGAAGTCCCTGCCAATCAGTGGGTTTGTATCGCATTTACCTACGATGGGCGCTACATGAAGTCTTATGTAAACGGTGTTTTTGAAGCCCGTAAGCCCGAGCTGATTGAGCACACCAAAGGATTTGAAGGTTACCCCAACGGTCTGATCCAAAGCAAAAACCCTTATTATTTTCCCGATGGCATGGGCAATAACGGCTCAGATTTTACTGTTGGAGCCGTATTATTAAAAAGGGGTATGGGTAATTTTTTTAAAGGTCAAATCGGCGGCTTAGCCATTTTTGATCGAGCCTTGCGCACAAAAGAATTACAACGATTGGCCCGCTAATGCATTAGTGCGGGCAAAATAAACACTTATTTTTTATCGCCCCTTATCCTCAAAACGTTTAAACCTACATCTGCAATGAAAACCTACTTCGTGCTCTTCTTTTCGCTGGTTTTTATCCACCTGACTTTTGCACAGGTCGTCCAGCGCAACATCCTCGCCAACAAATACAATCTGCTGGCCGTACAACAATCCTTGGTCCCCAAAAACCAGTGGAAACCATACCCGCTCAGCCCTGAAGAATGGCGCAAAAAACTCCCTGACTCTATCTTCAACAAATTGATCAAAACGGGCGAAACTACCCTTAAATACAAGTTTGAACCCATTTCAGCCAGTACCTCCCTCGACTTCGTCCGCTCCGGCGACCGCCAACAACACGGCAACATCTCTTATGGCAAACGCAACGCCCTGATGAACCTGGTACTCGCCGAAAGCCTCGAAAACCAGGGGCGTTTTACCGAAGCCATCATGAATGGGGTTTGGTCGATCTGTGAAGAAAGCTATTGGGGCGTTCCGGCACACATTAGCAGCACCGGACTACCCGATGTAGAAAACCCGGTGGTCGATCTATTCGCCGCTGAAACCGCAGCAGTGTTGGCCTTAACCGATTATTTTGTCGGTGAAAAGCTCGACAAAATTAATCGCCTGCTGCGTAGCCGCATTTATTACGAAACCAAGCAGCGCATCTTCATTCCTATGGCCAAAAATGGCGACAAATACGGCTGGATGAGCCAAACCAAACCTGTCAACAACTGGAATCCCTGGATCATGTCCAACTGGATTACGGCCATTTTGCTCCTGGAAAAAGATGAAAAGCAACGCGCCGAAATGCTCCACCATTCCATGCGGGGCCTCGATCGCTACCTCAACAGTCTGGGAGATGATGGCGGCTGTGATGAAGGCCCAAGTTACTGGTTTGCAGCGGGTGCTTCGGTTTACGATTGTTTGGAACTCTACACCAATGCCACCAATGGAAAAATTGACATTTATAGCGAGCCGCTGGTACAAAAAATGGCTTCTTACGTGTACAAAACCCACATTGCCGACAATTACTTCGTCAACTTTGCCGATGCCGATCCTAAACTTACCCCTGATGGCCTAATGCTTTACCGTTTTGGAAAAGCCATCAAAGACGAAACGATGGTACAATTCGGGCAGTGGGCTTTTAAAACTTTCCCTGCTGCTTCAACTGCTATTTCCGGTTACCATCGGCCCCGCAAGCTCAACAATATCCTGAGCGTAGTTCAACTGGCCAATAACAACTTCAGCTACACTCCTGCGCCGGATGCCTGGTTTGCCGACATCCAGGTGATGACCACCCGCAATGCCAGTGGCATGTACCTCGCCGCCCACGGTGGCCACAATGCCGAAAGCCACAACCACAACGATGTAGGAGACTTCATCATTTACCTCAACGGCAAACCCATGATTGTGGACGCCGGACGGGGGAATTACACGGCCCGCACTTTTTCGAGCAAGCGCTATGAATTGTGGTTTACTCAATCCGAGCACCACAACCTGCCCATCATCAATGGCTTAGGACAAAAAAGTGGCCAGGAATTTGCGGCAAAAAATGTCAGTCGGATCATGACTCCCAAAGAAAGTGGCATGAGTATGGACATTGCCAGTGCTTACCCTGCCGAAGCTGGAATCCAAAGCTGGAATCGCACCGTTCTGCTCAAGCGCAATCAGGACGAGGTAGAACTTACCGACGAATACCTGCTCAAACAAAAACCCAAATCGCTGCAACAGGTTTTTATGACCGTTGGAAATGTAAACCTCGTTGAAGCAGGCAAAATCATCATTTCGGATGGCTTCCTGAGCATGACCCTGCGTTACGATGCCAAAAAATGGACCGCAACGACCGAATTGCCTTCCACCGAAGGCATGGAATACAGCAGTTTCAAAACCAAATGGGACAGCAAACCCGTGCGCCGGATCATCTTGACCAATACCGCCCCCGAGACGAAAGGGAAATTTGTGTATAGTTTTAAGCGGGATTAAACAAGCAACAATAATTTTAAACAATCAATTATATTTGCAGTAAAATCTTAATTCATTACGATGAGAAAAACTAACATTTTATGCTTATTGGGCTTGACTGTAGCTCTGGGGCAGGCATGCCAAAATGGAGCGCCTAAAGAAGCTGAAAAGGCTAAAACGCCTGCTTTCACAGCAACACCGTATTGGGTGTCTAGCTCATTTGTTGATAGGCTGGCGGAAGATTCCCTAAACTATGCTGGTTGCGCACAAATTTTCTTTTTTGGCCAGGATTCTATGTCTTACAATGATGCTCATGATGGAACGGTTGGAGCCTATACCGTGATTGACGACAAAACCATCGAGTACAATGGGAATATTATTGGCATGAGCGAGGCGGTAGAAGTGCTGCGTAAAACCAAGGTTTCAGATCAAGAGATTAGTGTAGTCAATAAAGCTAATGGAAGCGAATTGCGTTTCAAAGCCGTTGAAACCAGCGGATACAAAATCGACGGCGTAAGCCTCTTGGTTGGTCGATACTTTGCTGGCACCTATACCCGCAGTGGCAATGCGAGCACAACGGTTACCCTACATGCAGACGGGACAGTCAAAGGATTTGAGGATTATCAACACTTCGAGGTTCCATTTAGCGGCGATGTAGCTAGCTTTTTCGATGGCCATTACATTTATTTCTCTAGCAAAGGGCAAGAATATCCCTTTAGTTGGACCAAAAGTGGCGATACGTTGAATCTATGGACGGTGAAAAACCTGAGCGGACCTGATGAAATGCCCTCTTATGAGGTGGTGAAGCTGTATGATCGACTGATCAAAAAGAAATAATGTTGGTTATTTTTAACACAAAACCTAATTCACTACTATGAGAAAAATTCAAATTTTATGCTTGCTGTTTTTGGCAGTAGCAATGGGCCAAGCTTGCCAAAATGGAGCGCCTAAAGAAGCGGAAAAGGCTAAAACTCCTGCTTTCACTGCCACACCATATTGGGTGTCTAGCACTTTCGTTGATGCATTGGAAGCAGACAGTGATTCTTTGGCCACAGCTCAATGCTACGAATTGCAGTTCATTGGCAAAGATTCCGTGATCTACATCTACGGAGGTTGGGAAGCCGCACCTGGAACTTTCACAGTTGTCGACGACAAAACCATTGAAATCAGTGGGGAAATGTTTGGAGACGCCACGCTTCGCATCACTCAGGTCTCGGATCAAGAGATTGTAATGGATCTGGGTACTGATAGAGAAGTACATTTCAGACCTGTTGAGAACCATGAACACGATCCACGGGGAGCAGCAGTACTGTTGGTCGGCCAACATCTTGCTGGGACCTACATCCGTGAGAATCCTTTTGGCAGAACCAATGCAAAGCAACCCATCACGCTAAATGCGGATGGAACTGTCAAGGGATTTGAGGCTTATCAAACTTACCAGGTCCCAGTCGGCGGCGATTTGGCCGATGCCGGAGATGGAAACATGATTTATTTTTCTTCCAGTAAGCAAGAGCTGTTTCCCTTGGCCTGGACCAAACGTGGCGACACCCTGGATTTATGGACTTTGGAAAGAGTTACTGGGGTCGATGAAAAACCTTATTATGAGGTGGGAAGGATGTATGATCGGTTGATTCGGAAGAAGTAAACTGCCGCAAAAAGACGGGACGGAAAATAACCAATTGGCTACTTCCGTCCCTTTTATTTTTCAATTCCTGAATTGCTTACACGTTCCGCAAACCATTCAAACTAAATGGCTGCTTGCGCAAACGAATTCCGGTTGCTTTAAAAATCGCATTGCCCAATGCCGCCGAAAGTGGAGGCAAAGCTGGCTCACCCAGGCCCGTAGGATCCAATTCATTTTCTACAAAATAAACCTCCACTGGTGGGGTGTCACCCATCTTGATGACGCGGTAAGTATCGTAATTGGTCTGCTCAGGCGCACCATCCTTGAAGGTCATGTTGCTGAACATGGCATGACCAAGTCCGTCCACAAGGCCACCTTCAATTTGATTGATGGCATGTTCGGGGTTGATCACTACACCACAGTCCACCGCACAAACCATCCGCTTGATTTTGGGCTGGCCAGCTTCCAAAGTGACCTCCACTACCTGTGCTACGTAGGTATTGAAAGAAAAGTAGGCACTAAAACCCTGGAATACCCCGGCTGGTGCCTTGCCCCAATTGGCTTTTTTCGCAGCCAGTTCGATGGTATTGCGGAAACGATCAATCTTGTATGGTACATTTCCTACTGGCGATTTTTCTGCCTTGGCCAACCAGTCCAGGCGCAATTGCACTGGATCTTTGCCAGTAGCCTCCGCGATTTCATCCAGGAAACTTTGCTCAGCAAAAGCCAGGAAGTTGTGCACGGGTGCCCGCCAGGGCCCGGTCGTGATGTTGCTTTGATGGTTGTGTCCTTCGGCCAGAAAGTGATCAAGGGCACCTGCCGGGAAGTTGTTTTCCCGTAACGGGTTGCCCACGTTCAAGCCGGCACCACGTACATGGATTGCCTTAACATTCCCCTGAGCGTCCAGTGCTGCCCGGTAAAGGTAGTGACAAGCTGGTCGGTAAATCCCTCCGGCCATGTCGTCTTCCCTGGTCCACATGAGTTTGACGGGGGCTTTGGCCAATTTGGAAACCTCCGCAGCTTCGGCTGCAAAATCGGCATTCAAACGGCGACCAAAACCGCCACCCATCCTGGTCATCATCACACTGACTTTTTCTGGAGCGATGCCGAGCACTTGTGCCGCAGCATTGCGGGCAGAGCCCGGGTTTTGGGTTGGTCCGATCAATTCAGCCTTATCTTCGCGTACATCCGCAAAGAAGTTCATCGGCTCCATGGGTGCATGAGGTAAAAATGGCGCTTCAAACTTGGACTCGATGATTTTGTGGGCACCTTCAAACTGAGCAAGCGCATCGCCGTCCTTGCGTTGTGGTTTTTCTACCGGTTTGCTCAGCAGTTCGGCCATTTTTGCATCGTGATCAGCCGAGCTTTCCAGTTTGGTATCTACTTCCCATTCGATGGCCAGGCGTTCACGGCCTTTGAGGACCTCCCAGGTAGAGGTACCCAAAACCGCCACTTTATTGCCAAAGCGGATTACCTGTTTGATGCCCGGCATGGATTTGGTGCGTGAATCGTTGACCGATTTGATCTTCATGCCAAAGGCAGGTGGACGGGCCACTACCCCAATGAGCATGCCTTCCCGTTTGAAGTCGAGACCAAATTCCTGCTTGCCCGTGAAGATTTTTTTATTGTCAACCGCCTTGTGCGATTGGCCAATGATTTTGAAATCCTTGACCGCCTTTAATGGCACATCTTTGGGCACTTCCATTTTGGCAGCTTCGGTAGCCAGTTCGCCGTAAGTGGCTTTTTTGCCTGAAGCGGTATGCAAAACTACGCCCATGTTGGTGCTGCACTCAGAAGCGCTCACGTTCCAACGTTTGGCCGCAGCACTGATCAACATCTGACGAGCCGTAGCCCCAGCGGTGCGCAAGGGCTTCCAGGATGCAGGAGTGGAACCACTACCCCCAGCTACCTGACGGGTGTATTTGGTGGAATCCAGCCCAGCTTGTTCAACCACTACTTTGCTCCAGTCGCAGTCCAGTTCTTCGGCTACCAACATCGGCATGGCCGTTTTGATGTTCTGGCCACACTCGGGATTGGGTGACATGATGGTGATCACGCCTTCAGGACTGATTTTTACAAAAGCGTTGAAGGTCATTGCCTCCATGAATGGTGCTTCGCTGATTTCGGCGGCACTGGCAGCCCAGCTCAAACCCAGCATCATCCCGCCACCAGTGGTCGCGGTAACCTTGAGGAAGGAGCGGCGATCGAATTGAATTGAGGATGTGCTCATGATTTAACTTTTTTAGCGGCTACATGAATGGCTTCCCGAATGCGGTTGTAGGTGCCGCAGCGGCAAATGTTACCGGCCATGGCCGAGTTGATGTCGGCATCAGAAGGCGTTGGATTTTTTTTAAGCAGCGCAGCGGCGCTCATGATTTGTCCCGCCTGGCAATAGCCACATTGGGGAACATCCACTTCGTGCCAGGCTTGCTGAACCGGGTGTTCGCCCGTTTTGGACAAACCTTCGATCGTGATGACCTGCGCTTTACCTACTGCCGAAACAGGTAAGGCGCATGAACGCATGGATTCGCCATTGATGTGTACGGTGCAAGCACCACACTGGCCAATACCACAACCGTATTTTGAGCCCGTGAGGCCCAGGTGGTCGCGCAAAATCCAAAGCAAAGGCGTATCCGCGGCGGCCTCCACTTTGTATTTTGTCCCATTGACTTTGAGTGTAAATTCTGCCATGAGTGATAGGTTGGTTGTCTATTCGATATTAAGAAAAGTTCTACAAAATACAGCTAATAATGCACGAAATCAATTTATGTTGGTTAAAAAGTAAGTTCTACCTTTGAACGGCATTTTTTTGTAGACCAACGACACATGATCCAATTATCCGCAGTTGTCATTACTTTTAATGAAGAAAAAAACATTGAACGTTGCATTTTGTCTTTGCAAGGTGTTGCGGATGAGATTGTTGTAGTGGATTCCTATTCCAGCGATCGCACCGAAGCGATTTGTGCTCAGTACGGTATAAGGTTCATTCAACACCCTTTTGCCGGGCATATTCAGCAGAAAAACTGGGCCATCACCCAAGCCAGCTCACCCTACGTCTTGTCCCTGGATGCCGATGAAGCTTTGTCCGAAGAACTCCGCCAATCGATTTTGGCTGTCAAAAAAAACTGGACCGCACAGGGCTACTCTTTCAACCGCCTCAACAACTACTGCGGCCAATGGATTCACCACAGTGGCTGGTATCCCGACCGCAAATTGCGCCTCTGGGACTCTCGCCTGGGGCAATGGGCAGGGGCCAATCCCCATGACCGTTATGAAATGCAGACTGGCTCCAACATCCAGCACCTCAAGGGCGACTTGTTGCATTACACAGCCAACAGCGTCAAAGAGCATTTTGACATGTTGTACAAGTACGCTGACATTGGGGCCAAGGAGTTGGTTAGACAGGGGAAGGGTAGTTCCTGGATCAAACTATGGATCAATCCCTGGTTCAAGTTTTTTAAGATGTACATTCTAAAGCGGGGCTATCAGGATGGGTTATATGGCTTGATTATTTGTTCGTCTACAGCGTGGTTTACGTTTTGGAAGTATGTGTTGGTGCGTTATTACCAGCGTGAGGGGAAGAGGAGGTAAGGTGGGATCAGCAGTTTTATTTGATTGCTGGGAGCTTGCGAGGATGTATTTAAGTCATTATATTTGTACAAAACAGGAAAAATGGCAGTTCAAACACAACGCAAACTGTTTACGGTGAATGACTTTTACAAAATGGCTGAAGTGGGCATTTTGGACTGGGAAGATCGTGTTGAACTGATTCATGGAGAAATACTGGAAATGAGTCCAATCAATAGCCCCCATGCAAAAATCGTTGCGAGGCTTACCCGAATACTCAATGCCATCCTGGGTGAAAGAGCGCTGGTAAGAGGACAATGTCCCATTCAAATTGATGAATATTCTGAACCAGAACCAGATGTGTCGGTTGTTGAGTTCCAAATTGACGAATACGAAGATCAACATCCTCGCCCGGAGGAAGTGTACCTATTAATCGAGGCATCTGATAGTACCTTACGGCGGGATCGAAAACTTAAATTGCCCTTGTATGCGGAAGCTGCTATTCCTGAAGTTTGGATTTTAGACATGAAGAGCCAGGTCGTAGAAGTTTATACAAATCCTGAAAGTGGTCAATATCAGAAGATGATAAAAGCCCAGAAAGGGGATACCCTGCACTGTACGAGTCTGGCGTTTGAATTGGAAGTGGAAAGGATATTTGGGAGAAAATATACGAAGTAGTAGATACCACCTGTTTCGGGTTAAAGTCTTCCCCTCCACTTTCCAAGGGCAACGCTGGTTCAACGTCTCCAGACTTGAACCAATATTCCCGCGTCTCCAGACGCATGAGTATGCACAATGTTTATCGAAGGCAATAGCTTTCTTGTTGAAGAGGGCTTGTTTTTGGGAATTAAAAAGCTAATTTTCCTTTGATTACGCACGTCTGGAGACGTGCAGATAATGGTACAGGTCTGGAGACCTATACCAGCGACAACTCAATGTTTTTGCTCAATTTTGAAAGACTTGTACTAGTGGGGATGTTGAGAGGTCCGCCACTGACTCATTTCTTAACTTACCACAATGAAACAAACAGGCAAACAAGACATTTTACTTATTCTAACATGCATTCAATGCATTCCAATACTTCTCTATACCTTTGCTTTGTTTCATCTTAGGTTGAATAATTTGAGTGTTTCTGTTCGGCTGGTAGTTATCGATTGGATGCCAATAATGATAATTTTTCAATTTGTTTTAGCCGTTTTGGCTTTTCTTTTTAAGAACAAAAAATGGCAATTGGCTTTCAATTTTATTCTGATTTTACTTTTTCTAGTCACGCTTCTTTTTTTTAATAGGACTGTATATAAATTTAACCCCTATTGAGTTGATAAGGTTCTCTGAGACGGGAAGACCAGTCACAAATATTACCTTGCTAGCTGAGCGCTTCAACCAACGCCCAATTTTTATGTTTGTTCTTCGAAAACATAGCTATTTTTCGCCTTAAACCAACCAAACCAAATGTCCTTTCAACCTACCCTCGATTACGCCCGCCAAATGGATGCCCAAGACCCCTTGCGCTTCTTTCGCGACCAATATCTTTTCCCCCAGCATCAAGGGCACAATTGCCTCTATTTTTGTGGAAACTCCCTGGGATTACAACCTAAACAAGCCCGAGCCTGCATCGAAACCGAACTGCAACGCTGGCAAGAACTGGGAGTAGAAGGCCATTTTGAAGGTGAATTGCCCTGGACGCAGTACCACAAGGCCCTCGCCCCTGCATCTGCCCACATCGTAGGTGCACAAGAGGATGAAGTTATTGTGATGAATACCCTCTCGGTCAACTTGCACCTGTTGATGGTGAGTTTTTATCGGCCCGATGCCCAACGTTTCAAAATCATCATGGAGGCCGGGGCTTTCCCTTCCGATCAATACGCCATTGAAACCCAGGTGCGCTGGCACGGTTATGATCCAGCCGAGGCCATTGTGGAAGTAGCGCCTCGTCCGGGAGAAATGCTGTTGCATACCGAAGATATTTTGGCCACGATCGAACAACACGGGTCTCAAACGGCCTTGGTGCTTTTTGCTGGCCTCAATTATTACACCGGACAAGTCTACGACATGCCCGCCATCACCAAAGCAGGGCATGCGGCAGGCGCTTATGTGGGTTTTGACCTGGCCCATGCCGCAGGCAATGTCCCCCTTCATCTGCACGATTGGGGTGTTGATTTTGCGGTCTGGTGTACCTACAAATACATCAACTCTGGCCCCGGAGCGCTCGGAGGTGTTTTTATCCATACCAATCATGGCTACAATAAAGACTTGCCTCGTTTTGCGGGTTGGTGGGGACACAATGAAGAGCGACGTTTTTTGATGGAAAAAGGCTTTGACCCCATCCCCGGTGCTGCTGGCTGGCAATTGAGCAATGCACCGATCCTGGCCTTTGCACCGATGAAAGCCAGCCACGATTTGTTCATGCAGGCGACCATGCCAGCCTTGCGGGCCAAAAGTGAACACTTGACGGCCTACCTGGAATACCTGATTGATCTGCTCAATGCTGAACGCCCAAGATTTAGCATCATCACGCCCCGTGACCCGGAGCAGAGAGGTGCACAATTGTCCATTTTAACTGGCCCAGAAGGCAAGGCACTATTTGATTATCTGGCCAAAAATGGGGTTATTTGCGACTGGAGGGAGCACAATTTACCGGGTGAAAAAGAAGGGAAAGCAGGGGTCATTCGGGTGGCACCTACTCCGATGTACAATTCTTATGAGGATGTCTGGAACCTGGTTAATTTATTCGATTTATTTCCAGGAGTATCTATTTGATTTAATCAAGCTCATCAAGCATTGAAGGAGCATTATCGCATGAAACCTAAAGACGAGGTACAACAAGAAATAGATGCCATCTTCGGACTACTGGCTTATGCCTTGGTGTATAAAGATTGGCAGGATGAAGGCACTGACCGTTACAGTCGAAGAGGCTACAACGTTGGGGCATTATTGGTAAATCCCAAGTATCAGGCGGTTATGTTTGAGCTCAACTCCATTGATCGGTGTAGCGATGTGACTCAGCATGGTGAACTAAGGGTAATGACAAAATACCTCCAACAAACTAAAAATTACAACCTCGAAGGCTTCACCATCTATGCTACATTGGAGCCTTGTGTAATGTGTGCGGGAATGATGACGATGACCTCTGTGCAAAGGGTTGTTTTTGGCCAGCAGGATGTAATGTTCAGCAAAGCATTCGAACGCTTGGCAATGGATACCCGCAATGTCGGCGGCTATGCACCCTATCCAAGACAGGTAAAGGTAGAGGCCTCTCCCCTAAAGTACGGGGCTCAGCTTGATGCCGCATATCAACAGTACTTAGCTACAGCGGAGGAAAAAATTTTAGCCCTTTTTTTAGCCTCCCATACAGCAAAAGAGATTTTCAAAACGGCTTATGAGGAATTTTTAAGTTTTAAACCCGAATTAGATCAAAACACCCAAGTTTATGCCCAGGCGAGACATTTTTTCGACACCCAATTCATTGAAAAAAACCAATAACGATACTCCTATTGATTTCAAACAATTGCCAAAAGCAGAACTGCATTGTCATCTATTAGGTGTGCTTAATCCTTCGTTACTTGGAGATTTAAACAAAAAAGGGCATAAACTGCTCATTCCCAAAGATCAAATCCATACTGTTTCTCCAATTCAATGTAAAGAAGATTTTCAAAATTGGATTGATTGGTTGAAACCTTACCAAAGTGCAACGTGGGTAGCTTACCAACCCATTATTGCAGGGCATTTGGAATCATTGGTAGCTCAAAATGTAAAGTATGTAGAGTTGATGATTTCCCCCTTGATGTTTCCATCTCAAAGAAATGAATTAGTGAAAGAGTTCAAGCAATTTAGAGATTGGGTTACGCAACTTGAACAGGAGCGCATTCAAATGGAGTTTATTCTGGTAATGCCCAGAAAATTAGAAGAATTAAAGATTAAAAAAAATACGCTGGATTATATTGCCCTTTACAAAGAAGGACTTATTGTAGGTGTAGCTATTGTAGGGTTGGAGGATGGTTCTTCTATTCAAAAGTTTTCTAAGGCCCTTGAAACATGCAAAAAAGCTGGCTTAGGTATAGAGATTCATGCTGGTGAACATTCCGGGCCCGAAAATGTAGAAGATGCTCTGGAGTATGGATTTGTAGATCGAATTGGACATGGGATTGGTTTATTTCAAAAAGAACAACTCATTGATAAAATTGCTTCGGCAGGAATACACCTTGAATTTTGCCCGACCAGCAACCTGAGAAGTGGTAGCATTCAGCAAATTCAACAATTACCAATCCATCTAGCTCGTAGTGCTGGCATTAGTTTTAGCATCAACACTGACGATCCAGGTTTTTTTGATTGCTCGATCACCCACGAATATCAGCAACTGGCTGAGTATTTTCAGTTTGAACGACCTGATTTTTTAAACCTCTTGGAAAACACGTTAGCCGCAAAATTTGCCCCCAAATTCAAATACTTGAGTAGTGAGGATATACTCAGCTCATTTTAATGATTCTGAAGCTGCTTTTAATAAAATCACCCCGATCGTTTTTACCGTTAGGGCGATCGGCCCAACGCCCCGTGATCTTTTGGCTATTTACCGGATCTCCCTGAAAGGCCATCCAGCCACCACCTTTTGTGACTCGTTTGACGTCTGGTGAAAGATCAGTACTGCGGATGTCTTCCGCCACATTGTAACACCATTCCACAATATTTCCAGCCATATCCATCAAGCCTTGAGGTGTTTGCCCTGAGGGATATAGGCCTACGGAAACCAAGTGGCCAACAGCATCGCGATGATTGGAACATAAGTCTTTAAATTCTTTACCCCAGGGATAGATGTATTCCGCATTTCCCCCTGAAGCGGCGTATTGCCACTCCCACTCATTGGGTAAGCGCACTGTAAAACCCAATTCAGCACTCAACCACCGACAAAAAGCAACAGCCTGGTACCAGTTCACTTCCTGCGCAGGTCGATTGTAATAACCTTTGGGCGTTTGCGGCCTTAATTTGTTGTGGTTTTCATCTTTGGAGTCCACTGGAAGGCCAGACCACCATTGTGGCTGGTGATAAAGTTCTGGATTTTGAGCAAAGGCATTGAATTGTCCCAACGTAATGGGATAGCGGGCAACCTGAAAACTACTCAAATCAAAGTGCTCTTCATTGCCATTCAATTGAAGTGAAATACTACCTGCCGGTATACTAACCCAATCAATGTCCGGTATTCCGCCTTTATTCAATCCGACCCCAGGACGGGGATCTTTTAAATCTGCCAATCGGTCTCCAATTTTTGCTCTGCGTTCGTGGTCGATAAAATCAAGGGCAATCTCTTCTACAAGGCGCTCAGACTCCAGGCGGATAAATTCACGTGTATTTGGGTAAAGTTCATCCAGTTCTTCGTTACTATGGCCCAGAATATTCAGGGCTTCGTAAACAGGTACCAAACGTTCGTGTTTCCAAATGTGTTTGAGGTCATGTTCAAGTTGGGCCCTTTCGTCATACCCAGGGCGGCTGTCCGCCCATTTTTTCGCATCTTGTTCCACCTGAGTCATCAAGGAGAGGTAAGCCTTGTATTCTTCGATCCAGTTTTTCAAATAGTCCCAGTTTCTGAATAATGCCTCGTGGGTAATCGACAAGGTGGGTTTACGATCCACATTCAAATCCGAACCGAGTAATTTTTTGGCAATCAAGGCATCGACCAATTTGAGCGCATTTGGTGGCCAGTGCTCACGTTCAAAAAGGGCTACCCTTTTGGCAACCAGGCCGTCGGCACCAATGACAACTAGTTTTCTGAAAACAAATGAGAAATCATCTAAGAATGTTTGTGTGGTTTGATCAAATCCCATTAAGGCTTCTTGCGCTTGCTGTTGAATAATGCCTTCTATTCTGCCAAGACTTACATACTGTTTTTTTGTAAGT
The DNA here is from genome assembly GCF_033763495.1 of Haliscomenobacter sp. Taxonomy (GTDB): domain Bacteria; phylum Bacteroidota; class Bacteroidia; order Chitinophagales; family Saprospiraceae; genus Haliscomenobacter. Next base: position 15,699 of record NZ_JANRKL010000253.1, on the reverse strand, counting down.
AGACTGCCTGTTGATTTATCCGCCAGTTCTTTTAGTGTGTACGACAATAGTGGCAAAATATCACCAGCCTCGCCAGCGTCTTTTTGAATTATGGTCATTAAGTCATCCTCAAAGGTCAATCCAGCAAATTCAGCAGGGCGACTAATGATTTTGGCAATATTTTCGGCATCAGGAGGCAATGCAATAAAGTTGCCCAGGTCAATTAATTGAGCAAGAGCGGGGAATTGAAGGCAATGGTGAAAATACTCCGAGCGCATGGTCAGGATTACCTGCCCGTAGCGGGTTCCTGCAAAAGCCACTAAAAACTGGATGAAACGATCTGCCTTTTTATCTTCTTTATTTTTTTCATCCTGCAGAATCGAAAACACCTCTTCAAACTGATCAAGATAAAGAATGACCTTGGTATTTCCTGAGTCCAATTCAGCCAAAATACGGGAAAACGCTGCGGTAAAAACCTTAGCACTTGCATCCAAATTTAGCTGGTTCAATTGTTCAATTAAGGGCGATTGGTTCCGCACAGCTGCATAATGGAAAGTCCGGTTTTGTTGAACCCTGCCCTCGATGATCTGCCAGGAGGCACTATTTGGGATTGCATTCAACTGAAAACGATTGAATAACCCAGCCTTGACCAAAGAAGATTTTCCAGAACCCGATGCCCCGATCACTGCCAACAAGCCACCCTGAGTACCCGTTTCTAAAAGATTCAGCAGCGTATCAATTTCGTTGTTGCGACCAAAAAAGAGGGCACTATCTTCCAAATCATATGGTTTCAACCCCATGTAAGGATTATCCAATTCCTGGTTAGGCCCTTCAACTCCGGAGGTATTGTTGGTTTGATTGGCCACGAATTTTTGCAGCCAGTTGTTCACATTGTGTTCAAAAAGGTCTTCAAAAAAATCGGGGTGAAAATCCACATAACGTGCTTTGCTCAATTTTTTAAAAAAGGCATCAACTGCTTCATACTTCAATTGATTTTCAGCATATCTAGGACTTTGATCACTCAAAATTGGTTCCCCTCTGCGGTAAATTTGGATCTGTGGACGTTTGCTCTCGGGCAAATCAATGACCTCTTTGTACAATTGCTCCAAAGGAGAAATATTATTCAGGTGATATTGCCCTAGGTTATGCCAAACAATCCAAACAATTAGATCAAAAGAAGACAAACTGGGTAGGGTTACAGCGGCTTCTCTTTTATCAAAACTAGATTCATGGATGAATGTAACACAATTGGCCCCTTGGTATTCGTATACATTACCAATCAATTGCTGGTTGATGTTGGAATGCATAAAAAGCTTTACGAGGTAATCTTTGACCTGAGCAATTTCATTGTTTACATTCAATGCTCCGATTGCGCCATCGAGCCTTGCTTGCGGTGAAGACCCTGCAATAAGTACATTGATTTTTAATTTTTCATCCCGTGCTTTTACCTTGTTGATCAAGTTGGTGTTTGCAAAAAACTTACTTAGTTCAACATTAATTCCTCTTGCCAGTAACGCCTCTTCATTTTGATAAAACAAGACCCATTCCATATCCGCTGCTATCGAAATGGCGCTATTCATCTGATGACTACTGTGTTTAATCACGCGTGTATTTTGGGCGTATTGGAATTTGAGCTTGACGAAACTGCTGGCTCCCTCAAAACATTCTCGCAGCGTCGCTCCTTTGGCGAATTTTTCATAAAAAACCTTACTAAAATAAAAAGCAGCCTTATCGTCAATCTCAACTCGAGTAGCGATAATGGCCTTGACCCCCTCCTTAAGCAATATTTTTACCTGGTCTTCGGTAGCACAGCCATTTAGAAATACCAGTTTTAATTTTTTTAGCCGACCTAAAATTTTTGCCAAACCTTCTTTATATCCTTCCCCATCTCCAAGTTGAATGGCCTGTCCGTTCGCATGCCCCCCGTAATGAAAAACAACGATGTGGTCTTTTTCAGCGTCAATCGTTTTATGGAACTCCGAGGTAGTGGCATTGTCCAGATGAATGATGTGAGGACGATTTTCCTCCGGTTCGTCCTCAAAGATTTTAGGAATAATTTCTCGTTCCTGACTAATAAAATCAAGAGGCCTCTCTCCTTCTAAATTAGTAAATGCTAATACGATGGTATTTTTATTCATCTCATACCAATTTAAGATAGCGGAAATTAAAACTATACAGCTCGTTTGTAAAGGTAAGTATTTATCAATTGTGGGTAAAGAGGGCACTGGATAAAAATAGGGTTTTATATAAAGACAAATGTTTAACTTCGTTAACGAACCTAAATGCCTATTTTCCATGAAAACACACTTAAGCCTTTTGATTTTTATAAGCTTTACCCTATTCAGTCATGCCCAAACGGATAGTACGGCCAAGGCCTCAAAATGGCAATTCAGTGGAGAACTAGGGCTCGACATGTCCTTTCAAAGTGGCAACCTGCAATCCAGCAGCATCGTAGGTCAATTTAGTCCCGCCCTGGAGAGCTCCAAAGTAACAATCAGTTCTTTCGTGCAATACATGTATTCCCGTTACGACCAAACGGTCTACCAAAACGATGTGCTCTCGGAATTATCCGCTGATATTTGGTACAAAAGACGCTTCTTCCCCAATGTCAGTGGGCGTTTTGAAGCAACAACCTTGCGGGCCATCAAGGATCGAATCGGGATTGGCCCGGGCATAGCCTGGCGAGCCTTTAAAACGCCAAAATCAGATTTGGTGGTGCTGAACTCTGTTTATTACTACCGGACTACCTTTAGTCTGGCCCGCGAATTGAGTTTTGAAAAATTCCTTTATGTGCTGACCTTGAAAGGAACCTATGCGACCCTCGGCGACAAACTGAATATCTCCCACGATTTGCAATACATCCCCTGGGTACGAAAAGAGAAAACCAATCATATCCTGCGTGCGATTCTGAGTTTCGGACTGCCCATTACCGAGCAATTTGCAGTCAATATTGATGTGGATTACATTTATGAAAGCCTGGTGGTAAGGAATCGGAAGAACTCCAATTTGACGACTGCTTTTGGGATTGCGTATGCTTTTTAAAACAAACAACTAACTAAACATGAAAGCATTATTTACCTACTTATTTTTGATTTTCGGGTATAGCCTGACAGCTCAGGAAGATGCCGACTTCGCCCAAATCCGCGCCGCCCTCATGCAGCAGGAAGCCGACTGGAACAAGGGCGATATTCCTGCTTTTATGGAGGTGTATTGGAAATCGGATCAACTCCAGTTCATCGGAGCGGCGGGCGTCACAAAAGGTTGGCAACAAACCCTGGATGGCTACAAGCGTCGTTATCCCGATCGCGATGCCATGGGCCAGCTCACTTTTGGCATTGTCAGCATGGAAAAGCTGGGGAAAAAATCGGTTTTCCTAGTGGGCACCTGGGATTTGAAGCGCAAGAACGACGCACCAGGAGGGTATTTTATCCTGATTTGGAAAAAAATCAAGGGAAAGTGGGTGATTTCGGCTGATCATACCAGTGCGAGGACTTAGCCGCTGATTTTCAGCTCAAAATGCATACTAACGAGTTTTCAAAATAAAAGAAAAGCATTTGGCCATAAAAAAAGTACAAAATTCGCCGCTCAGCATAAATAGAAGTTAGATAGTTTGGACTTTGCTACATTTGTTATCGACTACATTGTTTTGTTATTTGGTTTCATCCGTTGGTGTTGTTGCAGGTGAATTTGAAAGCTTGCAACAACGCCGCCAATCTTTCAGATCGTATGATAAAGCGCAATCTACTGGTGCTTTTGGCATTGGTTTTATTCTCCTGTCTAACTATTCACGCCCAACAAATCACGCCCACAAAAGATCAAATCATTGCCCTTACTCCAGAATGGAAAGGGGAACGGATGGCCGATGGGCGCCCCAAAACCAGCGACAAATTTATGGAGCGGCTGAAAAAAGTCTCGCTGGAAGAAGCCTGGGGGTATCTGCGCAACAAGGGTTACCACAATCAATTTGAAGGCGACTGGATGCTGTTGCGTCCCGATCAGGTCTTGGTGGGGCGGGCAGTTACGGCACAATACATGCCCTTGCGCCCCGAATGGGACAAAATCATCAAGGCTACTGGCGAAAAAGAAGGCCGCATCGGAGGCACCAATTCATGGCCCATCGACGTACTCAAACCCGGGGACGTATACATTGCTGACAGCTATGGCAAAATTGTGGATGGCACCCTGATTGGCGACAACCTGGGCAACTCCATCTACGCCAAATCCAAAAATGGGGTCATTTTTTATGGCTCGGTGCGCGACATCGAAGGTTTGGAAGCCATTGAAGGATTCACCGCCTGGATGAAGGGTTACGATCCTTCCTATATCCAACAAATGATGCTTGCCTCCATCAACAATCCAATCCGCATTGGGCGCGCTACAGTATTGCCGGGGGATGCGGTTTTGGCGAAAAAAGGAGGCATTGTATTTATTCCGCCCCACTTATTGGAAGACCTGGTCCTGAATGCCGAATTTGTAGCCCTGCGTGATGCTTTTGGCCACCAACGCCTGCGTGAAGGTAAATTCACCCCTGGGCAAATAGACCGCCAATGGACTGACGACATCAAGAAGGACTTCATCAGTTGGCTGGACACCCAAAAAGACAAACTCCCGATGACCCGCGCCGAATTGGATGCGTACATGAAAGATCGTACCTGGTAATTTTTAACATACCCACATTCGCAATAAGCAAACAAAAACATGACAACACCTGCTCAACGTTACCTGCAAAAGTTCGGGCTTACCGATCCTATGCCCAATGCTGCTGATCCAGAAGAAGCAGCTAGCGGGCCCAATCGCCGCGATTTTATCCGCAATGTTGGTTTTGGCGGCCTGGCCCTGGGGGCATTTATGAACGCGCCCATTACCCAAACCATCGAATACTCCACTCAAAAAGTGAGCCGGGCCTCAGCACCCAGCGACTTGAAAATCACCGATATGCGCTACGCTGTGGTGATGAATGGGGGCGGACGTTGTCCGGTTATCCGAATTGATACCAATCAGGGGATTTATGGTTTGGGCGAAGTACGGGATGGTGCCAACTGGCGTTATGCCCTTTTCCTCAAAAGCCGCATCATGGGTATGAATCCCTGTAATGTGGAAATGATTTTTAAAAAGATCAAGCAGTTTGGTTTCCACGCCCGGCAGGCAGGTGGGGTATGCGCCGTTGAAATGGCCCTCTGGGATCTGGCTGGAAAGGCCTACAACGTGCCAGCCTACCAACTCTTGGGCGGCAAATACCGCAACAAAATCCGCTTGTATGCCGATACGCCCCGGATGAACGATCCTGTTCAGTTTGCAGCCAAAATGAAAGAGCGGGTTGTAGGCAAGGGGTATACCTTTTTAAAAATGGATTTTGGCATTGAATCCTTGGCAAAGGTGCCTGGTACTGTCGTGAATAGTAATTTTTGGGACATCAGCCGCCAATGGGAAAACACCCAGATGACCTACGGAGGTACTGAACACCCTTTCACTCAAGTCCAAATCACGGACAAGGGCCTGGAATTGTTGGCGGATTATGTCGGCAAAGTACGGGAAGCCGTTGGCTACGAAATTCCGCTGGCTTCAGACCACTACGGGCATTTTGACAAAAACAACGCGATTCGTTTGGGCAGAGCCGTGGAAAAATACCGCCTGGCCTGGCTCGAAGACCTCATTCCCTGGAAGTTTACCGAAGACTGGAAGGAAATTTCCCAAGCGATCGAAACGCCTACCATCACGGGAGAAGACATTTACCTCAAGGAGGAGTTCATCAAGTTGATCGACCACCGGGCAGTTGATCTGGTACATCCCGATCTGGCCAGCTCTGGAGGCTTGTTGGAAACCAAAAAAATCGGGGATTATGCTGAAGAACGTGGCGTAGCGATGGCCATGCACTTTGCCGGAACCCCCATTTCCTTCATGGCCAATGTGCATTGTGCTGCGGCCACCCAAAACTTTGTAGCACTCGAACACCACTCAGTGGATTTGGCCTACTGGGAAAGTTTGGTCAAAAAAACTGACGTACCCTTGATCGAAAATGGCTTTGCCAATGTCCCCGAGCGTCCAGGACTTGGGGTTGATCTCAACGACGAGGAAGTGAAAAAACACCTTGATCCTGAAGATCAAAGCTACTTCAAACCCACCCCTGAGTGGGATCAGATTCGTTCCTGGGATAGACTTTGGAGTTAATACTACGCTGTTCACATGCAGTTTTCATAAATTCTCTGCATATTTAACCAAATTTCGTATTCATAGAGACGCGATTGATCGCGTCTCTACTCTTTGATCACAACAATCACATCTACACGTTATGGGATCCTTTTCACGCTATTTGCTTTATGCCGGTTTGGCGGGGCTGGCACTTGCATTACTGAGCTTCTTGATTGGTCAATCCGGTTTTACTGGGCCACTTTTGATCATTGGTTTTTTAGTTGCATCTTTAGGGATGCGCGATATCCTGGCATTGAAGGGTTACGCCTACACTACGGTTATTTTTGCGGTGGTGAGTGCAGGGATGTTTTATCCACAGTATTTTACCACAGTAGGTAATTACGAATTGTCCGACTTGATCATGCCTTTACTGCAAGTCATCATGTTTGGTATGGGTACAACGATGACTTTTGATGATTTCGTGGGCGTCATTAAAGCGCCTAGAGCAGTGATCATTGGAGTTTGTTGCCAATTTGCCATCATGCCTACCCTGGGTTTTATCATTGCTAATTTGTTCAATTTTCCGGCTGAAATTGCTGCGGGGGTCATTCTGATTGGTTGCTCGCCTAGTGGTTTGGCTTCCAATGTGATGGCTCTCATTGCCAAAGCGAATGTGGCACTTTCCATTACAATTACCACTATAGCCACCCTGCTTGCGCCCATAATGACTCCACTATTGATGAAATACCTGGCAGGGCAGTTTATTGAAATCAATTTTTGGAAGATGGTGTGGGACATCACCCAAATCATCATCATCCCGCTGGCCATTGGCTTTATCATCAACCAATTCTTTAAAAAATTCGCCGAATGGCTCAAAGATTATCTACCTCTCATTTCGATGGCAGGTATCGCTTTCATTTTATTGATCATCATTGCAGCAGGGCAGCAGTCATTGCTTAATGTTGGAGGACTGCTGATTGTAGCAGTATTGATGCACAATATTGGAGGTTTTATTTTGGGTTACTCGGCAGCCAAACTCTTCCGCATGCCCGAGCAGGATTGCCGTACAGTAGCTATTGAAGTGGGTTTGCAAAATGGTGGGCTGGCCTCTGGTTTGGCCAACCAAATGGGGAAACTCGCTACGGTGGGCCTGGCCGCTGCCTTGTTTGGGCCGATTATGAACATTACCGGGTCGATTTTGGCGAGCTGGTGGGGACGGAAGCCCGTAGAGGAAAAATGATTTGGATGCGCCTTTGGCGCACCATTCCTGAGGTGAATCCTTAAGTGCCTTAGGTTTCTTAGGTGGTGAAAAATACGCGGCCTGCTTCGCAGGCTTTTTCTTCACCACCTAAGAAACCTAAGGCACTTAAGGATTTACCTCAGATTGGGTATCAAAGATGCCAACTATTCAAAACAACTCTTGTTTCTTCAATCATCTCAACTTCCCTTTCCTTTTGTATTTTACAGGCTCAACAACCTGTGATTAGTATGAAAAACCGTTTACTCCTCACTGCCCTGCTGATCTTGGGCGGCGTTGGTATTTTTGCCCAACAAAAAAACCTCAAAGCCCTCGTAGGCGGCACCCTCATTGATGGCTATGGAAGCCACCCTCTCCGCAACAGCGTAATCATCATTGAAGGGGAAAAAATCCTCAAAATTGGCCAGGTTGGTCAAATTGACATTCCGGCGGGCGCCGAAATCATTTCTACCGAAGGCATGAGTCTGCTCCCTGGCCTCTGGGACATGCACGTGCACCTCATGATAAACGGCCACAGCAACTACACCCATTGGGACAAAAAATACCCCAAGCTGTTTGGCAGTGTGATCATGCCCTCTTCGGCCAAGCAATTGCTCATGGCTGGCGTAACCTCAGCCCGCGACCTGGGTGCACCACTGGAAGAATCCATTGCCGTACGCGACGCGATCAATGCGGGTAAATTGGATGGACCTACCCTTTATGTATCCGGCCCTTTTATCCAAAAAGAACCTTATCCCGGTACAGAGTTGTTCCGCTGGGGGGTAAACGGTGCCGAAGACGCCCGCAACAAAGTACGTAAGCTGGCCAAAGCCGGAGTGGATTGCATCAAACTCATCGACCACGACCAGATGACCATGGAAGAGCTCAAAGCAGTGGTGGATGAAGCGCACAAAAACAAGCTGAAAGTAGTAGGCCATGCCCATCGCCCGGAAGAAATACGCCGTGGATTGTCAGTTGGTGTGGATTGTTTTGAACACACCGGACTCTCCTCAGCCCCTGAATACCCCACCGATATTTTGAACCAAATCAAGGAACGCACCGCCCAAATGAACCTTGGGCCACTCTTCTGGACGCCCACCATTGAGGGTTTGTACAATTATACCTACAACCGCGACAATCGGGAAAAATTGGACGACCCTTCCTGGCACCTGGGTTTACCGGATTCAATCATTGCTGACATCAAGGAATCGATTGAACACCCCGACCGTATGGCTTATTTCCAATTGACGCCGATGCGGCAACCCACCCTGGCCAAAAAATTCCAACAATTGAAAGAAACTGGCGTGGTTCTACTCATCGGCACCGATAGTGGGATTCCGATGAAATTTCACAGCCAATCCACTTGGAACGAATTGGACGTGTGGGTGAATCACCTGGGCGTTGATCCCATGTATGCCATTCGGGCGGCTACGTATTGGCCCGCGCTATTCCATGGGGTTGCAGATCAGGTTGGAACGGTAACGGAAGGAAAATATGCTGACATCATCGGAGTGCGCGGCGATGTACTGCGCTACATCAACCTATTGCAGGATGTGGATATGGTGATAAAGCATGGAAAAAGATACAAGTAGTTTATTTTAGTTCCATTCCTAAGACAGTTATTCATCCAAATTCCAAAATGGTCGGAATGAATAACTGTCTTACCCTAATTTGGCTAACTCAGCACAGGCACCTCCTGATTAATGATGTTCAATTCCAGCCCCATCCTTTGCATGTCTGCCAAAAATGCCTCTGGTTCGACGAAGTGAGCCTGATAAAAAATACCGGTTTTATGTTTTTGCTCAAGGTATTGGGATACACAAGCCACAACGGGGATGGCCGTGAGTTCGTAGGCATCCTGATGCCCGAGGCGAACTTGCATGCTGACTGGTTTACCTTGTTCCATTCCTTCAGCAAGCAACAATAATTCGGCGCGGAACGGCGCTTGGGCATGTTTTTTCATGCTATTGAACATCCATCTTGACAATGGCCGATCAAAAGTTTTACCAAAGATGTTTGAAACGAACATGATGGACGGTAGAATTACGTTGTCCGTAAAAGGGTCAAAACCACCCAGATAAAAGCCGCATTGTTCCAAGGAAGGGAATAATTTAGGTAAATCCCGCATTTCTCCTAGCATCATGGGCATGGCAGATTGCTGATGGAAGGGTGCCGAAAAATTAAAATACATTTTTTTGGAAAAACTCTTTTGCCAGGTTCCTTGGTTCCAATATTCCGGGGCAAAGTGTTTAATTTCTTGCATAAATTCGAGTGCAGTACCTTCAGAAAAAGACAAATCATTCCAATTCACTTTTAACAAGGCACCAATTTCGGCTCGCTTGAGGGTGGAAATGTGCAAAGCAGCATACCGAACCAAGGCTGCGGGCACCCCTGGGTGAAATCCCCCGTCCCGAATGATACAAAGCTCAGTATCCTGGATATAGGGCTGCATTTTTTGGTAAAGCTCATCTATTTCAGGACTTGGCAAACTAATATCCAGGTAATCTTTTCTTTCTATAAGGGCTGCTTGCAAAATATTCGCCGCATATGCAGAGGTGCTGGAGGCAACGATTACAAAATCAACCGCGTTAAATGCGTTTCTTAGCTCATCCAGTTTAGCGGCATCTACGTGGATTGTGGCGATACGGTTTTCGCCAATTCCCGTTTTTTCCACTAATTCATTAATTATTCGTTGGTTGCGGGCCGCATTTCTGCTACCCATCAAAATTTCCAGATCGGTTTGCTGCAACAAATGGGTTATTATGGCTTTACCCGCATTGCCACTCCCACCAAGAACAAGGGCTTTCATTGTGTTGTGGTTTTGCTTGAAAAATTCGCTGCAGTATGCCGCTTTTTTTCAAGCAAAACCTTGATAAACATTAGGTCAACTCAGTGAAAAAAATCCTTTCCCGAATGTTCGGAATCGCTTCAAATTTAAATTAATAGTCATCATCATCGTCATCATCCATGCCCCCCGAAAATCCAGCCATGGCCGCAGCGCCCGGGATCGCTTTGTAGTACAGCTTGCTGCAATTTTCTGCGCGGAACAAGTGTTGAGCTACGCGGTGCATATCGGCAGCGGTGATTTTTTCGTACAATTCCGGCTCTTTGTTGATCAAGTCAGCGTCGCCCAGCAATTCAAAAAAGGCCAGGTTCATGGCTTTGCCCAGGGCGCTCAGTTCCGAAAAAATCAGGGCACTTTCAGCGCGGTTTTTACATTTCTGCAATTCATCTTCAGCAATGGGCTGATCGATGAGCATTTGCAATTCTTCCCAAATGGCCGCTTCGGCATCTTCCAAACTTACCCCTTCGGAGGGCCGTCCTTCGATGATGAACAAGCCCGGATCAACCGTTCCGGTGATGTAGGCGTCGATCTGGGAAAACAACTGCTTTTCCTTCAATAAACGCCGATACAAGCGGGAAGAAGGCCCATTGCTGAGTACATCTGACAACAAATCGGTGATGTAAAAATCAGGGTGCAAGCGCTCGGTACAATGGAAAGCCAGGTAAAGGGCATCGAGGGGCACGTTGGTTTCCTGGATTTTTTCCTGCAGTCTGCGTTGGGGCGCTTCGTGGTCAACTTTCCGTTCGGGGATGTCTCCAGCGGGAATGTCCCCAAACCATTTTTTCGCCAGTTTTTTGACCTGGTTCAATTTTACATTGCCACAAACGGCCAGGATGGCGTTGTTGGGGCGGTAATGTTTGAAATAAAAGTCTTGCACGTCCTCCATAGTGGCGCTTTCCACGTGCTCAGGCACCTGCCCGATCACGGGCCAACGGTAAGGGTGGGTTTGGTAGGCCATTTCGGAGAGGTGGTGCCACATGTCACCGTAGGGCTGGTTGAGGCAAGTCTCCTTAAATTCCTCGACGACGACCTTGCGCTGCACTTCGAGCACTTGGGGATCGAAGTTGAGGCTCAACATCCGGTCTGATTCCAACCAAAAAGCCACCTCCAGGTTCTGGGCTGGCAGTACTTCGTAAAAATTGGTAAAATCGTTGTTTGTAAAGGCATTGTTGTCGCCTCCTGCCATTTGTAGCGGATCGTCAAAATCGGGAATGTTGGCGGAGCCTCCAAACATCAGGTGTTCAAAGAGGTGAGCAAACCCTGTTTTGTCGGCTTGTTCGTCGCGGGAACCTACGTCGTACAACACATTCACTGCTGCCATGGGTGTGCTGGGATCCTCATGTACCAATACCCGCAAGCCATTGTCCAGCACAAATCGATGGAAATCTATCACGTTGAAATAGTTGAGAAGGGTGAGGGGGGTGAGAAGGGTGAGGCTGCCGCGAGCGACATGGTCGCCAAGCGGAGCCGAGGTGCATGTCGCTCGCGGCAGCCTCAACCTTCTCAACCTCCCTCAACCTCCCTAAACCTTTAATTAAAACCAATCCTTAAACCGCTCCTTCAAAGAGCTGATGGCCGTAGCAGCTTTTGCTTTGAGTTCCTGAAATTCTTCGCTGGCTTCTTCACCCAGTTTTTCCAGTTCATCACCAAAATCGATGCTTTTCAGGTAAGCCAATTGCTCCTGAATTTCTTCTTTGGCTTCGGCAACGCCTTCTTTGGCCAGTTCGGTCAGGTGGGCGATCTTTTCTTGAACTTTGGCTTTAGTTTCGGCCAATTGCTCTTTCAATTGTTCCTTGTCCATTTTGATTGATTTGAGGTTAAGAGATAAATTTTGGGAATAATCCAGCTGATTTTAGGAAATCGCCCCTAAGTTACCCTTTTTCAAAGTTTTGATGAAAACAGATTTAGGAATTAAAAAGTTGGCTGATTTTCCTCAGCAAAAAATACTGCGCAGTTTTTTTAAATTTTGCAATAAAGGCTTACTTTCCGAAGCTTTTTCAACATTAAAACACCAGATTCATGCAAAATCGCAAAATTTTATTGACGGAACAGGAAATTCCCGATAAGTGGTACAACATTGTGGCAGATATGCCCAATAAGCCTTTGCCACCACTACACCCAGGCACCAAGGAACCCATCGGCCCCGAAGCCCTAGCTCCACTTTTCCCAATGGAGCTCATCAAACAGGAAGTGACTACGGATAAGTGGGTGCAAATCCCGGATGCGGTGCGCGACATTTACACCATCTGGCGCCCTACCCCACTCTATCGCGCTTATGCACTGGAAAAAGCGCTGGACACCCCCGCTAAAATCTACTACAAATACGAAGGGGTGAGCCCTGCTGGCTCCCACAAGCCCAATACGGCGGTACCTCAGGCCTACTACAACAAGATGGAAGGGGTCAAACGCATCACCACCGAAACAGGAGCCGGGCAATGGGGCAGCGCACTCTCCTTTGCCTGCCAGCACTTCGGCATCGAGTGTGAGGTGTACATGGTGAAGGTGAGCTACGACGGCAAACCCTACCGCAAACTGATGATGAATACCTGGGGAGCCAAGGTACATTCCTCGCCAACGGATCACACCCAGGCAGGACGGCAAATTTTGGCCCAGGATCCTAATTCTCCAGGTAGCTTGGGTATCGCCATTTCCGAAGCGGTGGAACGCGCCGCTATGGACGAAAACACCAAATACGCCCTGGGTAGCGTACTCAACCACGTATTGATGCACCAAACCGTCATTGGCCTGGAAGCAATCGAGCAAATGAAAAAAGCTGGCGACATGCCGGATGTGGTGGTGGCTCCTTTTGGGGGTGGCTCCAATTTTGCGGGTATCGCCTTCCCTTTCCTGCGCCTCAATTTTGATGAAGGGCGTAACATCCGCTTTGTAGCCAGCGAGCCCGCTTCTTGCCCAAAACTGACTCGTGGGGTGTTCCGCTACGACTTCGGCGATACAGTCGGGATGACACCACTGCTGCCCATGTACACCCTCGGGCACAACTTCGTGCCTGCGCCCATCCACGCGGGAGGCTTGCGCTACCACGGTGCCGGGGTGATTGTGAGCCAGTTGCTGAAGGATAAACTGATCGAAGCACGGGCGCATGACCAATTGGAATGTTTCGAAGCTGGAGTATTGTTTGCCAAAACGGAAGGCATCATCCCTGCTCCAGAAGCAAGTCATGCACTGGCAACAGTATTTGCCGAAGCGCAGGCAGCGAAGGAAGAGGGCAAGTCGCGCACGATCTTGTTCAACCTCTGCGGCCACGGGCATTTTGATTTGCAGGCCTATGATGATTATTTCAACAATCGCCTGGTGAAACACGAGGTGACGAATGCGGAGATCGCGGATTCGTTGGCACAGTTGGATACGCCAGTGATTGGATAAGAGGGAGGAATAGCGAATCCGCCAACCTGGGTTTTGGGGAACTTGGGTTGGCGGGTTCGTAAAATCTAAAGGGTTCCTTCTATTTCCTTAAAAGGGCATAAAATACTCAGCGCATTTGTTTCTGGCACAAAGCCATGTTTCAGATAAAAAGCCCGAGCAGCCTCGTCTTCTGCGATCAACACTTGATTGTGAAAGTCTTTAAAGCGTTCAAGTAAGATATTCATGATTTTGCTACCAATCCCCTTGCTTTGCCATTCCGGTTTTACGAGCAGATCAGGAAAATAAACCGTAAATACTCCATCACTAATGGCTCGGCCTAAAGCAATGAGTTCTGTATCCGCATATGCACAGACCAGGAAACTGGAATTTTCAATTGCTTTTACCAACATTTGGGGATAGTCTTTGTGCCCCCAGCCAACTGAATCGTATAGGTTTACAAGTTGTTCTGGTGATGGGGTTTCGTTTAGAATAAAATTTAAAGTAAGCATTTGAATGAGTTTTGGGGCATAAACAATGTTGGTACGGTGCTCCGCCAATCCAAATTTCCTAAACTCAGGTTGGTGGGTTTGTGAAATCGAACTAATTGTTAGCCCTTTACAGGCAATCCCAGAACCCCCAGAACAGTCTCGCTCCTGATTTATCTGCAAACTCCTGTTTCAGTCCGTCGATTTGCAGAGGTACAATATCCCAAGCTGCTCTTAAGGCATTCACATTCTGGTCAGGCGTAGACACACTTCGGTAATTCGTAAATTTGTTCAGTAAAAATACGCCATTTTGCTGTGAACGACTATTTTTAGGCTGTAACTATGGATTTATCTCGAGAAGTAAGATTTTGTGCAAATTGTTTTGGTGGAAATCTATAAAATCAGGGTTTTTAAAGCACATTTTCACAAAACCTCAGCCTGTAAAAAATAACAAAATAAAGTATCGTGTAATAACAAAGTAAAGTAAATTTCCTAATTTGCTACATTCCGCTGCATTGCAACTACTTCAATTCAGCGGAATCTACCAAAAAATACCACATTCCGCTGAAACAACCATTCTTCATCCCAGCGGAATCTTTATCTTTGTACAAACACTTTGCAAAATCTCCAGGTATGAGCATCCAAACACCCTTGGTTGGTCGCCAAGCCGAGCAACTTATTTTACAAAAAGCCCTACAATCCAATGAGCCTGAAATGGTAGCGGTCATTGGGCGGCGGCGTGTTGGGAAAACCTTTTTGGTACGCTCGACCTACACTGGGAAAATCAGTTTTGAAATCACAGGCATTCAAAATGGGAGTACCCGCGAACAACTCCAACACTTTACCGACCGCCTGAATTATTACGCCCAACCCATTCTCCCCTTTCAGGCACCCAAAAACTGGCAAGAGGCGTTTCAGATGTTGATCATTTTTTTGGAGAAACGGATGAATGGGGAAAAAGTCGTGGTTTTTTTGGACGAATTCCCGTGGTTGGCAGGTCGCAATTCCGACTTTTTAAAAGCTTTTGGTCTGTTTTGGAATTCTTGGGCTTCGCAAAACAACGTTGTCATTGTCATATGTGGCTCGACAGCTTCCTGGATGATTGCCAATGTAGTACGGAACAAGGGAGGCTTGCACAACCGCATTACCAGACGGGTCAACTTACAGCCTTTTACCCTTTACGAAACCGAACAGTTTTTACAAAGCCGATCAATCCAGCTCAATCGTTACCATATTTTACAAATTTACATGGCAATGGGGGGCATTCCACACTATTTAAAAGAAGTGGAAGCTGGCAAAACGGCGACCCAAAACATTGATCAAATTTGTTTTTCTGCACAGGGCTTCTTGCATGAGGAATTTACTGAATTGTATCCCGCTTTGTTTGAACACGCCGAAAACCACATCCTGATCATTCGAGCGTTGGCCAACACCTGGCAGGGCATGACCCGCAAGGATATTTTGGCAAAAACTGGACTGGCGGACGGTGGTACCTCCACGCGGATTTTAGAAGAATTGGCCAATTCTGGCTTCATCATGGCTTTTTATGCTTTTGGCAAAAAGAAAAAAGAGTTGCGGTATCGCTTAACGGATGAGTATTCCCTTTTTTATCTCCAGTTTATTGAAGACAAACGGGGTGAAGGAGCTGGAACCTGGGAACG
>NZ_JANRKL010000252.1:0-29783 GCF_033763495.1 Haliscomenobacter sp. | reverse complement strand
AGTAACTGTCACATTGTAGCAACCACAATTTTGAGCAGTTAAATTGGTACCGAAAACCAAGCTAGCCAAAACCACCAAGCACGCGCTTGCTGTTTTGGTCATCCAGCTAGTAAAGGTCGTTTGTTTCATAAGAAAATGATTGATTAGAAACAATTAAGTCTTAGTAAAAAGGTTGAACATTTAGTCAACATTAGGTCGACGACAAATTTACAAACATTACTTCAAATTCTGGTCATCTTTTTGGCGTCTAAATTTTAATGGGCCATAAATTTGACTTAAAAGTGAACATTTAAAAAAAAAGTGCCAGTAATAAAGGGCATTACTGGCACAACAAATATTATTGACTCCTTCTATTTTTGCTATGGGTTAAGAGGGGTTTTCAAGCACAAAGATGGGAGAAAATGACCAAAACAAGGTTTGCTGACGTTGCAATTGGGTTTGCTGACGTGTCAAATTGAGCAAGTTTAGCTTGCTTTCAAGAAAATTCGGCTTTAAATATCGCTAGGTGACATCCCAAAATACTCTTTAAAGGCTGTGGAAAAGTATTTGACATTACGGAAACCTACCCTTTGAGCGATGTCCGAAATTTTCCCTCCCTCAGTTTTAAGCAATTGCCAGGCATATTCTAATCTGGATTTGCGGATGAGTTCAGTACTGGATAAACCTGTCAATGCAATAACTTTGCGATGCAATTGGGAGCGACTGATGAACATTAGGCGAGCCAGGTCTTCCACGTTCAGGTTTTCGTTTTCCATTTCCTGACTGATGATTTGCTCCAGTCGTTGTAAAAATTCCTGATCCAAAGGATTGAAGTTGGTTAGTGGTTGAGGGGTTTTGTTCTGTTGAACCACTCCTAGCCCATTCAAAGCCTGTTTAAATCCAAGTTGCAACTTGCGCCGGTTTTCCAATAGTGTTTCGATCCATGCTTTTAACTCCTGGGTATTAAACGGTTTGGGCAGATAGGCCTCGGCTCCATGTCTCAGTCCTTCGATCCGGTTTTCGAGGCTGGATTTTGCGGTAAGCAATACCAATGGAATGTGACTGGTCTTCTGTTCCCCTTTTAATAGGCGTAAAAATCCCAGCCCATCTACTTCTGGCATCAACAAATCCGAAATGATTACATCTGGAATGTGTTCACAGGCCATTTCAAAAGCAATTTTCCCGTTGATGGCACTGATTACTTCATAATCTTCAAGCAAGGTTTGCACCAGAAATTCGCGAAACTCATCATTGTCTTCTACTACAAGTACTAATGTGCGTTCGGGTAATGAGGACTCATATTGAGTAATTTTTTTAGTGAGGGCATCTGTACGATGTAAAGGCATCATTTGGTTCGTCGAAGTAAAGACATGTAAAGGTAAACGCAATCGGAATAAAGCTCCTGCCCCTAAGGTACTTTCCACCTCAATCTGTCCTCCCATTATTTCGGTCAGTTCCTTACACAAGGACAAACCTACTCCAGTACTAACCTGTTCATCAAAGCCAGTTCGGTCCAAGGTGTAAAAGCGTTCAAAAATGTGCAGTTGGTGCTCAGGGGAAATACCCGGGCCTGTATCGCTGACTTCTACGAACAGCGTTTTTTGGCCTGCTTGTACGGGCTCGGCATACCATTGCAGCTGAATTCTACCTCCTTCAGGAGTATACTTCAAGGCATTAGCCAGGAGGTTACTGATGATTTTTTCAAGTTTGTCGAAGTCAAAAAAGCTCTGCCCTACCTTGATTTCACTTGGATTTAGAACCAGATCAATGTGTTTGCGCAGTGCAGCTTCTTTAAAATCGCTTGCAATATTGATGATGGCGTGATCAAGGGAGCCCCAGGAATTTTCGAGTTTCATTGCCCCCCCCTCTAACTTGGCTAAATCAAGCAGCTGATTGACCAGATGCAACAATTTACTACCACTACGTTCAGCAATTTGTACCTTGCTGAGCCAGTTTTCCGCCGCAGGTTGATTTACAATTTGGCGCAGTGGTTCAATCACCAAGGTAATAGGCGTGCGTAATTCATGGGTAATATTGGTAAAAAAATTGCTTTTCAATTGCTCCAGCTCTTGAATGCGCTCCAATTCACGTTTTTCAAATTCACGCTGGCTTCTATTTTTTGCTCGGCGAATCCGCCACTTAATGTATCGATAGCTTCCCCAAACAATGCCTAACACATAAAGCAAAAAAGCCAAAGGGCTGCGCCACCAAGGGGGCAACACCCGAATTTGAAGGGTTCGGCTAGGTTGGCTGGGCCATACGCCATGTGTTCCTCCTGAGGACACTTCAAAGGTATAGTGCCCGGGAGCAAGATTGCTGTAATTCACGCTATGCGAGGTGGTAGACTCTATCCATACTTTATCAGCCCCCTTTAAGCGGTATCTAAACTGGTTTTTGTGCGCCTCTGCAAAATCCATTGCTACAAAATCGAGGGTGAGGTGGTTTTGATAATAGCGCAGCGTGATGACACTGGTATTTTCGATGTTTTGTTGTAAGATCCCTTCACCTGGCAAGGTAATTTTGTTGTTGATTTTTAAAGCAGTAATAAACACCTTGGGGGGCTCAGCATTTGGCGAAATTTTTTCCGGATAAAAAGCAGTAATGCCATTCACCCCTCCAAAAAACAAACGACTATCGTGGCCTTTGGCATAGCTGATGGTATTGAACTCATTGTCTTGTAAACCATCGGCAGCAGAGTAGTTTTCAAAATGCTTGTTTTGTGGGGTAAATTTGGATAAGCCTGAATTGGTGCTCAACCACAAACTGCCATGCTCATCGGGAAGAATACCGTAAATCACATCATCAGGTAATCCATCATTGGTGTTGTAATGGCGGCATTCTCCCGTTTTTTTGTCCAAGGCATTGAGTCCTCCTCCCCGGGTGCCCACCCACAACCGCGTCTCAGGATTACGTGGATCGTCACAAACAGAAAGTACGACATCATTGCTCAGACTATTGGGTATGGCAGGGTTACAGCGGTATACACTAAAGGCCATTTGACCTTTTTTGTCCAAAATTCCACGGACTAGTCCGTGGGGAGTACCCACCCAAAGCTGGCCATTGTGATCTTCCTGAATGGCATAACTGGCTTCCTTGAAGCCGGTTATGTCTGAAAAACTGAAAGTGCTAAATTTTTGAATGCGCACATCAAAACGTGCCAATGTACTTTCCCTCCCACAAATCCAGATGTTACCCTTTCGATCCTCTATAATTTGGCTAAAAATACCCAGGGCAACGGGAGAAGGATAACGTTGCACAAATCCAGTTTTAGGATTTTTTTGAATCAAGAAACCCGTTCCAGACGGCCCAGCTCTCGACTCTCCCAAGAACCAATATGTACTATCCCTAGCTTGAAATAAATCGTGGTTGTAAAATTCATTAGCCGGTAAAAAAGGCTCTACAGAAGTTTTTGATTTTTCATCGATCCGGCTGATGATGGCGCTGCTCTCCCAGGCCCAAACCTGACCAAATTGATCGGCATATATGGTACGGGTACTGATTCCCGGAATCAAGTGCTTAAAAAACTGGTTAACAAGGTTATACTTCCGAACCCCATATCCATTGGTGCCAATCCAGATCAAACCATTCCGGTCACAAACAATATCGGTGGAGCCAATCACTCCTGTGGGAGGAAAAGAGGTAAAAATTTTAGGCTCCACTTTGCGGTTTTGTGACAAATCAGACTTCGAAAAAAAATAAACGGATTTGCGCCGACCCACATATAAGTTGCCCTCCTGGTCAAAAGCAAGGTAGGTCTGGTAGGGAGCTTCAGCAGAGGGAAAAGTAAACAGGTCCTGTTGTTTGCTCTTAAATCGAATAACTCGGGTGTTTTGTCCCAGCCAGACATTGCCTTGTGGATCCTGGGCAAAAACATTGGTTTGCCAGGGGGAATTGGGGTCAGGCTCGTAGGTAGGAAGTATTTCCTTCGTGCCCTTGCTGAGGTCAAACCGATACGCTTGATGAAGCGTTCCAACCCATAAGATACCATCCTTGGTGCACAATAAAGATTGGTAGACGTTGCCAAACGGAACCTTACCAGGAGATTGTTCCCAATTGTAAATTGTCACTTTTGCCAATCCGCTCAGATCAGCAGATTGTTTAGGCAATTCTTTTAACTGAACTTTATTCAAACCATTGCGGGTGCCTACCCAAATCGCCCCATCAGGTGCCTCTGCTAAAGCAACGACATTGCTATTGGACAGGCCATTGTCACCAGCTTTCAGGTGATAAAAACGGCCAATCCGTGGGTCGTATACATCAACGCCATTGTTTTCAGTCCCTAGCCATAAGCGCCCCTGATGATCTTCAAGTATAGCCTGAATTGTATTGTCCGAAATGGAAAAAGGGTTAAAGGGGTCGGGTTTAAAGGCTTTGAAGCCATAACCATCGAAGCGATTGAGTCCACCGCGCGTTCCATACCATAAAAAACCTTGTTTGTCCTGCAGGATATCGTAAATCATGCCCTGGGATAAACCATGGGCACTGTTCAAAACTTCAAGTTGAACACTTTGGGTATGGCTAGTGGGTAAAAAGAGCCCACAACAAATTAATAGACAGCCAATTGTTTTTATTAAGGTTTTAAGAACTGCCACCATAGGTCACAAAAATAATTTTTTTTCGCATTCTATATGGAGGAAGAAAGAGGGCTCCCCATTTTCATGGAGAGCCCTCGTGCATATGTGCTAATAACAAATTTCTCAGAAAAAATCTATCGGTTCATCAGGACCAATTTCTTGGTCGCGGTAAAGTCGCTCGTTTCCAAGGTGTAGTACATCACCCCACTGGCCCGCAGTTGCTCCTGTTTGAGGATCACCTGGTTGTTGCCTTTGGCGTAATTGCCCTCTACTTTGTAAATCAAGGCACCTTTTACGTCTCTAACCGTCAGTACGGCGCGGGTAGCGCTGGGTAGGTAAAAGCCGATCGAGGTGGCGTCAGCAAAGGGGTTCGGCGTGTTTTGGTACAGGGCAGCCTGGTCGTGGCTGCTGCTGTTGCCAAAGCTCAACTGCACACCCATTACTTCGTTGTGCTGGTTGTAGGCTTCGACGTTCGTCCGGCGGCTGTTGATGCTCAATACTTCGCTCAAGTTGCTGGCTGTGTTGGCTTTTAGCTTGAGGGTGAAGAGGATCGCATCATCTGCCAAGGCGGCAACGCGATGGAACGAAGTGGTAATGATGCCTTCATTTTGGAACAAGCCAAAGTTTTCAGCTTTCATCACTCCGTAATCCAGGCCGATGATTTCAGCGGCAGCCCCTACTTGCAACGTAAACTGGAAACCTTGCAACTGAGCCAGGTCTTTCGCCCGGAAAGGCACCTCGTACGTTTGACCAGTTTTCAGTGTTTGTTCGGACGTATTCAGGATCATGTCCTTGGCTCCACGAATTTCACTGGCTACTGCACCACTTGCACTGGCATTGCCATTCACGTCACCCATTTTGATGGCGATGAAGTCGGCTTTTACCTTACCTGCTAGGTCGTTCACATTCACCACTTCTGGGAAGGAATCGGCCCAAGGATTAGTGCCAGTCGAGAAACGGTAGTTGGCATCAACGAACTTCCAGCTCGGTACACTTGTAAATTTGGTGTCAATGCCCAGGATCAGTTTCCGGATCTGGATCATGTCCAGGGTGGAAATCGACTTGGAATTGTTCACGTCTCCAGCTATCAGGCGATATGGATTGGTAATCAACTGAGTACCCAAAATGTGCTTTTGCAGTACTACCAGGTCGAAGGTCGAAACCCCATTCAGGTGATCCTTGTCCAATTGAGCAGTTACGGTGAAGTCGCTGCCTTTGCTCAGGTTGCTGAAAGTAAAGCTGCCAGTGTTGCTGGTGTTGTAAGCCATTTGAGCTCCACCACTCAGATCAACACCAACACCAAGTACTGGTTCCAGGTCGTCGGTGGTGATCAAACCACTGATTTCGCCGGCATTGACATTACCTGGTTCACACAAACCGCGGTTGTCCTGTACTTCTACAAAAGTTACGCAGAAGTCGTGGTTACCCGCTTCATCCCAGGCATGTAATTCGACCAGAATTAATTTGCCTGCATCGCTACAGTTCAGGTTCAGGCCAGTTTGGTCTGGGCGAGGTGTTTCGCCAACACGGTTGATGGAGTACTTGGTAATGACCTTCAGGCCGTCCTTCGTTTCTGGGCCTTGTCCGTTGCAGTCGTAAATCGGTGAAGCAACGAAATCTTTAGCCCATACTGCCATCATACCACCGCCGGTGCCATCAGGCATCAATTCAGTGCTCAAGCCATTGATACAGATCGGTGCCGGTGCCTTGCAGTCTTGAACAACGAATGGGATTCGGGTAGCTACACTCAGGTTACCACATTCATCGCGACCTACAACGATCAGATCGTGTAGCCCTTCGGGGACATTGCTTACTGTGATTTCAAACTGGCCATTGCCCAGGTCTTTCACACTCCAGCGTGGTGTAGCATACATGATCATCTTGCCTGCATCCAGGGTTTGGAAGGGCGCAATCATCAACATTTCGCGCTCCAATTCGACTAGATTGGTACAGTTGTCCTTGATCGTCACTACTTTGGTTACACTAGCTACACAAGCCGTTGGGCTAGTACAGAAAGTATCACGGATACCCGTTACAACAGGCCGCTCACTATCATACACCTTGATGATCTGGGTGTACATGAAACTGTGGTAGTATTCTTTTGGAATATTGTCGCCCTCGCAGTAAGGTGCACGGTTGTTCGGGCCAGGAAGCAGCGTCGAACTGTAACCTGTTCCATCACTATCTCCGTTGCGATCCAGATCGGCTATCAAATGGTAGTCACCACTCTTCTTGTCTGAGCTCAACTTTTCGTTGGGAACCAGATTCTTCGACAGGTAGAATTCCTCGTCTCCATCCCGGTCATTGTCACGCACCAAAACATAAAGTGGGTCTTTGCCATAGTTGCCTTCAAACAAGCTGCGGTCCACCACATATACACTGCCCTCTGCCATTGGGTCACCACAAACGTCGTTGTATGCACACCAGTCGATCACGGTATAAGTACGGAAAATCTTGTAGCACTCATCATCAGATGCATCGTAACGCTTGTCACTTACGTTTACAGCCAAGATATCGCAGCCTAATTCGTCAATGATAACGGTATCGATGATTGGCGTTTTGCAATCCGTAGAGATATCCTTAGGGAAACAAATGTTGTATTCTCGTACAGGCAGAACCCGGATGATTTGTTTACAAGTCACACTTACTGGTCCTTTACCCGTTTCTTTGGTGATGGTCCAGATGCGTTCAATCGTTCCGGCGCCACACTTCAGGTTTTTCACTACAGTATAGGTTGTATCTACCGACAGGCAGAGGTTCCCACTGGAGATGATCACATCGCCAAATACTTTAGCAGAAGCGGTTTTGGAGTCGATGAAAGCCAGGTTCTTGTCGTCGCAGTGTACAGTTACTTCCCATGGAGCGATACACACTGGTGGTGTTTTATCCTCGATGGTGATGTTGTTCCAGCAGAAGCTGCGGTTGCCCATCCAGTCTTGTCCCCAAAGCTCAACCATTACATTGGCTGGGTCACAACAGAAGAAGGGTACAGAATCCAACATTGGCGACATGAGTGCACCAGCAGTAGAGATGCGGAAGTATTCCAACTCATCAGCTACTTTGTTGCGGTTTTCGTCGATGTAATCCTGTGGCTTCGTGGAGTTCGGATCGTAGGCATCAATTTTTCCGTTGCCGTTAGCGTCCACAAAGCGTGGCATCCGCATGAACGATGCTTCACAATCGCCCACTGGGCGGCGCACTTTCATCCATACAATTGGTCCGCAATTATCGGAGCTGCCCTCATTTACGTCTGCGGCTGCTACTTTGGCGTTGCCCAGGTTGTCACGAGTGATGACCAGCTTGTCGTCACAAACCATTACCGGAGCGATCCGATCTACGATGCGGATAGGAACCAAAATGGTCGTTGAGCCGTAACATACATTGGCAACCGTTACCTCGATGAAATAAGCGCGGGCGCTGTCTTTCAACATCGGCAAACCAGTAATCGAGTAACCTTTATCACTGTCACCAGTAACTTTCACGCCCAGTGGCGTTTTCATTTCGTATTCTCCAGTTGGCAGTCTGTCCAAATCGTAGACTGGCTTGCGCTCAAGTACTACGATGCTAAAGTTCCACTTGCTTGCTTCTTCTACAATGAAGTCAGCTTTGCTGAACAAGAAGCTTGCTTCGCAGTTCATTGGACCAACCGAGTATTCCAAAACGTCGCCTGCATCGTAGTTTTTCGCCAGATTATCGGTATCGGGGTCTGCATTTGGCGCATTGGAGTAGCCTGTTCCGATGTATTTATCGTGATCCAGGTCTTTGACTTTCACCACTGGTGCAGAGGCATCACCCACTACGATGATTTGATCCCAGGTGTAGATGTGGTTATTCCAGCTAGCATCAGCGTAGCAGTCACCATCAGCGATCAGGTAGTCTGGGTAATCATCACCAGTTCCATAGCACCAGTCGATGATCGACCAGCGGCGGATGATCTTACGACCACACTCTCCGATGTTGAACACACTTTGATCGGTATAATTCATTGCGAATCCGCAGTAATCTTTACCGGTCAGGTAGATGCGTTTGCCAGCACCATTGAAGTAGTAGGGTACAGACTCCAGGAGTTTGTACTTGTTCACCATATCGATTGGCTTCAACTCGTTGTCACCAGTCGCAAGGTTTGCAGGCAATTCGATCTTACAATCCGGCAGTACGATCGTTGGGCGCTTGAAGTAGATGTACTGCGTACAGTGGCCTACATTGCCAAACTCATCTCGGAAGTAGAAGGTTCTGGCAATTTGAGCATAAACGTAGTCGTGATCGGCTTGTTCATTGCAATCAGCAAAGATGGACAATACGTCGCTCACTTTGTCCAGTACAGGGTTACCACAATTGTCAGTAGCCGTAGCCAGACCAGTGAAGTAAGCATAGTTCACATCTGTCCAGGACTTCTTCACATTGAATACGCTATCCACATCGGTACATACAAAGGTGTAAGTGCCGCTTGGGTATTTTTTGCTGGTATTCGGTGGACAAGTCACTACAGGTGCACTCTTGTCTTCGAAGTTCAAGCGACCCCACAGTGGATTACAGTGGTTGGCCACACTCTTCACTTCGTAAACCAGTTCGCGACCAAGATATTCGGTGGCATTGAATGGTGTCCGCCATGCAGAAGACCAAAGTGTACGCTCTGTCTTCTTGTCGATGATGATCACGCGGTAGTAGCTGCCTTCTGGGTACTTGTCAAATCCGCAGGCATCCACGTGGTTAGGCACTAGCATATCGGCAGTCACCAGGGCTTGACAGTTTTCATCCAAACGGATGTTCACGTCTCTTACCCCGCTGTTCCACTGGGTTTTCAGCCAGCACTCGTCGTTTTGGATGGTCTTGTCGTTTTCATCGAGGTACTTGTCGCGTCCAGTTACGTTTGGTGCAGAGAATGGTTCGAGGTAAGTTCCATTGAAGCCACGGTCAGCAACCATTCCTTCGAAAGCGATACCATCGCCACCATCAGGATAGTTCACACCAACCATATTCATTGGATCGTCAATCTCATCACTCAAGTCGCTTACTACAATGGATTTGCCAAAACGAGGGCTCTTCACAAAGTAGTCGGTCAATGGCCGCTTGGCACCTGTTTGTTTGTTAAACCCAACTGCACGAGCCGTTACACTGGCTTGAGAAGACCAAGGATAATTGTTGGTCCTGGTTGGGTCGATTTCAAACTCGATGCGTATACAGATGATCGAATCACCAGGCATGTAGAAGCTGCTGTTTTCCTGCGTTGGCTTCAACAAGTTGGTGATGCTATTACCATTGTAAGCGGAATTCACCTTCAGGGCAGCAATTGCCGCCGTCATGGCTTTTTTCACTTTCACTCCGGCAGGTGAAGTCACGTAGGAGCTATCAATGATGCTTACCTTTGGTGTTGTCGGGGTATAGAGCGCATCACCGTAGGCATTTTGCAGGTTCAAGAAGGCTTGCAAACTATCGAGTGGTACTTCTTGTGGGTTCTTCATACACAAGTGCATGATCACGTTGAAGTTGCCGCAGATCTGGCTCGTTGGGTAGTTCACCCCTACGATGTCCAGGTTGGCTTCGATGTTTGGTTCGTCTACCCAGCCGAAGTCGATGGTTTGGTTGTACAAACTATCTGGGAATGGATGGCCAGTTGGGTGCATGGCGTTCATGGCCGTTGCATCAGCGGCATCGCTATTTCCTGCTTCGTTTTTCGGTTGTGGATCAACACAAACCTCTGGCTCACGACCATTGCCGTCGTTGACACGGATCAGAGCACCAGGCATGCCGTCGCTGTCGTTTTGGTCATTTACCCCTGGGTTGTCCTTCAAGGTCAAGACGCGGTGACGTGGCCAGGCATTAACAAAGCTGGCGCTGTCTGCTTGCAAGTACTTGAGCGGAATCAGGTAGTAATTGCCAGGGATCAAACCTTGGAAAGAATAGCGGCCTTGCTCATTCGTTCTTACGATTTGTCCGGGAGTATCATTGCTAGCAGGTGGCATCACAGGGTTGAGGTGTGGTGCAATCGATAGGTTGTACAACACATCGGTCACATCTCCGGCAGAACCCATGGTGCTTTGGTACCCAACGGTATCAAATTTACCAGAAAGTTCGTCTACACCACCCCATACCAGTACCAACTGGAGGGTATCTACATAATCGTTTTCATTTTGGTCACCTGTCACATCGTGGTCGAACCAGGACAGGTTGCCCACTTTGGCTACCGGTACTGCATAATCCTCTACTTCGCCTCGTGGATAAGCTTTATTGGTAACCACATAAGGAGAGGTAGTCGTATGGAATGCATTGTTGTCAGGTCCCAGATCCGTTTCCCAACTCAGGCGGTGGCGCATAAAGGCCGTGCCATCGCGGTAGTTCGTACTGTAAGCAGGTGCATCCATTTGTTTAGGCACCCGGAAGGCCAGCACCCGCATTTGGTCCACTCCACCGGGCAGGGTTGGGTTATCGGTTGCGGTGATGAAGTTCACCAGAGTACTCATACTGGCACCCATAGCGGTGAATATCAGTCTATCTTCGGTGTCATTAAGATCGCCATCGCCATTGAAGTCGATGAAGGAGCGCAAGTACGCATCTTTATCGACATAACCTTTAGCCGTTGGGTCGCCTGCATTGGCAGCCGTATCCTGAGAAGTATAGGTTACTTTGATGTAAGCCATTTCTCCAGGAATCATTGGGCTCAAGAGGCGTACACCGGATTCATCATCGGTGGTGAGGCCTTTTTTGAACTTGCCTTGACCATCGTCATCGCCACCGTTTTTGCTACCTGCGTCTGCATCTGGCTGGCCATTCAGCTCGCCGTCGACACCTTCACCCAGGTACAATTTGGGTTGGATGGCATGGCGTGGGCCAAACTTGTTGGCGAACAGTGCGGAAACAGAGTCGCGCAAGGTCAGGTAGTTGGTTCCCGCCACGGGTAAGTCACCGTAATCGAAGCCAACGTAACCGAAGTCACGGGTTTCATCGTATTGGCCATCAGGGAAATCGTTGACGGTCGTCTGATCATTGATGCCGTTGGGGTGTGCCTCAGTGGTACACATACCCATTGGATCCATGATCGAGAAGGTATCGCGGGTAATGCGGTCATCGATCAACAAGTCGTCACCATTGCTATTGACTTGACTGCTAGGTGTACAGGAATCATCAGATGGATCAGGATTATTGAACGTAGCCGTCATCCCTTCTGGGTCAGATACGGTGAGGCGGTAAGTTGGTTTGGTTACCCCGGATGGATCAAGGCCACCAATCAAGCCGCAGAAATAGTACCGACCATTTACGTCTGTGGTATCATGGTAGGTATATTCCAGGTCAGCGGCCTTATCTGTGCTGCCAAATACACCATCCAGACCAGCGTATTCCAGCTTGATGGGCACTTTGGGAATCACGGGTTCGTTGATGTCCTGAATCCCGTCGTAGTCGCGGTCTTCCCATACCAGGTTGCCCACTTTGGAGAGTGGCATGTAGTAGTCTTCTACTTCCCCACAAGGGATGCGGCCTTCGGTGTAGTTCAGCTCAGGAGCCAAAATACCGTCTGGTCCCAGACGTGGGTTTTCACTCAGGCGGAAGCGTGCAAACATGTCGCCTTCAAAGTATTTCGCATCAGCAGGTACTTTGAAACACACGATTACTTTGCCGTTGCCTTGAGTCATGTATACTTTTTCCAGTTCCAACGCGCCGGTATTGGGCTCGGTTGGAGCAGCAGCGCCGTTTAGTTTGGTCCAGGCGAGTTTTTCACCTGCGTCCAAAGTACCGTTGCCATTGTAATCAATCCAGGCATTCAAGTAGCCATCGGGGCCATTGAAGTTGTCTGGCAAAGCATACTTGATTTCGATACAAGCCTCGTAGCCAGGAATCAGCGGAGTCATGAAGCGGATGCCGTCGCCGTCATCGGTGCCCATACCTTGCTTCCAGCTGTTGGGGTCGTTATCGGTTGCGTCATCTCCCTGGTCGTTGCCATAGGCTTTGGAGCCAGCTTCATCATCGGGGTTACCGTCCAGTTCTGCGTCAACACCCATACCCAGGAAGAAATCAGGTTTCACAATGTGTCGGGGGCCGTTTTCGGCGATAGTGGTGTTGTACTTCACCCCGGTGCGATCGGTTTCTTGTGGTAAGTCGCCAAAGTCAAGGGCAACAAAACCAAAGTCGAAACGCTGATCGGTTTGATCATCGGGGAAAGTCCCCACTTTGTTTACGTCGAGGAGGTTAGCCAGGTCTTGGTCACCAATTCCTTCTTCACCTTCCACTTGCTCACAGATTTCTTCCTGATTGTCAATCGTGAAGGTTCCACTGTGGGACAAGGTACGTTGGGTAGTGAGGTTGCGGGCAGTTTCCAGGCCGTCGCTGTCTTTGTCTTCATCTTGTGAATTGGTCACGAGGTTTGGACGGGTTGGCGTCAGGTCTTTTGGTCCCAAAACCACCACATCGTAAGTGCCTTCGATCAAACCACAGAAGTAGTAGAAGCCAGGCTTAGTACTTGCATCTGTATAAGTATAATTGCTAGTGACATCGTAGTAGATACGGTCGTCGCCTACTGCAGTCAGCGGGAAGCTGGCGTTGGTCAGTGGCGTTTCAATGGTTCCGTTTGCTCCAGCATAGATCAATGCCACAGTCACTCCATTGATACCGAGATCTTCTTCCAGGTC
The DNA here is from genome assembly GCF_033763495.1 of Haliscomenobacter sp. Taxonomy (GTDB): domain Bacteria; phylum Bacteroidota; class Bacteroidia; order Chitinophagales; family Saprospiraceae; genus Haliscomenobacter. Next base: position 16,609 of record NZ_JANRKL010000252.1, on the reverse strand, counting down.
ATCCTGCTGGCCATTCCAGTTGCGGTCTTCCCATACGAGGTTGCCCACTTTGGCCAGTTTCACCATGTAGTCTTCTACTTCCCCTTGCGGAACAGTGGTTCCTTCGACAAACTTGGAAGGGCCATCTGGCGTCGGGTTACCCAGTTGGTCAAATACCCCAGTTGGGCTCAAACGAACCCGCACAAAAGCGGTGCCATCGTTGAATACCGCATCAGCGGGTACGGTGAAGCAAAGATTTACTACTTGATTGGTACCATCCAACAAGTCGCCTCCATTATTATCAAAGTTTACATACTCTCCAAGTTCGAATTGGCCATTGCCGTTGAAATCGATCCAGGCTTGCAATTTTGCGCCACCTGCTGGTGCCGTATAGGTCACTTCGATACAGGCTTGGAAACCAGGTATCAATGGAGTAATGAAACGAATGCCGTCTTCATCGTCGGTGCAAGCTTCACCTACACCAAACTTGCTGGGGCGGCCGTCGTCACCTACACCCTGATCGCCGTCTTTGCCGTCAAATACACCAGCGTCGTCGTCGGGCGTACCGTCGCGTTCAGCATCGGCGCATTTGCCCAGGATCAAGGTTGGGGTCAGTACGTGTACCGGGCCAGTTTCGGCCATAGTGGTATTGAAGTTTTCACCTTGGGGTCCTTCAGGTAAATCACCATAGTCCAAGCCTGCAAAACCAAAATCGTGGGTTTGATCGGTTTGGTTATCGGGGAAAGTACCTACCATATTGGGGTCTACCTGCAGTGGATCTTCATCCAGCAGTCCGTCTTCATCCTCAGGCAGATCAGTTACATCAGTAATGACTACGGTTTCCATTACCATCGTAAAGTCCATACCAGTCATGGCACCATCGCTGTCGATGACATCGAGGGTATTGCCTGCAACATTGGCGCGGGTTGGCGTCATGTCATCAGGCGTCTGTACGATGATTTTGTAGGTACCAGGAATCAAACCACAAACGTAGTATTCGCCATTGGCATCGGTAGTGGTCAAGAAGGAGCGGTTGTCGCCAGCATTAGCGATATTGCCATCTTCACCAGCCCATTGTACCGTTACTTCGCGGCCAGGGATGCCCGGCTCACCTGGGTCCTGACGGCCGTTGAAGTTGTTGTCATTCCAAACCAGGTTACCAATTTTGCCCAATGGCAATTTATAATCTTCAATTTCACCAAAAGGAACGGGTGCAGCTTGAGAGTTGGGTGTCAAACCTCCAGCTGAACTGAGGCGGAAACGCACCATCGCATTGCCCTTTTCAAAAGTAGCATTGGCTGGCACCTGGAAGCAGAATTTCTGCGTGCTCATACCACCTGCCGGAATGGAGCCACCACCTGCCAGGAAGTTCACCGCTTCACCAGGGCTAAAAGTGCCACTGCCGTCCCAGTCAACCCACATTTGTAGCACTGCTGCAGTAGCAGTGGTGTTCATGGCAGTAACTTCAATACATGCTTCGTAACCAGGTACCATTGGCGTGAGGAAACGAATGCCGTCTTCGTCGTCGCCGCCGGTGCAGGTACCGAATACGACTGGGCCAACGTTGCCGTCGTCACCACTACCCATTGAACCTGCCATTGAGTTGGGTTGGCCATTCAGGTCTACATCTACACAAGTACCCAATTTCAAATTGTTGGTAGCAATGTGTTTAGGCCCATTGGGGTCTGTAGTTCCGTAGGTATTGGGCAAATCGCCGTAGTCAAAACCTACCACCTGTATGACGTAATCTTCCACTTCCCCAGTCTGAGCCAGGCCATAAGGCGACATGGGTTCGTCGGCATCGGCCAAGCGCATGCGCAAACCGATATCTTGCCCCATCACTGAGGTAAGTGGCACGGGAATCGATACTGGAACTGAAACCGATGTAGGAACAAGACTAGAAGGAATGTTGCCTGAAACGAACATTTCATCTGGACTAAAGTCACCATTTTTATTGAAGTCGACATACACGGTTAGTTTGGCATCCTGGTCAGTCATGTTCATCACCGGTACACTCAACGTAGTTGTTTGGGTGATGATAAATAAGGGTGGGTTATTGGCATCCATCCCGTCTTCGTCGTTGACACCGCCAGCTGGAATGGAGTTGTTGTTGTCTCCACCAGTGGTTTTGCCAGCATCTGGAGAAGGTTGACCGTCCAATTCGTCGTCGACTCGGTTACCAATTTTCAAGGTAATCGTTTTACCTGTAATGTCAGTAGTCAGCTTGTGGCTTGCGCCGTTATCAGCAGCCAAAGTCCGGTGGTCGGCAGGCACGGTTGGCGTAGCCGGATTGCCAGAAGTATTGGCCAGAAGATCATTCAAGTCACCGAAGTCAAAGGCCATCACCGTGGCCACATAGTCTTCTACTTCCCCATCAGGCAGTGGGCCATTAGGCGACATGGTGTTTGCAAAAGTAGCATCGGTACTGATCCGAAAGCGGATACCGATGGGGCGATTCAATACTGCACCTGGAGGAGGGGTAACATTGTTGAGGGTGACCATGGTAACACCATCGCCAACATTAACGAAGTACATTTCATTGGTACCACCAAAATTGCCATCTCCATCCCAGTCGAAGAAACCTACCAACTTAGCGGTAGTACCCGTCATGTTCATCACGGGAATAGTTAGATTTTCTGGTTTATTGCGAATGAACATGGGCAGGGTTACGCCGTCTTCATCATCTGTAGCATCATAATCGCTAGGGCCGTCTGCTTCGGTGTCATCACCAATAGCGGTAGCACTTGGGTTGCCATCACTGTCATAATCCACACTGGCACCCAGTTTCAATACTGACCCCAGACGGTGTGAAGGACCACTATCAGTAGGGGCACCATCGGTTACTTTAGTAAGGTAAGGCGGAGGCAAATCACCATAATCGACTGGGATGAAACCGAAGTCGTAGGTATGGTTGTTTTCGCCATAGTCGGCGGTAGTTACCTCGATTTGCGCAATCCCGGGGTTGGTGATTGTTTCAGCATCGTTGTCGCTGTAATCCGCCAAACCTACACCTGCCGCATCGGTCTTAGTCAGCAACATACGTTGCAAGGGCGTACCATCAGCACCAATGCTATTGTACTGCGTGCTGCTGATACGGACAATGTAAATGGCTTGTGGCAGCAGCCCCCCAGGTACATTGTCGTCATTGAAGGCGTAATTACCCGTAGCGTTGGTGACATCGGTAGCAATGACATTGCCGTTGCGCACCAATTGTACGGTTACGCCGGCAATACCTCTTTCATCGCCATCCTGAACGCCGTCGCCGTCTTTATCGGCCCATACCAGGTTACCGATTTCGAGGTCGGATACGTCGCCACTGAGTTCCACGTCACCGAGGGCATTGGCTTTACTTGCGGTAGCTTCGTTATTTATGCCTCCGTTTAGTGTAAAGCGGTCGTTGGTCACTTCATAGGCTGATCCAGCTACCTGGGCGCCAGTTGAGTTATTGAGACGAATGGTACCGCCCGAACGGATATCAATCGGATCCAACCAAACAGCAATGGCGTCACCTCCTCCAGGAAGTACTGCCAAAGGCCCTTGAACGGACTCGTCATGAAACTTATTGTCATTATAATAATCCGTAGTACCGTCTCGGGTAACAATTGTATACGTACAACCATTATTCGTTTGGGTCACATTTGCGCGGAGCAATTCACCTGCAGTGGAATATTCGTAATCGACGAGGTCACCATTGTAATCATTGTTATTGATCGCATATTGATGCCCTTTGCGATCAAGTAATCCGATCAACATACTACCTGAATCGTCGAATTCAATATCGGCAATGATTGGCTCGGCGATTTCTCTCTCTGTTCCGCTGAAATAACGACTCAAGGGCGAATTACGGCTATACCCCCACGGAATCCAGGGGCGCTCACGGCCATAACTGAAGCTAAAGTCCAAGAGTGGAGTCATTAAGAAACTACCGCCTCCACCTGGATTGAATTCAAAAACATAGCCACGTAGTGCCGCACCATCGCCTCTAGCGGTAATACTACTAACAACATTTCCGTTTTCATCTTGTCCACTCAGTACTACGCCTACATACAACTTACCCCGATAGAACTTCAACCCCCACGGACGATGTTCACCCTGAGCAGTTTGTGTTCCAGGATTTGGAATGTCCCACTCCCGCACTCGGCTAGCCTTATTCGTTGCATCGGGTGCTTGGGGAGAGAGTGGATCAATTAAGTCAATTTCATATATTTTTCTTGTAAAAAGGTTAACGATATACAAATATCGTCCATCATCAGAAATATCAATATCACCGATCGATACTTTACCCACTTGATCTCCCGCCGCATAATCGGTATTAGGCATATGCAACACTTTACTCAGGTTACGTTGTGCTGGTGTACCGACATTTTTTGAAACAGGACTAACATTATTGGTAGGTGGGGCAGGATATGGATCAGTTGGGTCGTGAGTTGGGATACCGATGTCATCTAAACTCAAGAAATCCGTGGTTTTGTCTACCGCAGCAGTGTAAGGATCTACAAGATAAATCCCGCCTGGCCCCAGTGGTCCAAAACCGCTATGGCGACGCATCACTGCTGAAACAAATACCTTTTTAGCTTGTCTGGAAAAAGCGACGCCATATGTTGAACCAATTTCGCTAAATTTTGCTAGTTTAATGGGGTTGGGAGCAGTACCTCCATTCATCATTGGTGTCCCGCTGTCGTTGAATTTGTATGTAATAAGTGCGGGTTCATCCTTTATTTGTGTAGAACTCAGCAGATCGGTTGGATCACCTAGAACATAACAAGGCAAAATCACATCCGGGTTGGGGTTTTCCACCCACTGCCCGGGGTAGTTTACTGCAAAATTGATATTGGCTTGTTGCCCAGTGATGAATTGTACCGCCGAACCGTAGGTTTCCGCTTGTACGCTGGAAAAGTCAACGTTATTGACTAAGTCACAGCGACCAGTAAGTGGGTCAGGAATTGCAAATTCAACCCTAAGTTTTTCGCCTGCATTGGCCGCACGGCCACTTTGCACGGAAACCGCAAAATTAAAAGAGCCATCGGCTGCAGTCAACGCAGTACCGATCAATTGATCAGCAAGTGGTGGCGCAGCATTGGCGTAGAGTCTGACAGTGATGCCCATTACTCCGGGCTCTGCCCCCGTTTGTAGACCATCGCCGTTAAAATCTCGGAAAGCCCTACCCGACTGGGCTTGGGCTGTTTCAGCTAAAAAAAGGAATAAAACGACAAAAGCCGTGCTCAACACCGTCATTAAAGACTTTGTAGAAGCAAGGCTAAACCCTACAGAACGAGGCATACGTTGGTCATGCTCGCTTGTTTCATCAGCGTGGTGCTGATAGGCCATCAAGTGTTGCTGCGTAGTCCTACTGCGTGGGGCGATTCCCAACCAGAGGGGACGGTGCCATAAAGTAGCAATGCCTCCGGGCAAAGCAGTGTTCATGGGCCGTTTTTCCGGCGCATGCCCAGGGGACAAGGGTGAGAAAGCGTGCAACAAAAAATGGAGGCATTGCTGCATCCTTTTTATTGCCCACTTCAAAAGTTTTGTAGATTTTTTCATGAGAAACAATTAATTAAATTATAAGGAACTTAAAAGTTGATGCATACCTGCCCTTAAGGCGGCCACAGGAAGCTATACCACAGTGGTATCAATGGTGATGACTTTGGCTGTATGAGCCAGGCTGCGTTGTGGAGTGTAAAGTGCTTTCATAGTGTGGTCGTCTTAAAGAACAAATAATAAATTTATCGATGTAAAAATGCGGGTTAGCGATTGAGAAGGGGCTAAAAAAAAAGCAGGAAACAATACCTGAAATGTGGGACAATGGAGTAAAAAATAATATTATAAATAATTAAAAATCAATATTTTAACTACATTATTTTTTCTTGGTTTTGTTACATTGCGGCCATTGTATTGGTGGTAGCTAATAGAAGCAAATCTGTAATTATATTGTTATTATTTGATAAAAAAATTCTGCCCCTTAAAAAAAGGGCAGAAATTAAAACGCTATTTCTAAAAAACGATATCCAACCAATTGCCTCTGGTTTGCAGAGGGTAGGCTCCAGCAGGAACTTTGTACTGTGTTATGTCCAGCTTGCGAGCGAAATACTTCGGTAATAAAAACTGCTCTTCCATGAAGAAAGATGGTCCTTGGAAAAGCTCTCTATAAAGATCCTCAGAAAGGTCATTTTTGCTCAGTCGAAGCCCCAAACTGCCCTTGGAATTGATCAAAAGGATCACTGGGACACGGCGAGAATGCGGGTTGAGGCGCTTTGCACCGGTTACTGTGTAAATTCGACAAAGCCCCGATCCTTCACACCGCTTACCAGGTGTCCCAAAAATGACTTCACTGAACAGTATTTTTACATTTCTTAGCAGCCTTATCTTGGCCGCCAAATTGCCCTTCGGATATGTCTTTACCATTAGTTTTGGCTTATACCACTGTAACATCAACAGTAATGATGACAGCACCGCCCAACTCACCATGATTTGGAATAAGAAACCATCTACCTGTTTTGGCTAAGGCCCGAGCAAGTGGTATGTTTTTGCTGTGCTGCGACATACACTGTTTTTTTAATAATATAAAATTATGACAATCCTTGAAGGGAGAGGCTAAAAAAAATGCGGTAATCATTACCTTTTAATTGGTGTTGGAAGAGGGAGAAGAAATGAATAGGAAGCTGATAATCAGCTAAAAAGTTATGTATATTTTAGCTTAAACATTACAAAAACTGGAGCAATTAACGCAGCTGGCTTTCCAACATTTGGTACAATTCCTCGAAAGGAATGATTTCAATTTCATTGGTTTGATTGGCTGCCTCGCTAGGTACTGCACTCATTTTTTCCAGATAAGTCCGGGTTTTAGCCAAAAAAGTACTTCTGTCAAAACCCGAGAGCGGAATCTGCAACAAAATTTTGATAAAGTAATGGCTGCGCAGGGTATGGTCGTTGCGCAAGTACTTATAGGTGTACTGCTCCAGTGACTCCACTTTATCAATGAACTGCGATTTTTTTCCTTCCGACAACAAATGCAGCAATTGAGCCACCAAGATGCCAATGTTCATTCCTTTTTTGTCTTTAGAAAAAACGGGCGTTTCATTCTGAAAACGACTGAGTTTAAAATTCTTGAGGCTATCGTTTGCGGAGGGTTTGATTTTTTCAAAACGGATCAGGTAAGCCAGGTAAGCGGCAAAGATTTTCCAAATTTCCTTGACATTGTCTGGCAACAGGTTGAAACGTTTGTTTTTGATCACCTCGCTGTAAATGTCATAGGCTGCCTGATACTCATCGGTATGCATGGCCAGCAGGAAAATAGATTCCTGGTATTTGAACCAGTTGTAGCTTCCTTCGGCCAGGAGTTTGCAACAATTTTCAGCAGCAGTTCGGCCGGCCTTGAAGTTTTTCAATTGTACATGGCAGAGTAATTCCTGGTAGTACAAAATCTGAAGGGGCACATGGGCCTCGTACTCCTTTTGCAAAAAGAACTGGATGTAACGTTCACAAACTTTTAAGGCAGTGTTGTAATCGTTGATGGAGGTATGACAGGCCAATTCAATTAATGCTCCATAGAAATGCAGGCGGTGCGAATTGAATTTTTTGAGCGCAGGCAACAACTCGTCGTGAAAATCCTTGGCTTTATCCCGAATGTCCTCTTTGGTTGATTTGTTGTTGACAAAACCTGAGCTCAGAATGATGTAAAACTCCTCGGCCCGGTTTTCTGCTTGATAAATTTCCTGGTATTCGCAAAATAGTTTGTTAAACTCTTCAAAACGTGCCATATCACCCATCCGAGCTCCATAGTACAAGCGCAGCACGCTGCAAATATCCATGGCTAAGCCGCTGAAATCAAACTGGCGGGCCTGGCGCAAGAGTTTGGTGGCCAAATCTGCCGCAGCGTCGTTGGCATTTTGCCCCAACAGGATTTTAGCTGCAGCCCATTCCCGGTGGCTGCGGTAATACGCCTTTTGGTAGCTATTGTACTTGTTGCTGTTGAACTTCAGGGTGAGGATAGTGTCGACCAAACGTTCTTTTAAATCCGACTTTAACTTGCGGTAAGAAGAATGCGAGCCTTCTCCTGGATACAAGGCTTTGGCTGCATTGTCGTCGGATTCCCAACTGTTCTGTGAAATGCCCTTGTAAAAAACGGACAACTTTGACGCGGTTCCAGAGCTGCCGTTGAACATTGCAGTGGCCCCACAGCCATTGTTTTCCATTACAAGAACCAGTTCCCGTAATTCTTTCATGAGATGTATTTCGTTATTAGCACAGAGAATATTCCAAAGTCAAATATAAGGCGGGCAGGCAAGAATAAAAGGGACAATTAGTCCATATTTTTCTTCAAAAAAAGAAAGACCAAAACCCGTAAAAAAACTACAAAAACCTGATATTCTTTTTATTACATTACTCGATTTATCTAATAATTTCGAATAAAATTTATTTTATATATGATCACTGAAAGTGTAAAGAATAAAAAAATCATGCACAGAGGTGTGTCCCAAGAACATAAACATCACCTCTGTACAGATAAAAATAAAGTTTATCGGTAAAACATTGAGCGGTTGCTTACTGTGCACTCTTCCGTTCATACTTCAGTAATCGAGTCGCCCAGGGGATAAAATGTTTAAAGTTGGGTCCATCGGTATGCCCACCATCGTGTTGGCGCCAGGCGAGTTCACCGTTTAACAGGTCTGTAAGCATGGGTGGCATTTTCTCCGTTTTATAATCGTTAGACACTCCCAGATCTTTAACTCCCAACAATTTATATACAACACCTGCTGCAATGGTCGCCATATAGCTGCCTTTTTGATCCAACCAACGGGCATCCCCTTTTTCGGGAATGCCGTAGCTGATGAAAGCCAAGCGTGGTGCACAAAGTGCAATCAATTCATGGGAATCCACGGGGAGATCGCAACCGGTTTTAGTGCCAAACGACGATTCTTCGGTGCCGTATTTCAAGTAATTGCCTGCCATCCAGTGGTATTCGCCACTTCCAGTCAGGCTTTCAACGGCCTCACCAAAAACACGCCGGTGTAAGGTCGTGCCACCTTTGCCGGAGGAGCCGATCAAACCGAGTGCAAAACGGGGTTCAAAAGCCAAGGTAACCAGCGCTGCTTTTCCATAGCGGGAAACACCTTCAATGCCTACTTTTTTGGCATCAACTAAAGGATCGGTTTCCAGGTAATCGAGGCCACGAGCAGCACCCCAGGCCCAGGCGCGTAGGGCCCCCCAGTCTTCGGGTTTGCGGGCTTGCCCTTTATTGGTTAGTCCAATGATACCTCTGGTCAATCCCGCTCCATTGTCGGCCTGGATGCTGGCGGGGTCGATCGTGGCATAGCCCCAGCCTGCTGCGAGCAGCTGTTCCGTAGAAGGCAGGTCACCTGCAGGAGGTGGAGCAAAGAGATTGGGCGCTGGTAATCTCGTGATGGGCATATAAGCCGGATATTTTTCAAAAATGGCCTTCATCTCGGGATTTGCCTGGATCATCATTTCCTTGAAGCTGGTATTGATTTTTTCCAGATCGTCGGGTGATGGTTGGGCGGGTGCAGGGAAGGAGGGTCGGCCGTACATCATCAATACAGGTACCGGACCTTTGACATTGGTGGGTACCACCAGCATCATGTTGATGTTCACATTGATTAAAGGATAAGCGCTGTTGTCCACATTGCCGATGATTTGTTTGGCAATCACCGGGGTACGGCCCACGAATTCCCGATCGGTGATTTTTACCGTCCAGTTCACTTTGGGCACGTTTTGGGGGATGCGGCCGTACACTTCTTTTTCAAAGGCTTCAATCAGCTCCGGGCGGCGTTGGTTCCACCACATCTCGGCACTAGTCACTTTTTTGCCATTTTGGGTAGTCAGTACATCGGGCAGTTGTGGGCAAGGGTCGGCGATTGCGTCGTCGTAGTTGGCGTGGTTGGGTGCCGATTCGTTGCCGCTGGGCCCAGGTCGCAGCTTTTTGATGCCCAATTGCTGCTTCATGTTGTCGTGATCCTGTTGGGTGGTCCAGGTGAGCAGCCGTGGGTACTTGGTGCTGTCAATTTGCGCGAGCAGGCTTTGGGTGACGCACACACAAAGCAGCAGTAGTGTTTTTGTTTTCATTGTTTATAGTTTAATGCAACCAGTTTCTATGTTTTAAAGATAGGCATTTTTTTTGCTCGCTTATTTTGTCTTTTTTTGTCAAAACATTAGTTATCCATGACCCATTATTTCATCATCCCCGGTTTGGGAAACTCTGGCCCCGAACATTGGCAAACCTATTTTGAAAAGACTTTGCCCAATGCCCAACGCATCCTGCAAAAAGAATGGGATGCCCCTGATTGCGAAGATTGGTTGGAGGCAATTGAAGCAGCTCTAGAAGGATATGATTTAGCACAAGTGGTGCTGATTGCACATAGCCTGGGCTGCTCTACGGTTGCCCACTGGGCGAAACGCTACGGACATACAATAAAAGGTGCACTCCTGGTCGCTCCAAGTGATATTGAACAGCCTGTGTATTCTTTCCCGGCAACGGGGTTTTCCCCCATTCCACTGTATGCTCTTGGCTTCAAGAGCATTGTTGTGGCGAGTAGCAATGACGAATGGGTCGGTCTGGAACGAGCACGCTTTTTTGCAGATCATTGGGGCAGCGAATTCATCAATATTGGCGATGCTGGACATGTTAATGCACAAAGTGGGTATGGGGAATGGACGGAGGGGCTGGGGATTTTGGAGCGGCTAGGGTTGCCTACCACCTAACCGCCTCAAATTTCCAGCCCGGCTGCACCTTCTGCATTTCCACCTCATCATTCCGCTTGGTCAATCCGCAGGCTTTGTAGTTTTCGTGCAATTTGGCCAGGGCTACCCGATCCAGTTCCACGCCCAGGCCCGGTTCAGCGGGTACCATCACTGAACCTTCCTCAAATTTCAGTCGTCCGCCGATGATGATTTCGTCTGATTGCCAGGGGTAATGTGTATCCAGGGTGTAGGTCATATCCGGCAAAGCGGCCCCTAGGTGTACCATAGCAGCAAGTGAAATCCCCAAATGGCTGTTGGAATGCATGGACAAGCCCCGGCCGAAGGTTTCACAAATGCCAGCCAGGGTCATGGAAGCTCGCAATCCGCCCCAAAAGTGGTGGTCGCTGAGGATGATGTCTTCTGAGCCAAAGGCGATGCTGCGGGGAATTTCTTCGAAGGAAGTGGTACACATGTTGGTGGCTAGGGGAGTTTTGAGGGCTTTCCTGACCTGGGCCATGTTTTCCTGTCCACGCACGGGGTCTTCCAAATATTCCAGCACGGGTTCCATTTCCCGGCCGTATTGTATGGCCGTCTCTACCTGCCAAAGAGCGTTGGGATCGATCCGCAGGGGAACATCGGGGCCAAAGGCTTCGCGCAAGGCAAAAATGGCGTCCACTTCCTGGCGGGGTGGAAAAACACCGCCCTTGAGTTTGATGGATTGGAAGCCAAACTCTTTGCACATCGCCTTAGCCTGGGCAACAATTTCTTCGGGATTTAAGGCGCTTTTTTGGCGGGCAGCGTCCCAGCCGCTGGCAGTGGGATCTAGCCCAAACCCCAGCTCGCCTCCCGCCCCAGCGTATTTGTAAAAGAGGTAAGCCGCAAAGGGCACCCGATCCCGCAATTTACCGCCCAATAAGTCAACAATGGGCTTGTTCGTGACTTTGCCGATGATGTCCAGACAGGCTACTTCTACGGCGCTGAAGATATGCACCAGTTTTCTTTGGTCCCAGGGTGCTAGTCCCCGATCTGCGGATGAGTCTTTGCCAAAGGCCTGCACCAGTACCTGGCGGATTTGATTCAATTGAAAAACATCCTGGCCGATCAGCAGTTTTTTGGAGTCTTCCAGGGCAGCGTCGATGTCTTTGGTGCCGGGGATTTCGCTGATACCGGAGATGTTGTCTTCGGTGACGATCTCCAATACGGTGCGCAAGGCGTAGGGCGCATGCAGGCCCGCTGCGTTCAGCAAGGGCGGGTCGACGGTGGCGATGGGGGTGATGTGGATGTCTTTAATGCGAGGGCCAGGTGTGGATGCCATGCTATGAGTAGATGTTTTATGGTAAGTTGAGAAATTGAGGGATTGAGGCGATTTGGTTATCAAGCAATTAGTGATTTTCTTTTTTTGAGTTACGAGTTCCGAGTACATGGCTTACGCGTTTAGAAGTGAGCTACCGCAGCGGCTTTGACCCTGAAAGTGTCTGAGTCGCTGCGGTAGCACTTCAAAACTCTAAACTCATGTACTCTGAACTCGTCACTCGAAAGAGCTTTATGCCAAAATCACTAGATATTACTTTAATTGTCTGATAATCAAATTACCTCAAGGCCATTAAAGTTTACCCCACCTATAAGACGAAAGATTTAGTCAATCCCATGACAAGCAATTGGAGAAAATCACCTACTCCCTCCCCTTCCGATGGTCCAAAAAATACTGCCACAGTTGCAAAAACTTTTCCGAAGATCTTTTGATCGGTTCTAAATCCACCCCTTCCCGCAGCAAGAGGTTCCAATGCTCGTTCAGCAGGCCGGGATGGGCCAGGCCTTTTGTTTCGATATCCTCGTAAGTTCGATCTTCGGCCATTTCGTAACAGCCTTCTTTACCGTACCGCGGGCGATTGTGGCTCAGCCAACCATTAAAATCCGTTTGGAATCCGATGGAATATTTCACCTTTTGGCTGTCGTCCAAAGCCTCAAAAACGAGGCTTGAATCCTGTGCAATACGAGCCACATTGTTTTCAATGAATTGCTTGACCGCCTGATAGGTGATTTTATAATCGTCGACTGAACCTTCACAGTAACAATCCACCTGGCTCAAGCTATCCAGCAGGTTTTGATAGGGGGCTAAAGATTTGTAAGGTTTGATCGCTCGACCACTGAGGGGCAAGGCAACAAAGCCATTGTGCTGGTAAATGCGGATGATGTCGGCAGGGGAGATGCCCCGGGAATTGTTTTGAATGGGTTTAAATGCATCATGGGTTGTAATGGGCGGGATATGGTGTTGGATCATGTAATCGAGGGCGTCCTGCCTGGTCAATTCCGACATGTGGGTCAGGTCGATCATGACGCCCGCGTTGGCCAGGTACTGGATCGCGTTTTTGCCATGTTCGCTGAGCCTCCGGTTTTTTTCTTTGCGCAAGCCTCCTTTTAGATTCATTAGGCGGGTCATCAAACCCGGCGTAATGGCAGAGGCTCCGTTTTCATCGTCAAGCAAATGCACCAGGGTAATGTAGGCAACGCCCTGGCTGGCCCAAAAGTCGGCGTCTTCCTGGCTGTTGATCAATCTGCGTCCCCCTTCAATGGAATGGATGACAATGGTTTTGTTGGTATTCGCCACCAAATCTCGAACCTCCTGCGGGGTTTTGGCCAGGGCAAATTGGTCGGAATGGCTTTTGATGAACTCATTTACGTACTCAATTTGCTCCACAATCATCCGGCGCGCTTTTTTCTTGGAGGTCACCCATTCCTTGCTGAGGGCACCATTGATGATGATCCGGGCACCCTGGTTGTGCTCCAGAAAATTAGCGTGGTTCACATTTCGAAAGGTATGTTTGTAATTGACTTGAGGGGGCTTTTCATCTGAAAAATAGGTCAGGCCCTTGCCAAAAAAAGGATAGGGGATATGCACGGTCATGTGGCTTTGCAGGTCCATAAATTCCCGGATCTCCTGGGCGTGCACAGCCGGCAAAAGGACGAAGTAAATGAAGATTAGGGGCAGTGATCGTTTTCTCATGTTGTGTCGGTTAGACAGACAGAGAGGAAAACGATTTGGAGGGGGGGAATATTGGGTGGGCTTACTCCAGTGGGGTTAAGTGAATTCAAGCGCGCACCGGGAATCACGGAGTGATTGAATTTTGAATAGCCGCGGTCGTCCGCGGTAAAATGAACGGGGGTGGTCCGCAACCGCAACAGCGGTTGAATTACCCCGCGATGTGTTCAACCGCTACCGCGGTTGCGAAACCTCGTAAAACGGCCAGGTCCGCGGACGACCGCGGCTATTCAAGATTCAACCGCTGCCGCGGTTGGGGGTTGAAATTTGGAGTGAGCAGTGTTTAGAAGCTTGATTTAGAGATGAACCGAGCACACAACCTTCGCCTTTCGTCCTCAATTTATCCGTTGAATGTATTTAATCCAATTCCCATAGTTGATGGTCTGGGTAGTTTCGTCATTGTCAAAAAACGGAGCAAGTTCTTTGTCTAACCAATTTTCAACTTGATCATAGGTCGTTTCATGGTTCTCCACTGCTGCAATGATATTGCTCTGGGTGGTGAAGTACAATGCCAATTGTTTTCTGTTAAAAACGACTGTGTTCTTGAATGTTTCTTCTTTTACTAGATGAAAATTCTTGGTGTTTAGGTTTTCATTTGTCCAGGAGTAGGCACTATTACGGGGTGGCGAAGGGTATTTTTTTAGGTAAACATTGGGAATCCAATTGGAGAAGTTGCTATTGCCCTGCATTTCAGAAATAAAGTGATTCTCATAAAGTACCAGCCACGATTTGCTCCTTAAAAGTCGGTTCGCTTCAATTAGGAATTGATCAATGTCAAACCAATGGACACCTGAACTAACCGTAATCAAATCAAAACTATTGTCGGCAAATGGCTGCTGCTCTGCCGGAGCAATGGAATAATGAATTTTGTCGGGTTGCAATGCAAAATTCAACATCTCTTGCGAAATGTCCGTCCCGTAAACGTTTGTTGCAATTTCCAAAAGCGCTTTGGTAGAAAGGCCTGTCCCGCAGGCGATATCTAAGGCGTCATCAAGTTTTTTATCAAGATGCAAATAATCTTTGATGTGCTTGATTGTATTAGGGTGGAAGTCGGGGCGGCCTTTTGAATAGCGTTCTGCGGCTGTACGTGGGTTAAAGTAGTTCATTTTGGGTGCCTGTTTTTACTTTGTGGAGGAGACGAAAATATGCCCACTTTCGCTCAGCATCGTAAATATAAGCCAAACGCAGCAAATCTTCCATTCGTCTACAGGTACTTTTGAATTCCCAGGTATCACCTTATTGAACCCTCACATTGGTGAGCTGATCTACAATTGATCCCCCCAAAACAAAGAAAGGGGAGCTCAGCTCCCCTCCCAAAATTGTGTTCTAAACCACAATACGCTATTCTTGAATAAGGGTACCAAGGTTCCGAAGTTCCAAGGTTCCATCGTTTGTCAATAAGCGCAAGGTTTACCAAGTGATTATGACAAGAAATTGTATTTATCTCAAAAATTAAGGTTACTCAGTTGGCCATCAGCGATGGCTTTGAACTTCAGGGAGAGCAAGATACCACAGTTGGCGGTCGTACCCTCAAAGTAGCAAAATTGTTCATGCTGCTCATTGGATTCTCCAAAGCTTTTCGCCTCAATATTCCCGGAAGGTACATCGCTATTCGGAGGGTTGGTTGTAACCAAATTGACTCCATAGTGTCAGCTATGTTCCAGGGCAATTTTTTAGCAAGTTGTTTAAAAAACTGGATGAGCAAAAAGGAGTTGGCCATGTCTTTTCTCCCTGAAAAGATATGGCGAACAAATTGCTGGAACCAGTTTTGTTGTCTAGTACAAAAGGGAGACAAGTGATTAACATTGCTGTTATGCTATGCACCGTTTTATGGAGGGACCTAAAATAAATTCACAGTACTACAGAGGAATTTGAGTTTGCCCGAACGGGCATCAAGATAACAGTGTGCATTTTTTGATTATAGAAGGAGATGTGGCAAATGTATAATGGCAATTTATAATAACCAAGCATGTTCAAAAAAAACATCACTTTTCTTTCTAAATCGACAAATATTCTTTCTGGATTGGGGGGACAAGTGTAAGCTCAGGCAAAAAAAATGACGAAGCACAAATTCTCATTCGCACTTCGTCATCCGCCCACCATAACAACCTTATCGCCTACAGGTCTTTATTCGACTTTTGCAGGTAGTTCTCCAAGGCTTTGGTCATAGAAGGCACTTCTGGAGCAGGCGCATTAATGTTCACATTCAGGCCCCTATCTTCAACCGCCTGACGGGTCAGGTTGCCAAATACGGCAATACGGGTTTCGTTTTGTTTGAAATCCGGGAAATTGTCGTAAAGGGATTGAATACAGAGTGGACTAAAGAACACCAGTACATCATACGTTACGTCGCTGAGGTCGGACAGGTCCGAGCTCACAGTGTGGTACATGATCGCGTCTTTCCAATCTAGCTTCATGTCGTCCAGATACTTGGTAATTTCCTTCGCACCTAGATTGGAACAGGGGAGTAAAAATTTCTCACCCTTGTGTTTTTTCAAGTAAGCCCCCAAATCTTCAATCGTCCGCGTACCTACAAACACTTTGCGTTTACGGTAAAGAATAAACTTTTGCAGGTAATTGGCAATGTTTTCCGTCAGGCAGAAATATTTGGTTTCTGGTGACATTTTAACCCGCATCTCCTCACAAAGGCGAAAGAAGTGGTCAACCGCATTTTTACTGGAAAAAATCACTGCAGGGTACTCGTCGGGACGGATCCGCTGCTTTCTGAAATCTTTGGCTTCCAGTCCTTCAACATGGCTGAAAGGCCTCCAGTCAATTTGTAGGTTGTACCTTTTCTCCAACTCGTAGTACGGAGAACGTTCAGGTTTGGGCTGCGAAACAAGGATGGTCTTTACTTTTTTGAAAGTTTCCTCCTTGGCTTGTCCGTTTGCTGCC
>NZ_JANRKL010000251.1:0-38203 GCF_033763495.1 Haliscomenobacter sp. | reverse complement strand
TGCGCTGGCGCCGGATGTGGCTGGCACTCATGGATTTCGGAGTCGAAGACGAGCCGCTTTCCAAAGCTATGTCGGTGGAGTTTCTGGAGCGTTTGCCTTACAAAAAGAACCTGTTTCCACATACCATCGAAATACTGGAATACCTCAAAAATAAAGACTATTTTTTGCACCTGATCACCAATGGCTTTCAGGAAATCCAGGATCAAAAATTGCAAAGTGCCGAGCTACAAGGCTATTTCCAGGAAGTGATTACTTCTGAAGCTGCTCAAAGCCTAAAACCGAATCGGGCGATTTTTGAATACGCACTCAAGCAAAGCAAGGCTCAGCCGGACGAAAGCATCATGATCGGAGACAATCAGGAAGCGGATATTCAAGGGGCGACCAACGCAGGGTTGGATACGGTTTTTGTCAATCATTTGCAGGTAGTACCAGAGGTGCAGTCGACTTACATGGTCCATCATTTGCAAGAGTTGGAGGGGATTTTTTGATCTGCTTGTACCAGCTGGGTATTTAAATTGGGGATTTAAATTTATTACCAATTCCAATCCACCCTCAACGCAAAATTCCTCGGTGCCTCCATCAACCCCGGCCTCGACACATACTCCGCATTCCCCACATTGTTGACCAAAAAGCTCAGCTTTAAGTTGTCAATTGGCCGATAGGCTACCCGCAGATCCAGCAAAGTCACTCCGTGGTTGTTCATTTCCCGGTAGCTCTTGATGCCCGGTACAAAGAACTCAAAAGTCCGGTCGATGGCTTCCTGGAAGCTGTAATAGGTTCCGGCAAAACCAATGGAAAAACGTTTGATCTGGCTTTCGATGTCGAATTTGTAGTTGTTGCGCGAGCGGTATTTCAGCACATTTTCGGTGGAAGAACTGGCAATGGCGTTGCGTTGCCCCTGAGTAGGTGGCACGCCCGGCTCCTGGGGACTCAGGTCGAATTCCAAAAATTTGGGGTCAATCCACAAATAACCCACCATGAAGGTCGTCGGGCAATTGAACAATTGCATTTCGCCTACCAGACTCGCGTCCAGACCCGATATGCGCACTCCGCCCGTATTGATCGAGATAAAACCCTTTCTAAAATCAACGAAGTTGAACTCCATCATGTCCTGATATTGGGTGCGGAAGAGAGCCAAATCCAAAAAGCCTTTCAAACTACCCACTTTCAAACCTTGTTTGAGGCCCAATTCCGCCGACCAGCCCGTTTCTGACTGCAAATCGGGATTGGGCGAGATGTTAAAGCCTCCCAAATTGGTGTAAATGAACTTTTCAGCAATGGTTGGAAAACGGTAGCCTTGCCCCCAGGAAGCCCGCAGGAAAGAGTATTCCGCCACCTGATAGTTGGCTCCGATGCGCAGCACGGGTTTGGCTTCCTTTTCCTCCGAAGGAGCCACTACCCCAACCGGGTAGGTGAACCCCGGATTGTTAATGCGGTTGGATTCGTAGCGAAATCCAGCGCTGATGGTCAGTTTGCTGCCAAATCTTTTTTCAAAATCGGCATAAGTCGCCAGGTTGCGCGATTGGAAGGTGGTGTCACCGTACAACTCGGCGTCCACATTGGTGCCAATGTAAACCGCTCCTGCGGTGAAGTTCAAATCCAGGGCTTTAAACTTGCGCTGAAACTGGTACTCGGCGTAGTACTGCGAGGAAAAATTGGAACGCCCGTTGCTCACCCGGTTTTCAACCCGGAAGTAGCGACTGAGGAGTTTGTGGCGGTTCCCGGCCCCATCGTAATAGGTCAGGTGGGGATCGATGTTGAAACGCAGGGGTTGGTTTTTGGAAACGGTACCCCGGAATGGGCTGTATTTCAGCGAGTCGGCCCGCCAGAAGAAAAAGCTGCTGTTGTTGCCGCCGTTGAGGTTGAGGTTCATCCCCAAAGTGAGGCGTTTGCTGGCGCGGAAACGGGTATTCAGGTTGATCCGGCCATATTTGGTGAAGGTGCTGTCGTTGTGGCTTTGCTCATTCAGGTAAAATACGCTGCTGACCAGGTCGAGTTTGCCTATTTTTTGTTTGTGTGAAAGACTCGTACCAAAGGTAACTGGCGCCTTGTCCCACCATTTGAAACGTTTATCCGCCGGAGCATCAACGGTAGAGGTAAACAGGCTGAGTTTGGTTTCGGGTTCGTTGTGTGCGTAAGCCGTGCGGAAGTTGATCACTCCATTTAGCGCCGCCGAACCGTACAAGGAAGAAGCTGCTCCTTTAACTACCTCAATTTGACCCACATTTTCGACCGGGATATCGTTCCAGTTGGGAAATCCCGCGTCGAGTTGAAGGATCGGAATATCGTCCATCAACAGGAGTACGCGGCTACCAGCACCGTAGGAAAAACCCGAGCCGCCGCGAATATTGGCCTGCCCATCGATGACGCTCAAGCCAGGTACCTTTTGCAGGGCTTCGTCCAGTTGGAATTTGTTGCTGTTGTTGATCAGGCTGGGTTTGAGTACTTCGATGGACACCGTTTCAGAGCCGAGGCGCTTTTCAAAACGCCCCGTAGTGAAGGTGAGGGTACTCAGGATGGTGGCTTCGGTTTGCAGGATGATGTCCAGATCCACGGTTTGCCCCGCCACAATGCCCAGCGTTTGGGTGTAGGTTTTGTAGCCCAGATAGGAGACAGTAAGGGTGAGGTTACCCGGGGTAGGCCTGAGTTCAAAACGCCCTGCCGTGTCTGTAGCCGTGCCTACTTCCTCGCTGACATAAACAGAAGCACCGATCAGGGGTTCGTGATCGATGGTGGTCACCTGGCCGCGCAAAATGGCATTTTGGGCATCAACAGAATTAAAAGCAAAGCTGATCAGGGCAATAAACCCGACACAACGAAAGAAGTCCTGCATTTTTTTATTTTTCAATTCAGGGAAAAGATAAGGAAGACCACGATGAGTTGGTCAAAATTGATGATTTTTTTGTTAAAACTAGTACTTGGTCGCTGCTTTGCATTCTTGCAGAAAAAATTGCCGAATCTGCCTGAAATGCTTATTTTGCATGCGGTCATTTCAGTTCAAGTGCTTTAGAGCTAGATTAAGTTTTTTGCACATTGAACCTAAACTGGTGTTATGAAAAATTTTATACTTTCTATCCTGACGCTGTGCTGCTTGGGCACTGCGCTCATGGCTCAACAAACCGCCGCCTGTAAACCCGACGCTACTTTGCCGGATACGGCAGTAGGTGTCATACCCCTACCCTATTCCCCTACCAACCTCAAGGGTGGAATTTCTGACACCGCCTGCTTGAATACTTTCTACGATTTTGTATTCACCCTGGCCATTCCCAAATCAATTACGCTGAGTGGATTAACCCTCTCTATAAATAGTGTATCCATTGCTACCTCTGGAGCAGTGAAAAATCTGCCGAGTGGCTTATCCTACACCTGTAATCCGCCCAATTGTGTATTCAAGTCGGGAGAAAAAGGTTGTATCCTCATTGCGGGCACACCCAACAACCCAATTAATCTTGGTCAAAACGATCTTAAAATCGACGGACTAGTCAATTCTTTTTTACCTGTTCCGGTTACCTTTCCCAGTGATCAATTTGCAGCGGGCAACTACTACCTGTATGTGCGGCCCCAAGGCTCCAAGGCTTGTTTGACCTCCTCTACCAAGGAGCTTGCCGCCACCAAGCTGCGTATGGGCAATGTCCCAAATCCGTTTACGGGTTCAACCCAAATTGAAGTAGAAGCTGAAATCCGGGGGCAATTCGACTTTCGGGTTTACGACCTGACCGGCAGAATCATCTCCCGTCGTCCAGTGCAAATTATTCAAGGTATCAACCGGATTCCTTTTGAAGCCAATAACCTGGCGCCAGGCCTGTATGTGTTTACCTTGACCGATGGGTTGAACACCATTTCACGGAAAATGGTCGTTGGCCGGTAAATTGTAAAGCATGAAACTGGAAGCGGCCCTCTGGCAAAGGAGTTACCTCTATTTTGTCCTGTTTTTTCTATTGGCCATTTTTGGCTTTTGGCTGACTTATTTTACCCGCATTTTTGAGCAGGAAAGTTACCGCATGCACCTGCATGGACTGGCCTTGATTCTGTGGTGCCTGATGTTGATTGTACAACCTTATTTGATTCGTGCAAAAAAGAACCGCCTGCACAAAAGTATTGGCAAGTTTTCCTACTTGCTGGTTCCTTTGATGCTCTTCAGCACGGTGGATTTGTTGAAGTTCAAAATTGATAAAAACTCGGCATTGGACAGCATGGATTACCATTTTATTGCCCTGGTGATCAATGCCTTGATTGCTTTTATGCTTTTTTATGGGCTGGCCATTTATTACCGCAAACAAACCACCATACACGCCCGCTTTATGGTGTGTACAGCCTTCCCGATGGTCACACCAATAACAGATCGGATCATCCACATTCATTTTCCCAGCTTATTGGCCTATCTTCCTCGTATCGAAGGAACTCCCATTGCTCCCGTTTTTGGTTTTGCCCTGGCGAATCTGATTTTGCTGGGTTTGAGCATTTGGGATTGGCGCTCTCCTCGCCGCTGGAATGTGTTTCCGTTGGTGTTATTGGTTTTGTTGGTCTACCATTATTCGGTGCTGAATTTTCACAAGTTTGCGTTTTGGCAATCCTTTTGCAATTGGTTTTTTAATTTGTAAAAGGCAGGTTTGATCTGTAACTTTTCGGGTAAATCTGGTTATACTGGTGATACAACAAACTGATCACCAAGTAATTTCCAGCCATGACCCACAAGTTAATCCTGTCCTTTTTGTTCTTATACGCAAGTTTTTTCACTCTCTTGGCCCAAAGTACAGAGGACCTTGGCCGTACCACTCCTTTTTTGGTTGGGTTTAAAGGTACTATTTACGAGTTTCGAATACCCCTCGATAAGCAAGGCCTTTTCGATCCTAAAAAAGTACATTATACTCCAGAGATCGAACAGACGGAACCCATTGGATATGTTTATACACAAAAGCTATTCATCACTGAGCGCCTTTTGGATATGCCCTTTCCAGGCGTTCCCAAAAACAAAAAGGTTTTTGCCATCATTTACACTGGCCGTTTCGAGGTGAAAAATACTGGCCTATACGAGTTTTTATTGCAAAGTGATGATGGTTCCCGCCTCTGGATCGATTCTACAGAAGTAATCAATCGGGATGGCTTGCGACAGTTCAAAGAAATGAAACAAGGCAAAATTCAGCTCAGTTCTGGCTTTCATAACATCAAGGTTTGGTATTTTCAGGGTTTCCCCGATCGTATGGGATTGAAACTCATGTACAAAAAAGCCGAAGAAAAAGCCTTCCAGCCCTTCGATTTTAAACCCATGGAAGACGAGGCCAAACAATACATGCAAATGGAAGGTGAAACGATGAAGGTTCGTTTTGCTGAAAAATTATCTTTTGAAACCGGCGAATTCGCCCTCAAACCTGAAGCAGATTCCATCCTGGCCAATGTCATCCGTATCCTCAACTACAATCCTGGACTCAAGTGCCGCGTCGAAGGGCATACCGACAATGTGGGAAGCGCCAAAGACAATCAAGTGCTGGCCCAGAATCGGGCAGAAGCGGTGGCCAAGGCGCTGAAAGCTATGGGGTTGCCAGACTCAGTTAAAATTTCGGTGCAAAGTTTTGGGCTGAGTAAGCCCATCGCGCCGAATACGACCGAAGCAGGTCGGGCGCAAAATCGGCGGGTGGATGTGGTGATGGAGTGGTGAGAAGAGGTCAGGCACCTTATTTAAAATTTTTCTTTACCTTAGGAACATAAAGCAGATCAATAAACACAAGAAGCTACTATTAGGATAACCTAATTGAATTTTTAATTCGCAAAAACCAGTCCAATGAAAAACACCTTTTGCACCCTGTTGCTTTGCACATTCGTCCTGGCCTGCCAACAAACGGCCCCAAAACTTGACTTCGAAAAAGAAAAAGCGGCCATTCAAGCTGTCATCGCCAAAGAAACCGAGTCTTATTACAAACAGGATTTTGAAGCCTGGAAAAGTACCTACCTCGAATCACCAGCGTTCCGCAAGTTCGGCTACTGGGATGGTTTTCCTGAAAAAGTAACCTTCAACAATGGCTTTGAATCTTTGAAAAACGAAAAGAAGTCCCAATTTGAAGCCGATGCCACCATTTGGAAAGGCTCCACCGAAGAACGAGCCAATGAAAACTTCAGGATTTCTCAGGATATGGCCTGGTATACTTTTGAGCAGTTTTCCTACGAAAAGGATACGCGTAAATTGTTAGGCAAATCTCTGGAGACACGGGTATTGGAGAAAGTGGATGGGGAGTGGAAAATTGCGTATTTGGGGTATCATTATTTTCCGGATACCTTGCTGACAAAATGATAAGGCGTCATAATTTCTTAATTTCAAATACAATCGGCCATAGCCATTTTGTGTACTTAGGATCTCCTTGAAACATTCGTCATCCCGAATTTCTTAAAGCATTACAAAAGCGATATTTTTTACCACAAAGGAAAAAAGAGAGCGCAAAGGACACAAAGTTAGACGTTGACGACGCTTCGCTTTGTGTCCTTTGTGTTTCTTTGTGCTTTCTTTGTGCTTTCTTTGTGATAAAAAAATGTCGCTTTGGGTTTAGGATGACTCATGTTTAGGAGGCCTTAAATATTCCCAGGTAGTTTTGACCTTTGGGAAACGACTTTGCAGCAAATGGTTTTTATTGTCGCACTCCGGTGGTTAGCACGGTTTGACCGTCGGGGTACTGAACATTTGCATCGTTTTCTGCTGTAATAAAAAAGCCAGTAGGCTTAAAGGTTGCCACAGTTTTCAGGGAACTTGTAAGCGCTTTGGAAAGCATACTACTCGATGTTTTTAATTGTCCAATGTTTTTGCTCCCGTTCTGCTCTGTTTCCATCCACACAATGTAGGTTTCTTTTGCGGGGCTAAGTCTTTTTGACTCTGCTAAATTCTTTACATCTAAGTCAATGTTGTAGTTGCTGTTTTTGTCTTTCTTCACCTTCACCAAACCTTCCGCAGCCGGAACGATCGGTGATATTGAAAAGACATATTGGGTCGTATCGCACGATTGCAACACTACAATCGCAAACAAGGTCGTAAAGGCGGCATACACATTTATGCCGGGCCTTTTTGATTTTATGAAGTTCATTATAAACTATGGTTGGTACCTACACAAGGTCAATGTATTTATACCCCAAGGTGTTACACAAATTCGGATTTTAGTTGCATCATTCACACTTTTAATCCTATTTAAAAATCGACCAATGCGTAACTAACGTTTCGTCCTCCTTCCTCAGTTTGTTGCAAAATGCCTTTTTCTACCAAGTCTTTGATGTCCCGTAAGGCGGTGTCGGTGGAGGTTTTGGCAATTTTAGCCCATTTGGAGCTTTGTAATTTGCCCTCAAAACCGTCAAAAAGTTTGTTGAGCAGCAACCTTTGGCGTTCGTTGATGGGGGTATGTTCGTGTTGTTTCCAAAACTCAGCTTTGCGCATTATTTTTTGGGTGGTGTTCTCCGTGGTGAGCAGTGCATTTTTGAGGCAATGCAAAAACCAGTCGAGCCATTCCGTGATGTCGCCCGAGCTGTGTTGCACTTGTTGCAATACTTCGTAATAGCGTTTGCGCTCGGCCAATATTTGGCTCGACATGCTGTAAAAACGTTCTCCACTTCCTTCCGCACGGGCGAGCAATAGATCGGTGATGGCTCTGCCAATTCTACCGTTTCCATCATCAAAGGGGTGAATGATGATGAACCAAAAGTGGGCGATGGCGGCTTTTAAAACTGGGTCTAAGCGGTCTTCCTGGTTAAACCAATCCAAAAATTTGTCCATTTCCGTTTTTACCGAGGCGGCCTTTACCGCTTCGTAATGCACTTTTTCCTTGCCCATGGCACCCGATACCACTTGTATTTCGCCACTGCGGTATTGTCCCACTTCTATTGCGTAAGGTCCGCTGTACCCGGTGGGGAAAAGCGCGGCGTGCCAACCCCACAAACGTTTTTCGGTCAAAGGCTTGGCATGGCGTTGAGTGGCATCCAGCATCATTTCTACCACTCCTTCGATGTGGCGGCTGCTGGGCACCAGTCCGGCAGTGTTCATGCCCAAACGCCGGGCAATGGACGAACGCACCTGCTCATAATTGAGCAATTCGCCTTCTATTTCTGATGATTTGACTATATCTAAGGTTAAAGCAGTAAGCGTGGCTTCTTCTTTGGCAGAAAAGCCCAAAGCGTTCATTTGCCCGATTATTTTGCCTTGCAGGTGCCGCACCTCCCCAAATACGACATTGATGGCTTTGTCCTGCCAGGAAAAATCGGTCCAGTTGGGATACTCGTAGATGTATTCTGGCATTGGGTGGGTGGGTTTTGCGGTAAATGTAGGGATTATTTACCGCAAATTTGCGGGGATTGGCGTGTTTTTTTGCCGCATGGGGGGAGAGGTGGTAGATTTGTGGTTTTGGGAGGCTAGCGTTCGTCACTCTTTCTCAACAGATGTTTCCCATCCATCATAGTCGCCATTACATTCGTTTGCAAATTGCCATAAGTCTAAAACATAATCGTCAATGCTGTCGAGGTCAACTTTGTCAATACGCGAAATGTGTAGTTGATATGGAAAATCGCCGAAAGATGTTTTTTCGTCACCGCTAACTATATCAAACTTTAGAGGTTCAATTTTTTTTATTAAATCAGTTCTGTCGCTATCGGTTTTAAAATAAATCCAGTGGTCTACTTGTCTTGCTTTTGTTAACGGGTCTCCGTTTTTTTCAAGATTATCAATTACTCTGCGATTTTGAATACTTTGAAATTGTCTTGGATTTGGATACATGAAGTTGAAATACTGTTCCCATTGGTTATCTTTTTTAATGCCGAAGTCAAATGTATAATTCGGAAAAGCAACCATGCTTTCTGAAATGGTCTTGTCGTAAAGAGTCGTGTCACCCATGTAAAAATAAAAATCTCTACGACCATCAGTAGTCAACCGTCCTGCATAGGTTGAGTTGTGCTTACATAGAATAAATTCTTGAAGTCTGTCTT
Source organism: Haliscomenobacter sp. (assembly GCF_033763495.1). GTDB lineage: Bacteria > Bacteroidota > Bacteroidia > Chitinophagales > Saprospiraceae > Haliscomenobacter. Next base: position 29,254 of record NZ_JANRKL010000251.1, on the reverse strand, counting down.
CAATAGCCGATAAGGTGTTAAACTCTTCATTTGATGAAAGTCCGTCTTCTCTGGGGTTATTCATATTTACAGAGACCCAAACAAGATTTGGTCTGTCAACAAGCGGTGCAATTTTTGCTAACCCTAAGTCAATATAAAATGAGCCGATCAACTCATCAACATTACTAAAATAAAAATCCCAATCCTCTTCTTGCGAAGGATTGTCGTCTGGAATTTCTGATTTACTTTCCATTTCCTTTTTTTCGAATAATTTGTGGAATAATCCCATAATGAGTGGTTCAAAAATGGCATCTCCTCTCTCACACCCCATGCCTTTCATTCACCACCACATTCTCCATTTTCCATTCCACCCGCTTCTCAAAAGCATATTTCCGATACGCGCAATCCTCCTTCATACACAGTGGGCAGGAAACAGGTGTACAGGGATCCACATGCACGAATAATTCCACTGGATTTTCCCGATTGTCGTTCGCTAACCTAGAAAAAGCGTCCACTTCCTGATGTGCTTCGCGGGTGGTAAAGTACCAAGGCAGGGTCATGTGGCAATCGATGTGCAGGTTAGCACCGTATTTGATCACCCGTAGGTTGTGGATGTCGATCCAGTGGGAGGAGCGGTGGGTTTGTAGTTGTTCTACAATTTCGGCCACCAGGGCTGTATCCGTCTCGTCCATTATGCCCGCCATCGCCGAGCGCACCAGGCCATAACCCGTGTAGATGATCAGTAGCGCAAACATGATGGCAATCACACTATCCAATACATACCAGCCAGTGGCCCATACCAAGCCCAACCCGATGATCAACCCCAACGAGGACCAGGCATCGCTTTGCAAGTGTTTGCCGCTGGCGACCATGATGGTGGATTCCACCTTGCGGCCTCTTCTTTCCAGGTAAATGCCCATCAGGTAGTTGAAGCCACCCGTCACTACGGTCAGGATAACCCCTAAATCCAATGCGCCAATGGGTTGAGGAACGTTCAGGTTGTAAATGGCCTTGCCGATAATGGAAATGCCTGCCAGAAAGATCAGCGCTCCTTCAAAACCAGCAGAGACAAATTCAATTTTGCCATGCCCATAGGGATGATTGTGATCGCGTGGTTGGGCTGCGATGACCAAGCTGTACAAAGCGAATGCTCCGGCCACCACGTTGATGATGCTTTCCAGGGCGTCCGATAGCACAGCATTGGAATTGGTAAACCACCAGGCGATGAATTTGATGGCCATCAGGGCGATGCCCAGGATAAGGGCCCAGAGCTGCATTTGGTAATTGCTCCGGGAGCTGGTTTGTGACATGTATTTCCTGATTAAGGGGCGACAAAAGAATGAACAACTATTTTTGCCCCACTACTGAGTCACAAAATTACCAGAATTTTGGCACCTTAAGCGAGTGTCCTTTAATATTTGTACAATAGGCACATTCCGGGTCGAAACCGTAAGTGTTCACCCAAGCAGGGTTCGTGAAGTCGCGCCGGCAAGGGTCGTTAATGGAATACCTAAAAATTGAACGATCGCTATAAGTGTAGGCCGTGTCTACTGCTGCCACTTCAAAATACCCCAGGATACGTTCTTTGGGGTTCTCTACATTATAAATATTACCCCGTACTGAGGCAGGTGGCACATCAAAAATGGTTCCCGCTGGATTGCCCACTCGATCAATATTGCTCCAATATTCATGAGCTTTGGCTGAAATACGGTATTGTATAACTTCAAAGGCATTGCGCTCATAAAACTTATCATCGGCAGCAATACTCAATAAGGGCTGCTCACGTAAAGTAAAAGCATCCCGACGTTTATTGCCAAAAATGCGAATGCTATTGGGCTCCGGATCTTCGGTCATGTAACAGATTGGATAGGAAGGAAACCGAAAATAGTCCAAAAACAAAGTCCCAAAATCAATGGAAGTCCTTCGCCATACCCGACTTACATCCCAGCGCAGATATACACCATTGGGATCTGCAGGGATGTTGACATCGGCATTGAGGATAAAAGTTTGATCAAAATCTTTCACTGTTACACTCGGATACACACTGTCCATTCGAACTGGCGCGGGCATAACTTCTACATCTGAGCGGTAATGGGCACCATCGGGGAGTTCTACCTCCAATTGATAGGTTTCACCCGCCACTGCTCGAAACAGCGTGTCCTGAAAACGATAAGTCCCCGGAGTCAACTCTACAAAAGGGTGTTTTTGAGCCCTGGAATCCAGCACATATAATTTTGCTCCGCTAACAGGGTCCCCGTCTACTTGCTGCTCAAAAGCATTGGTGCGGGTGACCCTGAAGATGTGTTTTCCGGGCTGATCGGAAAACACCCCATAAATCACCAAAAGGTTGTCCAGTTTGCCCGGTTCAAAATTCAACTCCTTGATGCAGGCACTACAGAGCAACAAGAGGAGGAGGAAGCTACAAGTCAGTTTGTAATTTGAAAACTTCATTGCTTTGGATTGGGAATTTGATTAGAAAGTAAAATTGTACGCCACTGCCGGAATTGCTGCTCCTACTACTGCCAATTGATACGCCGAAGGGCGACCTTTTTCATTCCTGCGGAAAAAAATGGAAAATGGGTTTGCTCGGCCATACACATTGTAAACAGAGGCCGTAAAACTTCCCCGGATCCCTTTAAGGCGTGTTTGTCGATTGTCTACGGTCCAAGCAATGTCCAAACGGTGATAATCGGGAATGCGGTACTGGTTGCGATCCGAAAAGTTGGCATATGCTCCGCTGCCCAGGCGATAACTGGAGACCGGGATGGAAATAGGCCGTCCGGTACTATATGTAAAATTAAAGGTGAAGCTATTCGTGGGGTTGATCTGAAGACGGCTGATCAAATTGACTTGATGGGGTTTATCAAAATTGGCCGGATACCAACGTCCAGCATTCACGGTTTCTTCTGCACTGGGGCCTTCCACTTTGACCAAGGAGCGGGCGTAGGTGTAACTGAACCAGCCGGTCAGTTTACCCTGTACTTTACGGATCGAAAACTCACCACCATAAGCATGCCCTCTACCTGCCAGGATTTCGGTTTCCAAACGCTGGTTCAAGATCAGCTCTGGCAAATCCTTGTATTCCAATACATTCAGGATTTTTTTGTAGTAAAGCTCCACCGAGGTCTCCCATTTTTTATTCGGTTCATCCAGAAACCAACCCACAGAATATTGATCTGCAATTTGTGGTGGAATGTACAAATTGGAAGCCTGCCAAACATCCACTGGAGTGGGTGCCACTGTATTTGAAGTAAGGTGAATATACTGGCGCAAGCGGTTATAGCTCATTTTGAAGGAAGCATTGTCGCTAAAACCTAGTTTCAGAGAGGCTCTTGGTTCCAAACCACCATAAGAAGTAATGACCTCGCCGGCTGCAAACTGTGCAGAATCCCGTACTGTCAGATTTTCTCGGGATTGCCCTTCAGCGTAGTACCATACCACACGAGGCCCCAGGTTTTGGTAACGACTCCAACGTGTACCCAGGGAAACAGCGATGCGATCCGAAAAAGTGATTTCATCCTGCACATATAGAGCCAATTCTCGCCCATTGTCTTTTTGTACTTGTTCAGGCAAAAACACCGAGATATCGCTAAGCGGGCGAATGGCTTCAGGGCGGGCATAGTATTGGCTGGCCTCTGCTCCAAAACGCAAGGCGTGTTTTTCACCTGCCGATAAAACGTTATCCAGTTTGACTTTCAGGTTATTGAGTCCATTGCTCAAAGTAAAGGCATCGTTGCCACCCGGATCGGTTTGTTCCGCTCGGTAAGCCCCATAAGAGGCATGAAGTTTGGTAAAAAAATGATCTGAATGAACCCGATTCCATTGTGCTGTGAGCTGGTAATTTTGCCAATTGTATCCAAAATCCTGGGCATAACGGAACTCGTCACCACTGGTAAAACCGGTCAATCGGAACGTGTTTTTAGCATTTACTCGCCAGGCCAGTTTCAATACCGCATCACTAAACGCGGCTTTGCTGTCTTTGATGGTAATACTGGTACTTTGGGATAAGGTTGGTCCCAAATACGACTGGCGCCCTCCGATCAGAATTGACAACTTATCCTTTTTAATCGGCCCTTCCAGCACCATCCTGCTGGCAATGAAACCAATACTGCCCTTCCCGGTCCATTTGCGCATGTTGCCATCCTTGAGTTGTACATCCAACACTGATGACAAACGACCACCGTACTGTGCCGGAATATGCCCTTTGTACAAGCTGATTTGATCCACTGCGTCGGCGTTAAAAATGGAGAAAAAACCCAAGGCATGGGCAGAATTGAACAAGGGGGCATCGTCCTGCATGATCAGGTTTTGGTCAATATTCCCGCCTCGTACATTAAACCCGGCCACGCCCTCGCCGGCGTTGGTGACACCTGGCAAGGTTTGCAAACTTTTAATGACGTCGGCCTCGCCCATCAAGGTGGGCAGCTCGTTGAGGGATTTGGCGCTGAGGCGTTCGATGCCCATGTTGGTGCTCTGGGCTCCTTTTTCAACTGCCTGGGCTTTAATCAATACTTCATTCAATTGTTGAGGCATGCTGATCAGGCGCACAGGCAATTCACCATCGGCGTATAAACTCACGTAATTGAGTTGTGATTGGTAGCTGATGTAGGTGATTTGCAGGGTGTATTTGCCGGGAGCCAGTTTGAGTTGAAAGTTACCTTTTTCATCACTGACTTCCCCTTGCCCGGTTTCGCGAACGAGCACGGTGGCTCCCAGAATGGGTTCGTTGCTTTCATCGTCCTGGATCTGGCCTTTAATGCTCAGCTTGCCTCCTGTAAGTGCGGAATTGGCTGACCCGAAAGTGAAACTTTTTTCTGCAATGCTGGACAACACTGGCGCTTGCCATTCCCCTGCTTTCCATTTTTTGATCATACCTTCCACAAAGGCGCGATTGCGCTGGTCTTCGGGCACCAGAACCATTTCGTTGGGCGACCATTTCGTAAAGGTCAACAAACTGCCTTCCAGCAATTTTTTCATCACCTGATAGAAAGGTTGCCCCTTGAATTCAATGGTGATGGGATAAAAAGGTATTCTTTCAGGGATGTAATAAAACTTGACCGGATAGCGCGACTCCAGATCGCTCAAAATCTCTGGCAAAGCGCGCTCCTGATAAGCTCCCGTTATGGAAAGATCAAAGGCACTAGTCTGTTGAGCCTGCAAGAGGTTTACAGCCAAACACAACAAGCCACTGCACAGCAATGGCAACAAATTAAGTTTCATACATTAATTGATCAGTACCGATTCCCGTGGGTAGCGGTAATTCTTGCAATCTACATCTTTGATTAGCCCAATCAAGATAGTGATTGCGCCCACTCTTCCCACAAACATAACCACAATTAATGTGATTTTGCTAATATCAGACAGTTGGGGGGTGATGCCCAGGCTCAAGCCAACAGTGGCATAAGCCGACACACATTCAAAAAGGATGGATAAAAAAGGGATGTTGCCTTCAACTTGCGCTATTACCGTAAAACCCAAACCAATCACAAACCAGGACAATACGATGATGGCAAAAGAGCGGTTGACAGAGTCCTGGGGAATTTCCCGGCCAGCATAATCAATGCGGGGTTTGTTGCGCACTACCGCATAAATGTTCATGATGGCTACGGCAAAAGTACTGGTTTTGATCCCACCTCCTGTAGAGGCCGGAGAGGCCCCAATCCACATGAAGAGAATGGTTACCAAAATAGTAGACCTCGACAATTCGGCCATATTAACCGTATTGAACCCGGCTGTACGTGGGGTAACCGAACCAAAAAAGGAGGTCACCAATTTACCCCACAGCGTAGGATGTTCTTTGAGTACCCCATTCCATTCCAATGCTCCAAAAGCCAGGGTCCCTGTAATGAGCAGGATGATTGTGGTGAAGGTCACCACCCGGGTATTGAGTGTGGCGATCCGCACGGCCTTGCGATAGGCCACGAGGTGTACCACAAAATGATTGTACCAATTGAGTATAGCGTATTTGACCAGCATAAAAAGGTTAAACATGATGCTGAAGCCCAAACCTCCAATGATGATCAAAAAGGCAGTAGTCAGGTGAATGTTGTAGTTGAACCGAAAGGGGGCTTCGTAAAAATTATTGCTCAGCGTTGAAAATCCGGCGTTGCAAAAAGCAGATACGGAGTGAAAGGCACAAAAAAAGGCTTTATCAAAAAAGGAATCAAATTCCTGCTCGGGCAAGTTGATGTACATAAAAAAAGCCCCAATAAACTCTATACCCAAGGTGAGCAACACGATTTTCATCGCCAGCCCCAACAAACCTTCAAACTGGTCGGAGCTCAAAAAGTCCCGGATAAACAGTCCTTCTACATAGGAGGATTTGCCTTTAAAAAAGTAGGCGAAAAAGGCCGTCAAGGTCAACATCCCCAAACCGCCCAGTTGAATACAAACCATGATGACCGTTTGGCCCATGATTGTAAACGTAGTAGGGGTGTCCACTACCGCCAACCCCGTCACACTCACGGCGCTGGTAATGGTAAAAATGGCGTCCAACCAGGTAATCCCGGCATTGGTCGCATTCGGCAGTTTGAGAAAGATGGTTCCAAAAAAAATCACAATCATAAAGCTGCTGACAAAAATGATGGCCGGCGAAAAATTGCGCCGATACAACAGGCTGGCGATGTTTGACATGCCGTAAAAAACCAAAAGCAGAATGTTGATAAAAAACCAGCCTTCATTCCGGGCGACTGCCGAACGCAAACTTTCACCCCAAAACACCAAATCTACCGCAATCACCGAAAAGGCTGTGTACGGCAAAACCAGGCGGATGAAATAAAATAAATTGAAGGGAATCTGACCTTTGTACAGGCGATAGGACTCCAAAATAGCAAAGGTAAGAGTCAAACCAAAATAGGCGTTAAAAATCAAAATCTCTTCACGCCGATCCTGAACATAGCCAAAATCGTAAATCACAAGCACCAGGGCCAATGAGGTCAATAGTTGTATGATGCGTCTGATCAACACTTTATCACAGGTTGTCGCTTTAATGAGGGAGTAAATATAAGTAAATTGATGATTCGCCTAAAAAGTTTTAAAAATAAGTAGGTCTAATTGAGTTGAATTGAAAAAAGACGATCAGAACATTGAATTGGTATTGTTTTTGAATCAAGTTCATCAAATGGATGGAATTTCAGGTAAAAAGAATAGCATAATTATTTTTTTTAAATGTTTTTTAAAACCTAAAATAAAAAAAATGTTCACAATCTAAGATACTGTTTTTTAAATATTTATTTACTTTTCTTTTTTTATTCTCGCCTATTTTCAAAGATTAAAATTTCAATATTTGTCCTTCTTTTTAACCTCAAACTCCAATAATTTGCACCATAGTAATAACTGAATTTCAGGAATTTACTAGAACGCTGATTATTTGTCGAGTCCGAGAAAACCTTGCTGAAAAGTAGGGTTCTCTCGGAACTTTTAAGCCCCCTTTATTGCACTGCCTTGATGTTAAACATTGTTGATTTGTCCTTTTTGAGGACCATAATGAAATTACCTCAAAAACGCTAATGCCAGGGCCGACTTCAAAACTAATCCGTGGAAGTCTGGCCCTCGCTTTTTATGGCACTAAATCCAAATTTTAGTCATTCATACCCAACAAGCCATCCGCAGGCCTTCTCCGATCAATTTCGCCGAGAGTCTTATTGCAATATCTCCAGCGGTTGTAGCGTTCCTTTGCTTTTCAACACTCAAAAAATCACCATGTCGACTGACGCCTCGTCCTACCCAAACAAAGTGCTCAAACAAGAAATTGCCAACAGTGTTTCCCACGGCTTTGGCATCTTATTCGGCATTGTGTGTATTCCATTACTCATTGCCCTCGCTGCAAAAAGTGGCAATTCCATCGCCACACTTGGGGCCAGTATTTATGCCTTCAGTTTTTTGATGGTGTACACCTGTTCCACCTTGTACCATGGTTTTCAGGAACCTCTGGTGAAAAAAGTGCTCCAGATTTTAGACCACATCAGCATTTATTTTTTGATTGCAGGTAGCTACACCCCTTTCATTTTGTTGTTTGTATTCAATCAGGTGGGGATTACCTTACTGATTGTGTTGTGGGGATTGGCCATGCTTGGAATGGTGTTTAAAATTTTCTTTATCAATCGTTTCAATTATTTGTCCACGGTCATTTATCTCTTGATGGGCTGGATTTTGCTGGCAGCAGGCAAAACCTTTTTTGTGAGTTTACCTGCTGATGTGCTCATCCTGATTGTCGTTGGTGGAGTATTGTATTCTCTGGGAGTCATTTTTTACCTCTGGGAAAAGTACACTTATCACCACCTGGTTTGGCATTTATTTGTTTTGGCGGCCAGCATCAGCCACTTTGTGGCAGTCATTCTGGCGGTGTCGGCAATTTCTTGAACTAGAGTTTAGTTAAAAATGACTTACTTTGTATTGAGGTACGTTCACTTTTTAACCAAACCGTTTGAATGATGCGTCATAGCTTGAAACTCCTCTATTGTTGTTTTTTTACCTTGTTGACCACAGCCCTTTCTGCCCAGGAGAAAGCCGATTCTAACAAAATTCCGTCCCCCAAATCCTTCATCACCAATCATCAAGGCGTATTTGGCGGAAAAATCATCCGCTACAAGGCGACGGCCAAAGAAACTTATTTAAAAAACGACAAAGGAGATTCCGTAGCCTCCATATGGAGTGTGGCCTATACCCAAGAAGGACTCAGTGATTGGAGCAAAAGGCCAGTCACCTTTGTGTTCAATGGAGGGCCCGGTTCAGCTTCCATTTGGCTCCACATGGGCATGTTTGGCCCGCAAATTGTCAAAGTTGATTCAGATGCCAAAAAGGACGATGGGGCTGCGCCCTATATTTTAGTGGACAACAAGCAGGGACTGCTGGATTTGACTGATCTGGTCTTCATCGACCCGGTAGGCACGGGGTACAGCCGGGTAGTTGGTAAAGGAAAAAATGAAGATTATTGGGGATTGAAAGAGGATGCGGCTTCAATAGCAAAATTCATGCGCCTCTGGGTAACCGAAAACAAACGATGGTTTTCCCCCAAATACATCGCTGGCGAAAGTTTTGGTACTACTCGGGCCGCAGCAGTAGCCAACGCCTTGGAAAAGGATGGCCAAACGATGGATCTTAATGGCCTGGTGCTTATTTCTCAAGCACTGGACTATACCGGATCCACCTCCATTCACGACAACATCACTTCCAACCTGACCTACCTACCAAGTATGGCCGCAACGGCCTGGTACCACAAAAAAGCCGGGCAAGGCAAAACGCTGGAAGCCTTTGTGGAAGAATGCCGTAAATTCACTTATGATACCTATGCTCCAGCTTTGTACCGGGGCAGTTTGTTGAGTGCAGCCGAGCAAAACGCCGTTGCTGAAAAAATGGCTTATTTCATTGGTTTGGACAAAAACTACATCCTGCGCTCAAACCTCAGTGTTCTGATGCACCGCTTTCAAAAACAATTGCTGGCAGATCAGGGCCTGGCCATTGGCCGCCTCGATGGGCGATTCATGGGGGATGAAGCAGACAAAGTTTCCGAAGGCCCCGACCTGGGTGACCCTTCCGATTACCAGATCAGCGGAGCTTATACCGCGGCCCTGAACCATTTTTATGCTTCAGTTTTAAAAGTGGAAATGGATCGCCCCTACCTGACTTCCAACGATGAAGTGGGTGAAAAATGGCGCTGGCGGCCAGTGCCCGACGGCCAATATTGGGAACCCATGCCCGTCAATGTAGCCCGGCAATTGGGTGAAACCATGCGCCGCAATACTGCGATGAAAGTGTTGGTAGCCAGCGGGTATTACGACTTGATTTGCCCGTTTTTTGATACCGAATATACCTTTGCCCGCAATGGCATTGTGCCTGAACGGGTGACCAAAACCTATTACGAAGCTGGGCACATGATGTATCTACACGAACCGGATATGCTGAAACTAGCGGCGGATATCCGCAAGTTTTTAACGGAATAAATACCTCCGCCCCAAACAATAACCAGCCTAAAATTCAGAAAAGCAGTATTTTGCAGTAAAGTCTCGCAAATGCGCAACATTTTTCCCAATTTCAACCGACTTCAGGCAAAAATCTGGTTTGCTTGTATCCTGTTTCTGGGCTTGTTCACCGGAATGAATGCCCAGGTGCAAAGCCGTTCCTATCAATTTGTGTTGCGCAGGTTGTTGAATCACTCCGTGCCTGAACTGAGTGTCGAAACGGTAGCCAAAAATCTTGGAGCTTACCCAGTTTTTATCGATGCCCGGGAATGGAATGAATATGCAGTTAGCCACGTTAAAGGTGCCATTTGGGTGGGTTACAAGGATTTTGAGCTGGCCAGACTAGAGCGGGTAGACAAAAACAGTCCAATCGTGGTCTACTGCTCGGTAGGTTACCGCAGTGAAAAGGTTACCGAAAAACTTCTGGCCGCGGGCTACTCACATGCTGCCAATTTGTACGGTGGCATTTTTGAGTGGGTCAACCGCAAACAGCCCTTGGTCAACATGGAGGGGCACCCCACAGAATATGTCCATGCCTACAACAAGATGTGGGGCACCTGGCTGCGGGTAAAAAAAAAGCGGAAGGTGTATAAATAATTAACGAATGAAATAATTGATGTAAAAAAAGATCACCAGATAAATCCACAACACATCCAAAAAGTGCCAATAGATGCCCAGAAGGCGCAAGTTCAGGCGCTTTTCGGGGTCGGAGAAATACACCAACACGCTGACTGGCTCTTTCATGTGGTACCGCGCCTGGTAGATGAAATACCCCAAAAAGGGCAATCCAGCAATGACGTGTGCAAAGTGTAGCCCGGAAATGACATACAAATATCCCGCAGAGTTGTCCGAACTCATCAAAACCCCATCACTGAACAACAGGTACCAGGCAATGGCCTGGGCCAGCATGAACAGCAAAGACAAGCCCAGGGTAAACCACAAGGCTCTTTGGTAATTTTCGGTGTGGTCGGCCAGGTATGACTTTTTGGCCCAAACCATTGTGCTGCTGCTCCCCAACAAAATAATGGTGTTAAACAAAAACAAAATAGGCAAGCGCAAAGGTGGCAAGTGCTGGTTTACCCGATTGTACACATAAGCCAAAGACAGGGCGATAAAAATGGTACTCAACCCCATGAGCAAAAGCACCAAAATGATGTTTTTGGGGTGAAACGCCAGGTAAGCGTATTCGTTGTGTGGTTGTTCTTGTTCTGACATCTTGTACAATTTTGAATAAAAAGACCCTAAGCTCAAAGCTGACTGCTAAATCCCCCTCTCCTGCACCGTTCGCTGCAGTACTTTACCTCCTCCCAAACCTTCTCCCATTTCTTCCGCCAGCTGAATGGGCGCTTACAAACCGGGCAGATTTTTTGAGGAAGGTCCACTTTTTTAGGTTTTTTTGCCAATATTTTCATTTTTATTGAAGCAAAGTAGCAAACAGCAATCAAGCTGGATTGTTTTGCTCAATAGCTTTGTTTATTTTCGACGATTAAAATGCAGTGTTTAATCACGCTGCGGTGCAAACTTACTATGAAGAAGTGTATTCGCTGCCAAATGGTTTTGTCGGACGACGCCCGGTTCTGCTCCAACTGTGGAGCACCCCAGCCCGATTGGTCGGCCAGTCAACGCAGCACTGTCCCCAGTATTGACATGGACCAGGACATTGAACCCCAACTTTCCGAAAAATTCTTTCTGGCGCTCAAAGACCGGATCGACCGGGAACATCGCCCGGAACAATATACGGCCTATTCCGAGCGGATGTACCCTTCCGGTTTTCGCGATGTGATCGCCCGGCGCTTTACCCAGGCTGCGGATCGGCTGCGCAACCAACAAGCCTTGGGCATGTTGGAAACGACGCAACTCAACTGGATGGTGGAAGATTTGTTCGAGGAATTGCTTGATTTTTACATCATTCGCTACTGCAAAGACCTGAATGAAGTGGAACTCCCCGAGGCCATCCTCAAGTACCAAAACGTGCCGATGAGTGAAATCAACCTGTTTCAGGTAGTCAAGGATTTTTTGCAGTTCGACCGAGAGCCTGAAAAAATCTACACCGATTTGTTACAAATGCCCATCCATAAACTCAAAAACGCCAGTCAGGCTTTCCTTTTCCCACCCCGCGACGAAAAAATCCTGCTGGTTGCCGATCAAAGTTTATTGGGCAACGGCAAAGAGGGTTTTGCCATCACGGCCAGAGGGTTGTACTGGAAGGCACCTTTCCAAAAATCTCAAATTGTTCTCTTTTCAAACCTGATCGACTTGCGCCGCAAGGAAGATTGGATCGAAATCAACGGCCATTTCTTTAATGCTGGCCTGACCCTCAACGTTAAACTCTTGCGCTTATTGGGCCGCTTAAAGTTGTGGCATCGTTAAAAAGACGTGCACGTTATCGCATTGATTAACAAAATCTTAAAAACGTTTTTAACAGCAGTTAAACTCATCCTAAAGTCCTTTCGAGATAAGTGAAGTTTGTAAAAATCCATGTTCCTTGCAGCAACAAAAATTTGCAACATGAAAGGATTTTTAGCAATCACCACGACTGTAGCATTCTTGGGAATGTTTGCCGTAACTACCTCGGCGCAAAAAATCAGCGGAGTAGGTTCTACTCCTGGCTACTACAATTCACAGCCAACTACTCCTGGCATCAACAGCGCAAACCGCCGCTATGACCAACCACGAGTGGACTACCGTACCCCTCCTCCGAATTACGACAGCAGATATGGCCGCAATGACCCCCACTGGAAGGATCGCGATGATCGTGACCGCCGGGGATCCGATTGTGGTGATGACCGCAGAGGTGGCTATGGCTCTCGAGATGATGACCGCCGGGGCGGAGGTTATTATGGCTCCCGGGGAGATGATCGCAGAAGATACGACCACCGGGACAACGACCGGGGCTGCTCTTGCGACAAATGCCAGCACCACCATGATGATGACCGTTATGGCAGGTCAACTTCTTCCAGAGATCGCGATAGAGGTTATGTGGATTATCGGGATCGGGATCGGTATGAAAATTCCCGTGGTTCTTCTTGTCCGCCAAAAGGTAAGGGCAAATATGGAAGGGATTAACTGTATTGCTGCTTCAGTGATTTCTTAAGTGTCTTAGGTGGTGAAAGAATGCCCTGCTCCGCAGATTTTTTCTTTTTCACCACCTAAGAAATTTTAGGAACCTAAGATTCACCTAAGGGGCTGGATAAAAAATACTTAGAATGCTGGAATTCGGAATGACTTCTGATTATTGGTCACACCTCCCCCAGCACAATGATCTTATCTCCTTCTTCAAATCGAATTTTTTCCGATTTTTTCGGGTTGATGTTCACGCCGTACATTTTGCCTTCATCCTGGGAATAGCGCATAATCCGGTAACCTATTGCCGTTTGCCCCTGCCGCGCTGCACTCTCCAAAACCGTGTAGAAGTCCAGCTCAGCACCCGTTTTTACAAATTGGTTCGCCTCTTTGAGGTACACCTCCGAGCCTTCTGCTTCAAACAAGATGTCGTATACTTTTTTGAGCTCCTTGTTTTCCGACAATTGGGTCAGTACCAGACTCAACAATTTATCGCTCAGGATGAAGTCGTCGGCTTTGGAAACCTCTGCCAATTCGCGGTTGCGGATGTCCAACATTTCTGATACAATGGAAAAGTCTTTGCCCGCTTTATCCGCCAGGTCGCGCAGGTGGAGCAAACAAATCAGGGTCTTGGCGTCCGATTCCTGGGTTTCAATGTGGTGGACGTAACTCAGAAGAATGATGTGGTCAAAACTTTCAACCTCCAGGGATTCCAGGGTACTCCGATCGTTGATGTCGCCTTGGGTAAGTTCTATCTTGATGTTTTTGAGTTTGTCCTTCAACAACTCAACATCTGCTTCAATGCCTTCCACCTCGGCCAGAATCCGCACCTTGGAATCCGACAACACATAATTGTCTAATTCCTCGATGATGCGAATGGCTTTGGGGTTCCAGCCCAGAATCAGGGTACTTTCCACCCCAGCGCTGCTGCCTGCGCCTTTGGTCAATAACGCTTCATCAGGGGTGGTCAAGCTCAGGCCACTGAGTTTGATGGTATCGTCATCTTTAGAAATGGCGATCAGTTTGTCGCCTTCCTGCAACACATAGTCTATTTTGGGATTGAGCAGCGCTTGTCCCTGAGCGGTAAACACCCCAATGATGCTGGACTCTTCAAAGGCAAAGAGGCAGTCTTTGTACGTTTTGCCCCAAAGCTGTTTTTCTTCACTGAAGTAAATTTCATCCCCTTCGAACTGCAACAACTCGGTGTAAACGATACTCAAGCCCGACTGGCGGCAAGTTTGGGCAGTAAGCCGGGAGATCAAATCGGCAGTGAGTACATAAACCGCCTCCTCTCCTCCTACCAGTTTGGCAGCTTCCAGATTGCGCGGGTCCTTGATCTCCGCCACGATATGGTACTTGCCTTGTTTGCGTTGTTTGCTATTGGTCAGGGAAAGTACTGCTTTGATGACGTGCACATCCGGGTTGTCGATGTCTTCCGGGCTAAGGATGATGATGGATCGTGCCTCGGTGGGGTTCACCACTTGGATGTCGGATGCTTCCAGAGGGCTGCCACTGCGTACGATGATTTTGGTGTTTTTGGTATCCGGGATTTTGGCCCGGATATCATCTTCCATTTCTACCTTGTCCTGATTGGCCAAAATCACAACCCTTGGGTTCTTTTGGTTTTCATTGGCGATACACAAGTCGGAAATGATGGAATAAATTTTGGAGGAATAGCCCAGAATGAGGGTATGGTTGGACTCCAAAACCATCGATTTGCCCTTGCGCAGGTCTTCAATGCTTTGGTCGATACCACTGGAAATCGAACCGATCAGGGTCGATAGAATAAAAATACCGCCAATGGTTACCACCAACATGATGCCACGAAAAATCCAGCCTGAGTCGCCGCCCACAGCGCCGGAGTCGAGTGCCCGCATCAAACTCTGCCAGGCTGCTTCCGCGAAGCCCAGTTTTTCATCCGGTGCCGGGCCAATCCCGGTGAAATGCAGCACCGCCGCCGCAATGACCACAATGACAAAGGAAAACAAAGCCAGCCAACCAATGATGGCAATGGGGCCATGCGAGAGTGAGTTTTCAAAACGGTAACGCAACTTTTCTTGTAGTGTAGCTTTCGGCATAGTAGTCAATAGTTTAGGTGTTTTTGGAATATAAAATGGCCAGTTTTTTTGGCTTTGTAATGGGAATTTCGGAGAGAAAGTGGGTAAAACTATAAAATTTGTGGATATTTCACTGGCCTGGCTAGGATAAAATCTTTTCCAGGAAATTCCCAACCGAATCCCCCACAGTCCCGTCTACCTAAAAAAAGACAACACCATGATGCGTAAATTCCATATCCTCTCCTTTGCACTGGCCATGCTGTTGGGCTGGAGCTGCGAGCAGAATGAACTGGTACTGAACACTGATGCTTTGGTTGATGTAGACCCTAAACTGGAAGGCACCTGGCTGCTGGTCAATGGCCCACTTGACATTGGCCTGGTTTTGGACGGCGATCAAAGCCGTGGACCCGCCTGGATCACCCTGCTGAAGGGGGGCAAGATGCGGGGGCACAGCTCACGCAACATTTTGGCCGGTAAATACACTACCAAAGAAGACAAAAAAATCGGCATGGAAGTCAACATGACAACCCGGGTAGCCGACAACCCATTTTCTACCTGGTTCATGGAGGGCATCCGCACGGCCAGCGATTACCGCATCGAAGGCAGCAACCTGACCTTCGTCAACGATGCCAACAGTCGCCAAGAGTTGATTTTTGCCAAACTGGAAGACCAATGCCGCCCGGTTTTGAAAGACAGTGGCCTGTTCAACAGCGCGAATAAAGAAAACGATTTCACCATCAAAGAGGCTTACCAAATCGAAAATTGCCTGGTCCTGGAAGTTACCTACGGCGGCGGTTGTGTGGAGCAGGAGCCTGAATTGGTTTGGAATGGCAACCTGTCTAAAAGTTTACCTCCCTTGGCCAGCTTGAAATTGCACTACAGCAAGTCGGACGATTGTGAGGCGCTGGTTTCCCGCACTTATTATTTTGATCTTTTGCCTTTCTTCTCGGCAGCGGGGTATAACGAGATTCGGGTGAATATTGGGGGATTGAAAGGAGAGGTGATCGTGAGGAAGAGTGAATAGATTCTTCAACGCTACCAGCCAGAAAGAGTATGGTTTAAGTGGTTCAAAACACCAGAACTTTTTTTGAGTTACGAGTTAAGAATACATGAGTAGCGAGTTTAGAAGTGGGCTACCGCAGCGGTTTAGACACAGTCTTGGCCTAAGTCGCTGCGGTAGCCCACTTCTAATTTCTAACTTTACTTCAAAACTCGCTACTCATGTAATCGGAACTCTTAACTCAAAAAAACAATCAATTGCTTGATCATCAACTTTTCTAAAGCCTCTTGTCTTTTGGTGGCTCCCACAAATAAATCTCCATGAACTTGGAGCGTACTCAAAATCCTCCAGATACCCAATTACCCGGACACGATCGACCAGTGGCACTAGCCGCGAAACGTCACTAGAAAACAGCATCGTGCGCAATTTTGGAGGTGCAGAGCACCGGAACCCGCCCAGAGTTGTTCCGGTGCTCTGCACCTCCATCGACACTCTTTACCCTTTTTGCTAATGACGTTGCGCGGCTAGTGCCGCTGGTCGTAAGCTCAAGGTTGGTTCACCACCGTTGCGGGCATAAATTAAGCTAGCGTATTTTCCAATACCCGCTCGGGCAGCCTCTCACCCCGTCAGCTCAGCCCTTGCCTGGGGGCTGGGGCTGAGCTGACGGGGTGAGAGGCTGCCCTCGCTCACTTACTCCTTTTTCCACTTCCCACGAATAAATTCGTGGGTTGTCTCTTTTGGTGGCTCCCACGGATGAATCCGTGGGTTGCCTGGTTTTTGCTCACGGGCCAATTGGCTGAGCGGCTCAGCTGCCTGGAGGGGAACCCAACACCACCCGAAAACCCACATCGTTGTTGCGAGAAGACGGAGGATCGTAGGAGCGATAAGAGGGGCGGCAATCCTGGGGATTGAAGTACCAGCTACCGCCGCGCAGCACCCGACCTACATCTTCCTTTAAACCCAACCAGGCGGAACCATCTTTTGGTGCACCACGGTAAGTGGCATCCCACTGATCCGCACACCATTCCCATACATTACCACTCATATCGTACAGGCCCAGTTCGTTGGCCAGTTTGATCCCTACAGCTTTGGTTTCGCCGTGGCTATTGTCATCGTACCAGCCCACTTCATCCAGTTTGTCCCCACCCGCGTAGCGAAAGCCGCCGGATTTGTTGCCACCCCGAGCGGCGTATTCCCATTCGGCTTCAGTGGGTAAGCGAAAGCCTTTTGCTTGGGGATTGAAAAAAACAGGAATAGTGTTGGGGTATTCTATTTTCTGCGTGGCTTCAAGGCTTAGTGATTTTTGAAAGGCCGAATCGCTAAAATACACTGAAGCGTAACCACAGTGCAAACTCAATTGGTTGCAAAAAGCAGCGGCATCGTACCAACTGATGCTTTCCACAGGGCGGTGAGGGCCTGGAAAGTTGGAAGGGTTTTCTCCCCCCACTACGGCTAGCCACAGGGCTTGCGAGACGGGGTATTCGGCGAGGTAAAAGGAGGAGAGGGTAACAGGGTGAATGGGTTGTTCACTTTCACGGTCGTCGCTGCCCATATTGAAGGAGCCCCCTTCCACCTGGATAAGGCGAAAAGAGACAGCTTCGGTGATTTTGATATTGAGTAGGGTTGGATCAGCCATCACAATGCCCTTTTTATACCTTCAATTACTTCTAGCCATGCTTCATCAGGATTGGCATAAGAGCTTACAGGCTTCCCTTTGGCAGGCAACCCTGAAAGCTTGCTAAAAGGCAAACCTTCCCAGTCACAATCCCGAATGATAACGGGGATTACTGTGGCTTCTTTGCGTTCGTGGCGCTCCATTGCCTTGCTGATTTCCACATTCCAGATGTAGTCGGTGCTATTGAAGGCTGCACTCACCAAGAGTAAGATGATATCTGCTTCGTTTAATTCCTTTTTGATGGCTTCGTCCCATTCCTCGCCCGGGACGAGTTGAGTGTCGTCCCAGTGTTCCAACTTGCCCAAACGGCGCAAGGCAGACAAGTGTTGGGTCAATTCATCCAGGTGCTTTCGATCGTGTTTGGAATAGGAGAAAAAGATTTTTTTAGGCCTGGGTTTGATCCTATTCAGTTCTTCCGGGGCAAAAAACCGTGCAAAGTCCTTTACATTCAAGGGGGTAACTCCATCCGTGGCCAACACAATTTGTTCAGGGCGATCCATGAAGGTGCTCGTATACTTGGCCAGTTCATCCCATGCCACAAAGTAGGTTCCATCCAAAGATATTTCGACAGCAGTGGTATTGCTCAACTTGCGAAAAGCTGCACAAATTTCTTGTTGAAGGGCCTCACTGTCTTCGTATTTGGAAGCGCACACCCGCAGAATGTTTTCTTCTGGTTGCTCCACAATACAGGGTTGTCCATTTTTGGAAAAAAGAATGCCGCTTTTCCAGTATATTTTGTCTGAATAGGGCCCGTAACGACTCAAAAAATTAACCATTACATTGTCAGGCATAAAGCGGGTGAATTTAAAAACAAAGACCTGTTTTAAATTCATCTGGGTAAAATTAAACATAGTTTGTGCCTCGCCGCTCAAAGCTTCGGGCAAGTATTGAGGAGCAATGTACTGGTCTTTTGCTTCTTCAAAAATCAGTTCAAAATTTTTCAGCAATTCAAGAAACCTGATCCGTTCTTGACTAGTAAATTTGGGCAGCACTTCCACCATATATTGTTCATCTATCCGGCCTTTTCGTGCACTGAGTTCATTGTTGATGAGCGAATAGACTTGCTCGGTCAACCAATTGGGGTTGGTAAAAATGGTATCCTCCAGCAAAGGTTTGTTGAAGTATACCACGACTCCAGCTTTGTTGAGATAAGCTAAAACGGCCTCTTCTCCTCCTGCACTAATGCCTGCCTTTTGACATTTTTGTTCAAACTCTGCTTTGGTGAGGCTGGTAACCTGGGTATTGTTTTCAATTTCTTGAATCAGCACTGAGTATGATTTGGGAAAAAGTTGCCCATAAAATGGAATTGCTGGAGATTGTAATTGTTCAAGAATAAAATCGCGCAATTCAGGCAGCCCATAGTCTTTGGTTGCACTAAAATTGAGGTCTTCAGCATGATAAGGTGCCTGCCTATAGATCGGATCAATGGGCAATTTATTTTCCTTGCGATCGCTATGGGTTTGCACCATCAGAATCGGACTATTTTTGCCGTGGTGTCTAATGCTTTTCAGCCAGTATTCTAACGAGCGCCATTTTTCGTCAAAGGGCAAGATGGCTTTGTCCCGTTCCCGATGGGGAATTACATTTTTTACATTGGTCCAGGCTAAAATATAAATGGCTTCTTCGCTGAGAAAAAACTGATGGGTGGCATAAAAAATCTCCTGCCCACCAAAATCCCATACATTGAGTTGCAAGGTGCTGTCCTTTAACGCTGAAAAATCAGCTTCGACCAGTTTTCCAATTTGAATACCGTGAGTATAAGGCTCTTCTGGGTTGTAAGGGTCTCCTTTCAACCTGCGGTAAATACAAGTTTTCCCCACGCGCCCGTTGCCCACGATGATGAGCTTGGCCCGGTCGTTGATAACATTGTCTTTTTTGGACAATTCGACGAGGTAGGCTCTTAATGATTCCCAGGAATTTCCCCTATTGTCGTCCGAAATGATTTCTTTGGGCAGGCTGGGCAATGGGTTTTTATACAAGTACAGGGTTTTCAGGCTGCTTAGGCTCAAAAAATTATCGGGCAAGGTTTGCAATTGGTTTTCCCGCAAGTCCAAAGTCTCCAATGCGGCAAGGGGCTGGGCAAAAGAGAATTGTTGAAGCTGGTTTTTCTGAAGGAACAAATAAGACAATTCTAGAAAATTTCCACTTAGATTGAACCCACTCAACTGATTTCCGCTCACATCGATCAATTGTAGGGCTGGAAAATCGCCAGTCCAGTCCAGATTTTTGAGCTGGTTGTTTTGAAGGTAAACTTGTTGCAATTGGGGGAATCCGGTAGAAAAACTCAGACTGGATAATTTACAATTGTTCAGGTAAAGTAGTTTGAGCTTGGGCAATGCTGCTTTAAATTCCAGGGCGGCTAAAGCGGGATTTTCCGCTAAGTACAAATGCTCCAAATCCGCTGTGTCTTCCTCCAAACTTAGCGCTGATTCTTTTTGCTCCGAAAAACTCACTGCGCTCAGATTCCCCAATGCATTTATAGCGTAACTGTTGTTTTTTCTACGCACTTCTTCTACGGAGTTCAGTTTCGTTAATCCAAGTTTTTTTACCAGTTCCAGGTCAAGTTTTTGCATTGTTGTAAGGGCTTTAGGGTAAAAAATTGGGCAGTAAGGTGATGCTGTATGATCCTTTTGGGCTAAAGTAAGGATAAATTCGTTTTTATGAAAATATTGGGGTGGTTCTGCTGGGCTCCCCCCTCGCTCACTTACTCCTTTTTCTACTTCCCACGATTTAAATCGTGGGTTGTTGCTTTCTGGTGGCTCCCACGGATGAATCCGTGGGTTGCCCTGACTTTTGCTCACGGGCCAATTGGCTGAGCGGCTCAGCTGCCTGGAGGGGAACCCAACACCACCCGAAAACCCACAAGGTTGTAGCGAGTAGACGGATGAACGTAGGAGCGATAAGAGGGGCGGCAATACTGGGGAGAGTAGTCCCAGCTACCGCCGCGCAGCACCCGACTAGCACTTTCATCCTTATCAACCCAGGCGCTTCCATCCGTTGGTGCACCCCAATAATCGGCATGCCATTGATCTACGCACCATTCCATCACATTGCCACTCAGATCATGAAGGCCTAGTTCATTGGCCAGTTTTAGCCCAACCTGTTTTGTTTCGTCATAGCTGTTGTCTTTATACCAGCCCACTTCATCCAGCTTGTCGCCGCCCACATAGTAAAAGCCATCTGATTTTTTACCACCCCGAGCCGCGAACTCCCACTCCGCCTCGGTAGGTAGCCGAAAGAATTGTCCGCGGCTGAGGCGAGGATCATGATTGACTTTTTGAAACAAAGCCCGGGTATCTTTCCAGGAAACTTGCTCCACCGGGCGTTTAGGATCGATGAAGTACGATGGATTTTCGCCCATCATCGCCATCCAGAGTTCCTGTGTCACTGGGAATTTCCCGATAACAAAGCTGGGTACAGTCACCTCGTGAATGGGGTATTCCTCGGGATATTCATAACCGCCCATAATTAACGTCCCTCCTTCCACCAGCACCAGTTCGGAGCTGTCCATGCCAGGAATAATATGTGTAAATGGTAATTCAGTCATACCGGGTACTTTGTGGCTAAAATAGGAAAAAATGGGGGAAGAGGGATGACGGCAGTGGAAACCTAGGGCTTAAACTTCCCTAAAATCCGCCCCAGGTTCCGCCGCGCATGAATGATGCGCACCACGATGATTTCCTGCCCAGTGAACTCGTAGAATACCTTATACGATCCTTTCTGAATCACTCGATAATTGCCATAGTCTTTGAGTAGTGGCTCCAGGGGATACCGCTCAGGGTGTTTCCTGAGCGTCTCAAGTGCCAGAAAAATCCGGTTCAGTACCTTTTTGGCAGTCGATTCGGAGATTTTTTCGGAAAGATAACGGCGAATATTTTTCAGATCTTTTCCTGCTCTTATCGAAAATGCAATATCATATTCAAATTCATCTTCCATTACAATCCCAACTCCTTTTTCATATCCTCAAATGAAATCACTTGTCCTGCTGCAATCCCTGGCCTATCTTCCAATATGGACGCGATCAGTTCTTCTTCTGAAATGGCGCTTCCATCCGGTTCATAGCCTACAATATCCTCCGCTGGCTGGGTGTGCCTCAATAGCACATAAATGCTGTTCAAAAGCTCAGTATCCTCTATTTCGTCCAATAAATTGCTGATGGAATATTTCAATTGTTCGTTACTCATGGTGACGTGTTTTGTGCCTAGGGGCGAAAAAAAATAAGTGATCATTTTGCCAGAAGATTAGATAAGAAAACGTTTCATTTCAAGTGTCTTATCTAATCCTCTGGCTCAGGAAAAATGAGCACTTATTTTTGCCCCACTACTAATTCAAGCAAAGGTAAGGTTTTTGCCCATTTGAAGCAATGGTGAGCAAACCAACTTTTTATCAATATTTCTCCGCCCCCACTGTAACCTTTCCCGCCACTTTTTCGTACAACCTCCCAGGCATCACCACCTGGACAACTGTAAAAACACAAAGCGCATCAAACACGCTTCGATCGAGGTTTATTTCATGAAAAAACAACTACTGACTGCCCTCGGCATTTACGCCAGTGGGTCGCTGGGTTTGAGCATTTTAGCCTGGATCATCAAGGAGGTTGTACAACAGTACGGGGCAAATTGGAGCCTCGAACAACCTTACTTCTTGTACTGGCAAAGTTGGGGCATCATGCTGGCCTTGAGCTGGTTGTTGATGGCCCTATTTGTATGCCTGTACCGTTTGGCCAAGCTGGCGCGGGGGCAAAATATTTCTTTTCACCAGCGTTTGGGCTTGATGGCGCTGGGCTCCTTATTGGGGTTTGGGTTGCATTTGTTGTTGGGTTTGAGTATTCCCGTCATCGTTTTACCCTTCTTGACTTTCGCATGCTTTTTGTTGCTGGACATGTACCTCGACGACGACGAGCTGAGTTTGACCTGGATTTTGGTTACGCTCGTGATGTTGGCTGGAGTGGGTGCGGGATTTAGCGCGGCTACTTTGGGCGTTACAAAGGCGCAATTTCCGCTCGTATTCACCTTGTTTGCGAACCTCTTTTTGCTCATCATTGCCCATTTGCCCATTTGGGTTTTCAGCACCATGCGGCGGGAGGGATTGAGCTGGGGTTTGCGCATCCAGTTGGCGATATTTTCACTGGTTGCCGGGACTTTGATTCTGGTCTTTTTGGTCACCTACTTTTATTTTCAAAAACCCACCCAGGCCAGCGTCAATGAATTTTTGAACATCCTTACCGCCAGTTATATCTTTTTCCTCTTCATTGCCGCAGCCGTATCCATTTGGGTAGCGCGGAGCATCACGGCACCAATCAGCCAGATCCGGGTGGGTTTGAGCCAATTGATTTTGGGCCAAAACCAACGCCTGAGTTACCAGCACCGCGATGAACTGGGCGACCTGGTCGATGCCTATAACCAGGCCCTTAGCGACCTGGATGCCAGCGTAGAGCGCCTCAAACAAACGGAAAGAGAAATGGCCTGGCGCGAAATGGCACGGCAGGTGGCCCACGAGATCAAAAACCCGCTCACGCCCATGCGCCTGAGTGTGCAACATTTGCAGAGGGCACAAAAGCTGAGTCCAACTGATACTCCCGAATTGGTCGAACGCATGAGCAAAACCCTGCTCGAACAAATCGATACCCTCACCCGCATCGCCGATGCTTTTTCCAATTACGCCCAGCTGCCCAGCCCTGCGCCTCGGGACTTTGACCTGAGCGAATTGTTGTGCTCCATCCACACCCTGTACCAACAACAGGAACAGGGTCAAAACGAGATCAACTTACGCCTTCCTGAAAAACCAGTCAAGGTTTTTGCCGACCGCGATCAATTGGCGCGAGTGGTTTCCAATCTGCTCATCAATGCCCTACAGGCCATTCCGCAGGATCGACCCGGCAAGGTGACCATTGCCTGTACTGCCGACAAAACCGCCCTCCTGATGGTGGAAGACAATGGGCGAGGCATTCCTGCAAACATCCAAGATAAAGTCTTTTTGCCCAATTTCACCACCAAGTCATCGGGTATGGGCCTGGGCTTGGCCATGTGCAAAACGATGGTGGAAAATGCGGGCGGGAAGATGGGTTTTAGTACGGTGGAAAATGAGGGGACGCGGTTTTGGGTGGAATTGCCACTGAGTCAATAATCAATCAACTTCAAAAGTATCCAATCTCTAAAAACCTTCTCCCCCCATTTTTGTTACCCCTCCAAAAACATCAACTTTGAAAATCGCCATTATTGGAGCCGGAATTGCCGGCCTCGCCTCGGCAGCGCGAATGGCCATTCGGGGGCACGAGGTAGAAGTCTTCGAGGCCAACAGCTACCCCGGTGGCAAACTTTCCCAATTTGAGCTTCAGGGCTACCGCTTCGACGCCGGGCCTTCCCTGTTCACCATGCCACAGTATGTCGATGAATTGTTCCGGGAAGCTGGAATTAATCCTGCCGAACATTTCCGCTACCAGCGGCTACCCATTGTGTGCAATTACTTTTGGGAAGACCAAACCCGGCTCTCTGCTTATGCCGATGCAACAGATTTTGCCAAAGAAGTAGAAGTAAAACTAGGCGTCAAAGCCGAAAAGCTCCAGGCTTCCCTGGCCGACAGCCAACGCAAGTACGAACTCAGCGGACGGATATTTTTGGAAAAATCCTTGCACCGCTTGAATACCTGGTTTCAGTGGGATGTCTTGAAAGCCATGTTAAAAATCCCGCAGTTCGACCTTTTTACCACCATGAACCGAGTGAATGAACGGATGGTGCAACACCCCAAGCTGGTGCAATTGCTCAATCGTTTTGCTACCTACAATGGCTCCAACCCATACAAAGTACCGGGTTTATTAACCATCATTCCCCATTTTGAGCACCAGATCGGCGCCTTTTATCCCGAGGGCGGCATGTACAGCATCACCAAAGCCATCCACAAATTGGCGGAATCCAGAGGCGCGCGCTTTTTTTTCAACTCCCCGGTGGAAGAAATTTTACTGGCCAACAACAAAGCCATTGGCCTAAGGGTAAACGGTGTAGAAAGACTCTACGATCAGGTCATCAGCAACATGGATGTATTTCATGCTTACCGCCGCCTACTACCCAAGGCACCCCAACCAGAGCGAGTATTGCGGCAGGAAAAATCCACCTCGGCCCTGATCTTTTACTGGGGCGTCCAGCGCGATTTTCCGGAGTTGAACATGCACAATATTTTGTTCAGCGAAGATTACCGCCAGGAATTCCAGCTGCTCAGCCAGGGGCAGGTGAGCGATGATCCTACGGTGTACATCAACATCACGTCCAAGCACAGTCCGGGCGATGCGCCAGAGGGTTGTGAAAACTGGTTTGTGATGATCAATGTACCCTTCAATGCCGGGCAGGATTGGGATGCCATTATCGCCCGCTCGCGCCGGAACATCATCGCCAAAATCAATCAAATCCTGCAGGTAGATCTGGAAAGTCTGATCGCTTGCGAAGAGGTGTTGGAGCCCCGCAGCATCGAAAGCAAAACCTGGTCGCACCTGGGAGCATTGTACGGCACCAGCTCCAATGAGCGCATGTCCGCCTTCATGCGGCACCCCAATTTTAGTACAAAGATCAAAAATCTGTATTTTGTGGGCGGCAGTGTACATCCTGGAGGTGGCATTCCGCTTTGTTTGTTGTCGGCAAAAATTGTCGATGACATCCTACACAAACTTTAAATCCATGCGCATCAGCAAAAGTAATTTGGGTATCATTTACCTTGGCATCATCTATATGGTGGGAATTGTAGGGATATTGTTGCCCATCCATCCTGAGTTCATCCGACTTACCCCACTCAATCTCTTGGTTTCCCTGGGAACCGTCCTGCTGTTTCACCCACATTGGAGCAAAAACACGGGGATTGCCCTGGGTGCTTTGTTCGTATTTGGCTTTTTAGCCGAAGTATTTGGCGTCAATACGGGTTTGTTGTTTGGCACTTACGCTTACGAAGAAGTATTGGGTTGGAAACTCTGGAATACGCCCTTGATGATCGGAGTCAACTGGATGTTGTTGGGGTATTGTTGTGGCGTGATAGTTAACCAGTTTTTCCCAAAACTAAGTTGGTGGCAAAAAGGGCCCTTGGCTTCCGCGATGATGGTTTTTCTTGACCTATTCATCGAACCAGTTGCCATCCAATACAATTTTTGGGAATGGCCGGGCGGGGTCGTACCTTTGCAAAATTACCTTGGCTGGTACCTGGTATCCCTGCCTTTGCTCTCACTTTTTGCCTATTTGCAGGGCCAAATTCGCAACAAAGTAGCCTTTGCCCTGTTATTGATGCAATTGCTCTTTTTTGCAGTTTTGACTTTTTTTTGAACAAAAATACGCTTCACATGCAAGTGCTCATCTATATTGGAATCACCCTTTTGACCATTCTAGGCATGGAATTCGTAGCCTGGACAGCGCACAAATACCTCATGCATGGCTGGTTGTGGATTTGGCACGAAGACCACCACAAACCTCACCATGAAAAGCATGGTTTTTTTGAAAAAAACGACTTGTTCTTCCTGGTTTTTGCCATTCCCAGTGCCATTTCATACATAGTTGGTTTGGCCACCCCTCAACGCTGGTTGTTGTTCGTGGGCATTGGTATCTCCATATACGGCCTGATTTATTTTTTAATCCACGACGTATACATCCACCAACGTTTTAAGTGGTTCCGCCAACTTGACAGCAAATACTCCCGTGCCATCCTGCGCGCACACGGCGACCACCATTCTAAGACGTACAAAGAGGATGGGGAGTCCTTTGGACTGTTGATTGTACATCCGAAGTATTTCAGGAAGCGGAGTGAGTGGAAAGTGAAAAGTGAAAAGTGAAAAATTAAGCGGTGAAAACCAAAAGGTGCATCAGCTTTTCACTTTTCACTTTTCACTTTTCACTATATTTGTGCCAAGTACACTTTCTAACGCATGGCACGCAACCGTTTATTAGATGCTTACAAGGAAGCCCGGAGTATCTCGCGTCAGGAGATGCCCGAGGCTGAAAACATGCAAAAATACCTGGACATCATCATTCCGCAGGTGCGGCAGTGGGGTGAAGACCTGCGTGAAGAACATTTTTACGTAGGCAAATCCTGGCTGGAATTCAAGGATGATGATGACTTTCACGATCAGGTACTCCATTTTTTCAATGATGGTGGGGAATACATGCGCATCGAAAATGGTGATGTGAGCAACGGTAGCTGGCGTTTGCTGGATACTCCCAATCGAATGATTCTCGACTACGAAAGCACCGAAATGTATGAGTTGTCCTTTATGAATGAAAACTTTTTCATCCTGCAAAAACACGGAGATCAGGTGCGTTTGGGGAACGAAAAATACTTCGTCATGGTCAACGAAAAATTAGGGAAACGCCTCCAGTGGCCTGATGCCATGGAATTGCTCTACCGCATCAAATATGAACACAGTCGCTTTTATCAAACCCTTACGGTGATTGTACTGGTAATAGTAGTCATTGTTTTGATCTATTCGCTCATGTAAACGCCATGTTGTCCAAAACTCGTGCCATTATTGATTGCGACGTTCACAATACTTACCGCTCTCAGGTTGAGCTTTATCCGTATTTAGCGGAGCCCTGGTTGTCGCGTTTAAAAGAGAAAGGTTTTGGTTATCCACTTGAAACATTTTATAGCAGCGTACAGGCCAAAAGATTGGATGCCAAACCTGAAATTGGCCCGGCTGGATCGGATTACCCACTGTTGAAAAACCAATTGCTGGATAAATTCCCCATTGATTACGCAGTGCTGACCGGGGAGGGCATTTCCGGGCTTTCCTATATGCCCGATATCGAGTATCCTGCTGTTTTGGCTAGTGCTTACAACCAATGGCTGGTGGAAACCTGGCTCAAACAGGATGAACGCTTTTTAGGTTCCCTGCACCTTGCCGTTCAAAATCCAGAAGCTGCCGCAGCTGAAATCTACCGTTGGGGTGCTCACCCTAAAGTGGTGCAAGTAAGCATCCCGACAGCAACTACCCTGCCTTTGGCACACCCTTTTTACCGTCCAATTTTACGGGCTGCGGCTGAAATGGACCTGGTCATTGCCTTACACTTTCGACAACCCGGCCCAAGTGCCCCCAACATTACACCAGTGGGTATGCCTTTCAATTACATGGATTATCACACTTTGGTGAGTTTACCCTATATGTCTCAATTGGTAATGTTGGTGTCTTCCGGGGTTTTGGAGGAATTACCCAATCTGAAATTCCTGTTGATGGAAGGTGGGTTCATTTGGGTCATTCACTTGTTGTGGCGTTTTGATAAGGATTACAAAGCATTACATCGCCTGGCGCCAGCTCTGAAAAAATTCCCCTCCGAGTACATTTACCAGCATTTCAAATTTGGCGTCCAGCCCATTTATGAGCCCAATGAAGCTGATAAATTGCAACAGGTGATCGAAGCGGGTGAATTGCAACACAATCTGGTTTTTGGCAGTGACTACCCGCATTGGGATGCCGACGAGCCAGATTTTATACGGCGCTTTATCCCTCAAGAATGGGAGCAAGGGATTTTTTACGACAATGCAGCCACCTGGTACAAATTTTTCAAACAGCCTGACCAATGAAAACCAAACACTACTTCGCTGAATTGGGGGTATTGGAGGAAGGGCGGTTTGTCATTCGGGAAGTCGCAAGCCGCTCGGTGGGAGCGACCTTACTCCAAGGGCAACCAGTAGTAATCCTCAATAGTTGCCCTCATGCCGGAGCTCCCATTTGCCAGGGGAAAATCACCCCTAAATTGGTCTTTGAATCGGCACAGACACTTCAATTAGACCCGGAACATCCAGTATTGCGGTGCCCCTGGCACGGCTGGGAGTTCAATTTGGAAGATGGGATGGTCAACGGCTTCTCCTCGCGACTTCGCATATTCAAACTTCAATATGAACTTGAAAACGATTCTTTATACATTTGGATATAATTCATCACCTATCACTCATCATTCCAAAAGTTGTGTCCAAAAAAATCATCATCATCGGCGGCGCCGGTAAAGGCGCTTTGATCTCTCAAGTCGTTGAAGACAATCGACGCAATTTTGGCGATTTGGAATACGAAATCGCCGGGTATTGCAATGATTACGACATGGGTCAAATCATCCACGGCTATCCGGTTTTGGGCACGATTGCTGATATTCCACGCTTCATCGAAGAAGGGTTTTACTTTGCCTTCACTATTCATATGACCAACCGGAATTACCTTACCGAAGAGGTTTTCCTACGCTGCAATTTGCCCGATGACCGGCTGCCCAACATCATCAGCAAACGGGCGTTTATTGCACCAACCGTGGAGTTGGCACCAGGTGCCTGTGTGATGCAGTTTGCTTCTATTTCCCAAAATGCTAAAATTGGCAAATGCACCATCGTATCTACTCATACCCTGGTGGGGCACGACACGGTCATCGGCCCATTGTGCCACATCACTGCAACCTGTGTGGTGGGGTCTCGCATTACCATCGGTAAAGCGGTCACCATTGGGTTGCACGCCACTGTGATAGAGTTTTGTTTCATTGGAGATTATGCACTGGTTGGCGCTTCGGCATTG
>NZ_JANRKL010000250.1:0-3014 GCF_033763495.1 Haliscomenobacter sp. | reverse complement strand
TCTCAACTTCTCTTACAAATTCCCCTTCTTCAACTCCGACACCGCGTAATCCGCTGCCCGAGCCGTAAAGGCCATATAAGTCAAGGAAGGGTTAACGCAGTTCGCCGAAGTCATGAAAGCCCCATCGGTAACGAATACATTAGGTGCCGCCCAAACCTGGTTCCACTTGTTCAGTACCGAATTTTTGCGGTCGGTGCCCATGCGAGCAGTACCCATTTCGTGAATCCCCAAGCCGAGGGCAGGTTCTGAAGTATTCGTGGTGATGTTTTTGGCCCCCATTGCTTCCAGCATTTCGGCTGCGTCGTTCATCATGTCCTTGCGCATGTTGACTTCGTTGCTGGTATAGCCCGCATCAACTACTACCTGAGGCAGCCCCCACTGGTCTTTTTTATCTGGGCTGAGGAACATCATGTTGTCTTTGTATGGCAACCATTCCCCAAAGCCACCCAGGTTGACACTCCATGGCCCAAGTGAAGTATATTGTTTTTTGAAATCTTCACCAAAGCCCATAATATCGCGGCTCCAACCCTGGCGACCAGCGGCTCCTCCCTGATAACCAAAGCCCCGGATGTAGCCCTTGCCTTCTTCGTGCAGGTTGCGATAGCGGGGTACATAAACTCCGTTGGGGCGACGGCCAAAGGTCGTTTTGTCCAACTCACCTTCAAAAATGCCACTTGCGCCTACACCCAGGTGGTGATCCATCAAGTAACGACCCAAGGATCCAGATTCATCCAAACCTGCAGCACCATAACGCTGGGTTTTGGTGTTCATCAAGATCGACGTAGAAGCAATACAGGAGGCGTTCAGGAAGATGATTTTGGCAAAAAACTCCATAGGTTGTTTGCTCACCTCATCAATCACATTTACCCCTTTAGCTTTGCCTGTCGCTTCATCATAAATCAGGGACCCGACAATAGAATGTGGGCGGAAGGTCATGTTTCCTGTGCGCTCGGCAGAAATTAAAGTAGCTCCATTGCTGCTGAAATAGGCACCATAAGGGCAACCGCGAGAACAAAGGTTACGGTATTGACACTTCCCACGACCCAATGCCAATTGCTCCTGGGTAGGTGCAGTCAAGTGCGCAGCGCGACCTGGAATGATCTTGCGGCCTTTCCACTTGGATTCAACTGCTCTTTTGAGCACTTTTTCAGCAGCAGTCAGGTCCATCGCAGGTTGGAAATCGCTGTCGGGCAATTGAGGCAGGTTTTCCACTGAACCACTTACGCCTACATAGCGCTCTACATAACTGTACCAGGGGGCGATTTCGTCGTAGTTAACAGGCCAGGGAGTGGCAATACCATCTTTGGCATTGGCTTCAAAATCCATCTGGCTCCAACGGTAGCTCTGCTTGCCCCAGGTGATGGAGCGGCCACCTTTGTGGTAACCCCGCATCCAGTCGAAACGTCTTTTCTCGATGTAAGGATGCTCGGTATCTTTAACAAACAAATAGGCAGTGGCTTCGTTTTGTACGGTATAGCCCGTGCGTGCCTGAACACTTTGTTGTTTAAGGCTTTCCTCAGATGACTTACCCTGATGAGGAAGATCCCAGGGCATGCTCATGGTAGTCTGGTAGTCAACTACGTGCCGCAGATCGCGACCCCGTTCGAGCACCAGTACTTTGAGTCCCTTTTCGGTCAATTCTTTGGCAGCCCAGCCGCCGGAAATACCCGAACCTACTACAATGGCGTCATAAGTGTTTTCTGCAACAACGCCGTTATGATTGATTTGCATGGATGTTTTTTTTTGCGATGACGACTACAAATAAATTTTGTCTCCCATTTTGTACAATTCTTCGCCACTCCAGCGGCCGGGGGCGAGCTGGTATTCAAAGGCCGTGCTGGCACCTACTTCGCTGTTGGCGTAGCAGGATTTCACCAGGTCTTTGGTAGCACGAATGAACCCTCCACGAACATTGGCATCCCGTTCTGCCTTTTCCATGGCGGTGAGGATTTCGATTTGTTGTGGCATTTTGAGTTTGGCAAAAGTGGATCCATGTTTGGTTTTGCACTCTGCATCCAGGTTGGTCAATCCGTCCATGATGACTTTCTGAGCGTCGGGTTTGTAGCAATCCTGCAACAGGATTTCAAACCAGCGTGGCACCCCTGCCTCAATGGCTCCCGGCGTATCGGTTTTTGGAATGATGCATTCAGCAACGGCAGCCAGGGTTTTGCGTTGCTTACTGCTCAGAAGGGTCGGCTTGATGCCCATATCCATTGGCTCGGCGAGCCGGGCAAAAACGGTTTCCGGTACAGCCAGGGAGGCTCCGAAAACAGCCGTAAAGATCTTTACTGCTTCTCTTCTCTGCATGATTGAAAAAGAATTAATACCCAGGACTTATCGCTGGGCATGAATGAATAGCATGATTTCCGAATTCTCTAAAAGTAAACAAGCGCGGTAAAAATAGAAAGAGGAAACGGTTTTTTCCCAAAAAAAGAATAAACATTAAGGGAAGATTAACAATAAGATTCTGATTTGGTTTGATAAGAATTTTGAATCAATGCAAAAAAAACGGGTGAATGACCATGAGCCATTCACCCGACGCGATTCTTAAGTATACCTGGTTAGAGAAGAACTTCGCTAGTGTTTAGTTCAGCGTGTAGCGAACAGAAAGTGCACCATAACCTCCGCCAAAACCGGTGAGATAGCCATTGCCAATAAAGATGGTTGGCATCCAGTCAGCACTCAGGTTAATTGGGGTATTGGGGAACTTGTAATCCAAACCAAGGTTACCCATGATTCCTAAGCCAAAACTACCCGAATCACCAAAATCAAAGCCATTGTCATAGTTGTAAAAGAATGCACTTGCGCCACCACCGAAGTACCATTGCAGATTATCTACACCGTTTATAGGCTTGTGAACCTGGTAGGCTGCGCCCATCGCCATTAAGTTAAGCATCAAGCAAGCTTTGTAAAAAACGGGGAAAAGAGGAACTTGTGAAAAATTCCGTTAATCATGCGTTCCCCCCTTCCCACTTATCTTAATGGCTTGAGACATTTTCCTAGCTATGCTAAAA
>NZ_JANRKL010000249.1:0-26773 GCF_033763495.1 Haliscomenobacter sp. | reverse complement strand
CATCCGCCGAATGGCGCTCAACCTACTCAAAACAAATGGTGACAAACCTAAAGTCAGCATTAATCGTAGAATGAACCGATGTGCATTGTCGGACAAGTATAGAGAAAATACCCTCAAATTTTAATGCGTTTGCCCTGGGGGGGGCACTCAAATTACTGAAACCAACACTTTTACTTATGATGCTTTAGATCGTTTGACCAGTAGTACTAATTATGACCATAAATCTATCAAATATACCTATGATTTACAGGGAAATCGGGCTTCCCTAACGGATCCAGATGGGATTACCAACAAATTTGAATATGACTCGCGAAATAGATTAAGTTCTATTGTATTAAACGGGAAAGACACATCTCGATACCAGTACCACCATGATAATTTATTGAAAAAAACCATTTACCCAAACGGCACTGTACTGGACCGGAGTATGGATGGGGCATATGACCGGGCGGATAGACAAAAAATCATCTTAAATACAAATAGAACCCGTGGTGATACAATTTCAGCCTATGTGTATCAATATGATGCAAATGGCAACAGATCAAGCCAACTGGAACTTCAAAAAGCATTCAATCGTGGACTTCCAGAAACAACCCTTTATAAATATGATCAGTTAAATAGGCTTATTGCTGTAGAGTATGGAAAAAATGGAACTTCCGGTAAGGTAAGCTATACCTATTCCAAAAATGGAAATCGCCTTTCAGAAGCCGGTCAAGACCCAACGAATCAACTAAAACCAATCAACAGACAATATAATTATGACTATGCCAATCGCTTGAGGAGCATAACCAATAAGTTGGACCTACAACAAAGTACCTATTTTAATTATGATAGCAATGGCAATAGAACATCGAAGACCATTGGAAACATCGAAACGAAAGTTGATAATATTGGCAGACCAGTTATCCGAATTATCACGGCCAAAGACTCAACGACTTACAAATATGGCATTCGAGATGAATTGCTACAAAGTACTACATCGAAAAACGAACTGACATTATTTGATTATGACTATAATCAAATGCGGATTAAGAAAACCAGCAAACTTCAGGTTAAGCATTATTTGTATGACTTTGAAAACTCACTGCTCGAATACGGTCAAAACGGGATTACACAAATTAAATATAATTATGGTAATAATCTTCTTTCACTTGTACAAACAAGTAATGGGGTCAAAGACCAGCAGTTCTACCTCTTTGATGGCTTAGGAAGCATTAGCAACCTTACAGATAGTACTAACCAAAACAAGTATAGTTATCAATACGATGCCTGGGGCGGGAAACGAAATAGCCAGGGCTCCTCCTCCAATGCTAAAAACTATACCGGCCATTATTATGATGAAGATGTTAATCTTCATTATTTCGGTGCCCGATATTATGAAGATGATTTCGGGACCTTCATTTCTCAGGATCCTTATTTGGGCGAGTTACAAACCCCTCTTAGCCTAAATCGATACCTATATGCTTATGCAAATCCTTTGCGTTACATCGATTTAAATGGATACCAAAGCAAAGAAGTAACGCCTCATCGAGAAATCAAAACCATAGATTTAGAAGGCGAAACCTTTTATTACCGAAAAGGCGAAAATGGAGAAATTGAAATTACTAATACCGGATTTGGTCTTACAGAGAATGATGTAGTCATTAAAGAATCGAGATCAAATTTGGGCGAGCCCGTAAAATCTTCAAGCCCATCAGATGAACACCCTACACCTTATGATTTGCAGGCAGAAAAAGACTATGAACGTGCACTCAAAAACCTGGAAGAGTATTATGAAGAAAAACTTGCTAAGTCCAACTTAGATATAGCAGCTTCCATCGCCAAACTTAATAAATTAAAAGATTTAAATAGTAATGGCTCGCATGGGGAGAAGTGGATGTACTTTGTTGAGAATTGGGCTCAAAATATTGCTGTGGCGGGTGAAAACCCAGGAGGATGGGGGCAGATTGTCGCGGCTAGTTTATTGCATGGTACAGGTCAATTTGTAGCTGGGCACTTAGATGTGGGCGTTGGCACAGGGCGATTGATAGCAAAATTGGATGTTGAAGGCAACATAACAGGTTATGATTATTTAGCAGCAGGTTTAGATGTACTTCAGGTAACTGCAATAGGCGGTGCTGTCTATCGCGGTGTTGCAAGTGCCTCTAAGCTTGGGAATACTGGTAGTATTATTTCGAAAACACGTGAAGTAAGTACTACAGGTAAGGCGCTTATTACAGTGCCAAAGGCTTTGAATCCAGGAATAAATATTACAGATACTGGCTTATCTCATGTATTAGATAGGCATACGATTAATAATATTTCTAGGTGGGCAGGAAAGAGTAAGTTTTCAGATGCATCAGAAGTGCCTGATTTAATCAGACAGGCAACACAACATCTAATGATTAGACAAGAAAATGGACGTTTTGCAAGAATTGTAAACGCAGGACGAATTATAGGGATTGACAGAGCTACCGGAAGAAATACTTCAATATATACTGTAATTACTAAACTAAATGGTAATTTAGTAACTGCATTCCCAGGAAGGCCATAAAAATGAAATATGAGTTGGACTGTTATTCTAGAAGATGAAAATAGAGGTGAAGTAATTTCTCTTGGTAAAGAGTTTTCTTTAAAGTCCTTTGAAACAATTGTTAAAAATAGAGATATTAAATTAATTAAATACTTAGATCCGTATGGTGACACTATTTTCAACTGTGCACAAATGAAGGATTTAATTTCTGATTTAGAGTATATTATGCAGACAGAACCTGCAAATCAGGTGATTGATGAGATTATCTTATTCGCACAAAAGTGTTTAAACCACCCACATCATTATTTAGTCTTTTATGGAGACTAAATGGTCGATCCTGGCTTTGCCAGGGTTGATGAATTCATTTTCTAAGGTTTCTGATCGTTACCATGAAAGCATAAGATAAATTGTTTTTCCGACCTAGAGCTAGTGGCCTGATGGCATTTTCGATCAGATTGTTATCAATTTCGAGTCTTCCCTCATCGATGTAGCGCCGGAAGTATCCTTTTCGAGCCAGATAATACCTTATCGCCGTGCCGATGGGGCTGGAGGGGGTAGTTTGATTAAGATTTTGTTCCATCCAGGCTTCGAGTTCGTTCAGGATGGGGCTTTATCTTGGCGTAAGGTCTTGTGCCCGTCGTAATCGAGGTTCTGATCCCGTGCTTTTCGCTCCAAGGCATAGAGCTGCTGGAAGCATTGCAGAGCGTGTTCAGCTCGGACTTTATCATTAGACAGTGCTTTTTCGAACTCCCTGCGGGCATGAGCCAAACAGTGCAGATGCATCCAGTATTCTACGACAACATTACATAAATCTTCCCATTTTTATGAGGAGCTTCCCCAACCTTTCCAGACTTAACCATAGCATCCAATTCCTTTTGCACTTCTTCCGCACTTAATTCGGTTTTCTTCATCAAGGATTCCAGTGTTTGAACGTTCCGGCTACTTGCTTTAAAAGCCGCTTCTATTTTTGCCTGGGGACTAGAGTCTGACTCTGAAGTCAACTCATCATAATTAACCCCTTTACTTCCAGTGTCTGATTCTTTGTCTTGGTTTTCCACCAACTGTGCCTCTGCCAACAAGTTTGCTTTGATCGCAGCTTCATCCGCCTTATTGCTGGTTTCTTCTACTTTTTTCTGCAAGTTTTGCAAAACCTGCGTTGATAAACCTTCCAGAAATTTACCGGCATAGAATGCCGCAAGTACGCAAAAACCAGAAAACACAAGATAGCCGCGGAGGTTTACTTCTTCGGCGATGAGATTGCTGTCTACAACATTCAGAAACAAAGGAATCGTAAAAGCAGCTACAATGCCCATTATAGCACTACGCCAAAAGTGACGTTCTTCTTTTTTACTGTTCAGGTAGTTTGCTAATCCCCCTAATAGACCCATTAAGATTATGATTGTCAGGAAAATATAAAAATCTTTGTCCGATGTGATGTTTTGGGTGACTTCAGCTACCTCGGGTTGCACTTTGATTACATTGATCGTTGTATCCGGCATGTTGAATGTGTTTTAGGTTGATCTATAGATTGAAAATGGTAAACCCTCATTTATAATCAGGGTTGGTCAATTGAACTGGATAATCAAAAACGGCCCAATCAACCTGCCCTATTGCGAGCTGAATCAGTTTTATCTCCTCCTTTTCGTTATC
This sequence comes from Haliscomenobacter sp., assembly GCF_033763495.1. Taxonomy (GTDB): domain Bacteria; phylum Bacteroidota; class Bacteroidia; order Chitinophagales; family Saprospiraceae; genus Haliscomenobacter. The sequence continues at coordinate 22,611 of NZ_JANRKL010000249.1, read as the reverse complement.
ATCCCCTTTGGGCTTATCTTTTTTGGCTGGAGCCAACGGAGATTGAGCAAGGTCTTTTAAATTAAAAGCCTCACTGGCTACAAAGAGTCTAAATATACCATCTTCTCCTATTTGATGGTAATCTTTAATAAATTTTTCGACTTGAAAAAAGACGGATTCCCCTGACTCAAAAATTTGTTGAGTATTTATAGCAATAGACATGCTGTTATGCTCTTTTTTATTGTCTAATCTATCTGGATCGACAAGCATATTTGGATATATGCCAAATAATTGAGACAAATAAACCAATCCAAAATGCAGAGTAATGTTTGAGTTGTTTTTGATGCTAAAAGATAGATTTACCCCTTCTTCATCAGCGACTCCCCTTTCATCCCATGTCCTTTCCACAGGAATCCGATAGCAGTTATCTTCGGCTATCACCTCCCGAGGGGCCCCTTTACCGTAATCCATTTTAATGGTAAAATCAAAATGATTCTCCCTAATCAATGTCCCATAACTTTGGATGTTGCGGACAAAATTCCACTGGGCAATCCATTTTAATTGACCCACTACTTTCTCAGCTGTATTGGCGTTAAATACATACTGTTGTTCGGCCAATGGCATAAATTTGGACCACTCAAAACCGCTGTAATCAGAGTCTGGATGAGCGAGCACCATTTGGTTATCATGAACAACCACAACACAATCAGTTGTTGCACTGGGTTCTTCATCAATCACTCTTTGGAATGCATCCCGATATGCTGTTCTCAAGAGTTCTTTACCTTTTTCATCTTCTGCGGCACCCCACATGGCTACATTGAAATTGCGCAAATACAATCCCTCAATCTGCCCTTCGTAAAACCGATCTTTTCTGGGCACAAACTCTGGTGGGTAAAATAGAATTTTTGAAGTGCTCAGATCTGCTCCTACAATCACCCCACTAGCTACTGGTTGTTGCTCAGCCTGACTAGTATCAAAAATGTTAATGTGGATATCTTTCCAGAATTCCTTTTGGGCAGGAATGCCATGAATGAGACCTCTGCTGATCCGAACATCTTTTTCTCCTATTGCAACGGAAGCATATATTTTTCGTTTTCGCCCACTGGCCAGCAGGAAGGGGGCATCAACTAGCCTTGATCGAGGTGTTTGATATATATCTGGCCGCTGGGTGAAGGATTTTACTCGGCTTCTGATCAGTGCATGGATATATTCATTCAATTGATGGTAAGATATCTCCCCGTTTGATTGATCAAGTGCATCCAATAAATGAGCTGTAAAAATCCCCATTTTGCCGACTTCAAAGGCCGATTCTTCGGCTTGGCAAGCTGCTAAATGTACATGCTTGACCTCAGGTAGAATATTATTCAGTGATTTTGCTTGCCTGATTTGATTCTCATTAATGTGGTTCCCAAACTCAAAAGCTTGCCAGTCTCGAGCATCAGCCATGTCTTTTCCTTCTTTAGGTGTGCCCATTCGGCGCAATGGTTCCAATCCCCCTCGGGTCATTCTGGCTGAATGACAACAATCGGTAATTATTGCAACATGGGAATCATGTCGAATAGATTGATGGAGTAAATACCTGATTTCTTTATTGGCTAATCCATACAGACCAGTTTTGGCATAACTATCATAACAGGCCAGAGACTCGAGAGACTTGCTTCCTGCATACTTTTGAAAAACCTCAGGAGCCTCTTCTTTGATTCCGTGACCTGAAAAAAAGAACAATACAACATCTTCACTTTTGGCCTGACTTAAGTGTTCTCGAATGCCGCTAATGATATTGGCCCTTGTAGCATTCGAACCTAACAAAGATATTGGTTGTACATCAAAGTCAGCGCTCAAATTTTTAAGGTAGTTCATCATGTGCAATGCATCGGCTTCGGCCCCTTGTAAGGTTCTAAAGCCTTTTGCTGCATATTGATTGATGCCAACGAGTAGTGCGAATAATCTCTTTTGCATAGGTAAAGGGTTGGTTTAACTGGTTCAAACAATTACAGGATTATTTTTGATAAAGGCCTGGTATTCTTTCAGCCACTTTAACTGTGCGGCTAACTTTGTATCTTTATTTTTTTCTTCTTCAGATAAAACTGACAACTTACTATTTAGCTCTTCTTCTAATAAACTCAGGTATTTAGAGCTGGCCAGAAGATTGGGCACAATGGTTAACAGTTGATTGTTCAAGTTGCTATTTGGATTGCTAGTTGTAAATATGTCATTGGCCAGTGAAAAGGCTTTTTCCCAATCTTTACGTGCAATATAAATGCGAATTTGCTCTTCTACGGCCTCAATACTACCTAGAGAAGCAGCTTTTTCGAACTCTTGAAGGGCTTCTGAAATTTTTAACTCTCTTTCAAAATTCATCGCTTTATACAGGCTGAACTTGATCTGTTTTTCAGGGTCACGTGAATTGAGGTATTCTTCCACTTGGGTTCTGCGCCCTATTGGAAAACCAAGCTTTGCATATTCTTGCCATAATTGTTCCACTTCGGTTTCTTTTTCCACTTGAATCAAGCCCAGAATAGCTTTTCCTAAGTAATAACTTGCACTTGGATGATTATTGGTATCCACCAATCTTAGTTCACGTACTGCATAACTCCATTTTTCTTTGTCATCCTGTGCGGATTCAGTCAAAATTCTGCCTAGGGGGTAATGGACTATAGTTTTGTCTTTGATAGATTCCAAGGATCGAACAGCACCTTCGGAATCTCCTAGCAAATGCTGAGTATAGGCCAATTCAATCATTGCGCTGGGATCATTTGCTTCAAATTTTGACAGTGTTTCACGGGTTCGCCTAAGTTCGTTTTGAGCAATTTCATCAATTGCTTGATCCATATTGGGGTCTGGGCTTAGGAATAATTTATTGGCATCACCATATATTCTTGGGGAGAGGTGACCCTCTCCGTAGTATGTTTTTTGGAATTTTATCCAGTTGACAATGTCTTTTATTTTCAGCGGAGCTGAAGACAGTTCTTTTAAGGCCTTGATTAAGGATTGGGTGAAAATTCCTTGACCTTGATGTGTTTCTTTACAGCTTTGTTGCCACCCGAAATTAGGAGTAATATTTCCAGGAATTAAAGTTGTACTTCCGATTAGAGGAGGTTCAGCAAAATGCTCATCCAAATCAATTAGTTTAGCAGAAGCTGGGACAAGCCCTTTGTTATTTTTTTCAAAGTTGTATGTAAGTTGTCCTTGACTGGGCTTAAATCGCATAGTCCCTTCAAGGAGTCCAATGTCAAGAATCGTTATAATGTTTTCCGGGTCGCCATGTTGGGTAAGTTCTTGAAACAGTGAAAATGGCATTAGCTGATTGTCTGCACTGAATAGTGCTGGGTAATAGCGTAACTGCTTATTTTTCTTAGGTTTAAGATCTTTGGCTCTTATTTCTTCTTTATTATCGATAAATATAGTTGAACCACTACCCGCAAAGTAAAATAATACTGGACCATTTTTAGATTTAATTACACCATTCTTAAATGCAGATACAATGTTTTTAGCACTTGCATCTTGGCTGATTAGGATTTCTTTCGTAGCTACCTGATGGGATAACTTTAGGTCCATTTCTAGGTTGTATGCTAAATCTTGAGCATCTTTCCATCCCTCATTTATACCTACAATGAGAACATGTACCTTCTTCTTTAACTGTGCACGATAACGCTTTCCTATTTGCTGAACTTTTTGCTCATTTGGCCCCCCTTGAAACTTCGCCAGTAAGCTTAATGCCTTATCATGCCACTTATTTTTGTAGTATGCTTTAAAAAGCAGCGGATAGAGCTGCTTGGTGTCAAAGTTACTCAGTGACCATTTGTTGGTGATACCACAGGCCTGCTCATGTTTGCCGTAATACTCAAAATACCTTACCAATCGATAATGAAGTTCCGGAAAAAAGGTAATATGAGTAAAAAATCGTTGTAAAAGCAATAAGTCAGAATACTTTGGTATTTCCGCTAAGCTAAATATTTTGCTTAGCATAGCTGAAAATGAATAAGAACCCAAGTCAAAGAAAGAATCACTATTGCCGACCAAGAGAGGCTTTTGATTCATACTATATACTCTCATAAAGCTAATGGTATCCTCCCAAAAATTACCTTGACTCGAATTTTCAAATGCATCGGCCAAGGCTTTGGAAAAAAGTCCCATTCTTTTCTTTCCTTTCAGTTCACGTGCAAGTTGATCAGCAGATGTTGCATAGAGTAGAGTGTAGGTAGGTTCATTTTCTACTAAATACACTAGACCATAAGTCGCTTTAGTATCAATAGCAGCGTTTTTTTGAATGGACGGTAATCCCAGCATTAATTGATGAAATTCTTCAGCAGTTAAACATTGATGCGGATCGATATTCTTTGTCTTTTCGCCATAACATTTGATGACAACATCCATCGAGCGTCCATCGTCCAGTACCAGATTAAAACCTCCTAAGCCGCTAAAATGGAAAAAAAATACATCCAATGGACCTGCTTCAGTTTTTACCTTTTCAAAGGCTTGGCTAATATTTACTTTACTTGCGTCAGCATCAATTAATTTTTGAACGATCACCTCGTTTTTATCTCTCCAACGTTTATGAACGGCTTGTTCAATGGCTTCAACGTCATTTATGGCTCCTGATAGTTTCTGATATCCTTCACCTGAATCATTCATACCCACCAATATCAAAAATAACTTTGCGGGATGGGGAGATCGTATGTTGAGTAGATGGGTTAAGGTCGAAATATATTTATATTCTGGGCAAAAGTTCCTTAGTTCCAGTAGACAAGTATCGGCCGCTGTTGAATTTTTTCCATCTATCAAATGAACAATACCCAATAAATAAAGTGCTTCCCCTAGGACCTCTTTTATATTGTCAGTTTTATCCTCTTTTTTCAGTAAAACTATGAGAAAATTCAACTCTTCAATTGCCACTTCAAGTTGTTTACATGCAATCAAGGACCGTATTTGTAGCAACTTCGCGGCATAGTTATGGCCAAGTGCTTTTGAAAGCTCATAAGAGCGGTCAAAGTAATATGCAGCGGCCTCAAACCGCTCTTGATCCAATAGTTGTTCGCCCAAATTCATGGCCAATTGCCCTACTTCAAAATAGTCTTTTGATTGTACTTCACCTGTATATGCCAGACGCAAATTTGGATCAAAAGAACCTGGGCCTGGAGTAGGAGATTGCGCAAGTTTAGTATGCTCTTTTACATGGAATTCTACATAGTCGAATAATTCTTTGATGGTGACGTATCCATCCTTGTTCTTATTCATATCCGGGAAACCATCCGCTGCGCCTTCAAGCCCCCTTAGTAGATAATAGGTAAAAACACCATGTCGCAACTCCGTATCCTCAACCGAAACTTGATGTGCCTGGGAGGAAGTTATCCACGCCAAGCTTTTCTTCAGGTTTGTGAGTTGGTTTAAAGACTGGTTCAGGAGTTTTGCCCCAACATTACCCGACTTAACATTTAGCAATGCGCCACTATGGCAAGCATCCGCAATAACCATTACCCGGTTGGCCAACAGCGTCTCTGCTACACATGCTCGAATTTCCCGCATTGGTAAGGCTGTTCCTGCAATGTCGTCTGGGTTGGTATCATAGGTAAATAGGTAGTGCTGATTCAGACGTTTGGGATCTGGGGCTCCATGCCCCGAAAAATATATAATCACAAAATCATCATCTTTCGGTAGAGACAAAAAGGAACGCAATGCTTTCTGCACTTCGCTTAAAGTGGCCTTCTGGTTGGTGAGTAACTTGACATTATTTTCTGGAAAACTGCCACATGAAGGCATCTTGAGTAATTGGGCGAATTGCTCCGCATCCCGATGCGAGAACTGCAAAGATGAGATTCCTTTATATTCGTATTCAGATACTCCCACCACCAATGCCCACCGTTCATTCACTGGGTAAGACGCTGTTGTTGTTTTTGATTTTGAACTTGGGCCTTTGGCGGAATTACGTTTGGGCATGCTATGTAAATGCTTATGTTTTGTTGAACAATAATAACTTAATTGAGGAATAAATCCTATTTTTACAATCCATTTATCTGCTTTACCGCATTAATTTAAAAGCATAAAGTTGGGAGAAAAATCTAAAGGACCATCTCAAAAAAGAAAAAGCAGAGCCCAATCTCCTAAGGGCACCAACTACCTGCTGGCCATCGCTATCAATGACTACCTGCATTATTCCAAACTCAACAACCCTATCAGCGATACTGAAGCCCTTATCGAGCTTCTGACCACCCGCTACCAGTTCGATCCGGATCAGGTTACTTTTATTAAAAACGCTGAAGCTACCAAAACCCGCATCGAAAGCGCTTTTGATGAGCTGATTGATCTTATAGAGCTCCAGGATAACCTGATCGTCTACTTCAGCGGCCATGGCCGGTACAACAAAAAACGAGGTGGCTTCTGGATACCCGTAGACGCAGGGAATGGTGACAAAGCTTGGACAGAGTACCTTTCCAACGATACAATCAAAAGCTACCTGAACAAAATCGAAAATTTCCACACTTTCCTTATAGTCGACTCCTGCTTCTCCGGCTCTCTCTTCATGGACAAAAGCAAAGAGAAATCCGGCGACCGTCGTGATACCGACCCCAGCCGCTGGGGACTCACCTCTGGTAAAAATGAAATAGTGAGTGATGGCGAACCAGGACAGAATAGCCCTTTTGCAGCTGCACTACTGGATGTGCTGCTCAAAGCAGATCAGCCACCTAGCGTCATGCACATTTGTGACCTGGTATTGGAGAAGGTGGCTGCTAATAAGAATCAGACGCCGATGGGATCGGTTCTGAAGGTGGAAGGACATCAAGGCGGACAAATGGTGTTCTATTTTCGGGAGGATGAAGAACAGGCATGGACTGCTGCTCAATCTACTAATACGGCCAATGCTTACGAAGGCTTTTTGGGTAAATATCCGCATGGAAAGTACAGCGTCTTGGCTGTAGAAAAGCTGGAGGAACTTGAAAAGAAAGAAAAAGAACGTTGGGAGAAGATTCCCAAAGACAATAAGATTTCTCTATTCCGCTATATCACTGAAAACCCACAGAGCCCTTATTTGAAGGAAGCACAGCGATTGGTGGATGCGCTTCGTGAAAAGCCGGTAGTAGAAAAGCGCGAAGAGCAACTGGTGCTTAAACCTCCCATCATCGCACCTAAGCTGATTGTTCCCGACCACATGGTACTGGTCAAAGGGGGAACCTTCCAGATGGGAGAGGATAAAGAAGTTCGCGAAGTCACACTTAGCGACTTTCTGATCGCTAAGCACCCACTCACTTTTGAGGAATATGATGCTTTTTGTGAAGCTACTGGTCGGGAATTACCCAGTGATGAAGGGTGGGGTAGGGGCCAGCGACCAGTCATTTATGTCGATTGGTTTGATACTATATATTACTGCAATTGGCGCAGCCAGCAGGAAGGGCTCGCGAAAGTGTATAAAATCAAGCAACAACAGGTAAGCTCCAACTGGCAAGCCAACGGCTACCGCCTACCCACTGAAGCAGAGTGGGAGTACGCTGCTCGGGGCGGACAAAAAAGCCAGGGCTTCGAATATGCTGGAAGCAATAACGCAGACGAAGTGGCCTGGTATGGCAGTAATTCAGGAGGAAAAACCCTCCCAGTTGGTAAAAAAGAAGCTAATGAACTGGGACTTTATGACCTGTCTGGCAATGTTTGGGAATGGTGCTGGGATTGGATTGCTTACCCCAGCAGCGGCAGCAATGACCCCAAAGGCCCTGATTCGGGCTCCAGGCGTGTTAATCGTGGCGGATCGTGGTGCAACGACCCGATCCTCGCGCGGGTGGCCCTCCGCGGCGCCGATTTGCCGGCCGACTGCAACGTCCTCATGGGTTTTCGTTTAGCCAGGGCGGCAGTAGCCTTATAACATTCTACCTTTTCCATTTTCCTTCTTGCTATGTTGAGACGATAGCATATACCAAATACAATGGTGGTAACTACCTTTTAGCCACTTAGTTTATCTCCCCCTTGCACATCCCAACCTTTTTTCCCATATTTACCCAAACAACCCAAACACCTTCATGGCCGATCGCGACCTCGTCCGAAAAGACCGACAAAGCAGCCCCGCTGCCTCCCCCCGAGGCACCAACTACCTGCTGGCCATCGCCATCGACGAGTACCTCCACTGCTCCAAACTTAACAACGCGGTCCGCGATGCCGAAGCCTTCATCGAGCTCCTGACCACCCGCTACCACTTCGACCCAACACAAGTCACCTTCATCAAAGACGCCGAAGCTACCGAAAAACGCATCCGCCGTGCCTTCGACCGCCTCATCGATGTGGTCACCGAACAAGACAACCTCATCGTTTACTTCAGTGGCCACGGTCGCCACCATGAGCGGCGCGGCGGTTTCTGGATTCCAGTCGACGCAGGTACAACCGACGACGACTGGCCGGACTACCTCTCCAATGATACCATCAAGAGCTACCTCAGCAAGATCAAGAGTTTCCATACTTTCCTCATCGCCGATTCCTGTTTTTCTGGATCCCTCTTCATCGACAAGAGCAAAGAGAAGTTCAGCGGCGATCGCCGCGATACCGAGCCCAGCCGCTGGGGACTCACCTCTGGCAAAAAAGAGATTGTGAGCGATGGTCGACCAGGTCTGCATAGCCCCTTTGCTGCTGCGCTGCTGGATGTACTGCGTAAAGCGGATCAGCCACCCGGCGTCATGCGGATTTGTGACCTAGTGCTGGAGAAGGTAGCCGCCAACGCGGAACAGACGCCGATGGGGTCTCCTTTGCAGGTACCAGGGCATCAGGGTGGACAGATGGTGCTGTATTTTCGAGAGGATGAGGAAACTGCATGGCAAACCGCCCAACAGGCCAATACCAGCCAAGCTTATTCCGATTTTTGTGACAAATACCCGCATGGTAAGTACATTGATGAGGCGCTTGCCAAATTGGATTCAACCGAAGAAAAAGAAATCTGGGCGCAAGTGCCCAAAAACCGCGAGGCTGCCCTGCGGCGCTTCATCCGCGAAAATCACACCAGCCCTTACGTATCCGAGGCTCGGCGCTTAATTGAAAAACTGCAAGCAAGCGTCAAACCTTCTGCTGCACCTGTAGTGCCACCGACACCCTCCATTATTGTGCCTGATCATATGGTACTCGTCAAAGGTGGAACTTTTCAGATGGGGGAGAAAGACAAAACCCACCCAGTAACCCTCAGCGACTTCCAGATCGCCAAACACCAGCTCACTTTTGAGGAGTACGATGCTTTTTGTAAAGCGACTGGCCGAGATTTACCCAGCGATAGGGGTTGGGGTAGGGGTAAGCGACCAGTTATTGATGTCACTTGGTTTGATGCCATCGACTATTGCAACTGGCGCAGCCAGCAAGAGGAGCTAAAACCAGTGTATCAAATTAACGAGAAGCAAGTAATACCCAACTGGAACGCCAACGGTTACCGCCTACCCACCGAAGCAGAATGGGAGTACGCAGCTCGGGGCGGCCAACAAAGTCAGGGCTTCAAATATTCAGGAAGCAGTAATGTAGATGAAGTGGTTTGGTATTGGGATAATTCAGTGGGCAAAACCCACCCAGTTGGTGAAAAAAAAGCCAACGAACTAGGCCTATATGACATGAGTGGCAATGTTTGGGAATGGTGCTGGGATTGGTACGGTGCTTATCCAAGCAAAGCAATTGAAGACCCCAAAGGTCCTGATAAAGGCTCCGTCCGTGTTTATCGTGGCGGATCATGGTTCTTCATCGAGTTTGGCGCGCGGGTTGATTATCGCGGAAGCGATAATCCAGATCGCCGCAACTTTGTTATAGGATTCCGTCTTGCCAGGGCGGCAGTAGCCTTATAGCATTTTTACCTTTTTACCTTTTGCCACGCTGTATCAGCATGGCAGCCTTACCAACAGGGGCTTTTCGTCAGAAAAGCCCCTGTTGTGTTTGGTATATATGCGAATTTGAATTTTCCCTTGCGCGCAGCATTTATACAAGCATATATGGAGCTATTTTGCACGTTTTTAGATTTTGATACGCTATGCTATACAGGAGCCGCCGCATATCTACCAAATTCCCCGTACGGGCGGCCCTAAGTGGCCGCCCTGTCTAGCACCCCGCCAACCCGCGGATTTATCCGTGGGAGGCCACCCCACCACTCCAGCCCATGACTTTAGTCGTGGGCAGATGCCACCCCTGCCCCCATTATCCATCTTCTCCTTGTACATCCCAGCCTTTTTTCTCATATTTACCCAAAACAACCCAATTTCATGCCCGATCGCGACCTCGTCCGCAAAGACCGACAAAGCAGCCCTGCCGCCTCCCCCCGAGGCACCAATTACCTGCTGGCCATCGCCATCAACGACTACCTCCATTGCTCCAAACTCAACAACACCGTTCGTGACGCCGAAGCCTTCATTGAGCTCCTCACCACCCGCTACCACTTTGACCCGAAGCACGTGACCTTTATCAAAGATGCGGAAGCGACCAAAAGACGCATTGAACAGGAATTTTTTCGCCTCATCAAAACGATCACGCCTCAAGACAACCTCATCGTCTACTTCAGTGGCCATGGCCGCCACGATGAACACTTTGGCGGCAACTGGGTACCAGTAGAAGCTGGCACCAGCGATGATGATTGGTCGGACTACATCTCCAATGATACCATCAAAAGCTACCTCAGCAAAATCAAAAGCTTCCACACCTTCCTCATCGCCGATTCCTGCTTTTCCGGCTCACTTTTCATCGACAAAAGCAAGGAAAAATTCTCCGGCGACCGCCGCGACACAGAACCTAGCCGCTGGGGGCTCACCTCCGGCAAAAAGGAGATTGTGAGCGATGGCCGCCCAGGTACCCATAGCCCCTTTGCCACTGCCCTGCTGGATGTGCTGCGCAAAGCGGATCAGCCGCCTGGGGTCATGCGGATTTGTGACCTGGTACTGGAGAAGGTGGCTGCTAATGCGGAGCAAACGCCGATGGGATCGCCGTTGCAGGTACAGGGGCATCAGGGTGGACAAATGGTGTTATATTTTCGGGAGGATGAGGAGGAAGATTGGCAGGCTTTGTGGAATACTACTGAGGGCTGTAATGAGTATTTGACCAAATACCCGAATGGAAAATATGTAGTGATTGCTAAAGGGTTAATTTCTGCGTATTATTTTGGTGATGCAGCAGAGTATGAGCAAATGGCCTGGGAACAAGCGCTAGCTGCCAATACAAAGAAGGCTTATGCTGATTATTACGACAAATACAAAAATGGTAAGTATAGTGATCTGGCATTGGATAATCTGGAGGAATTGGAGGAAAAAGAGGAATGGGATAAAATACCCAAAAATCGACAGGCGGCTCTTCTGCGCTACATCCAGCAAAACCCGCAAAGCCCCTATGTGCCAGAAGCCCGACGATTAGTGGATGAATTGCGCAATGCTGCGGCTGCTCCAATAGAAGTAAAGGAAGAAGCGTCACCTGTGCTTATTACTTCCACGCCTCCTCCCATCATCGTGCCTAAGCTGACTGTTCCTAAGCACATGGTGCTGGTCAAAGGTGGGACTTTTCAAATGGGAAAAGCCAAAGAACCCCACCAAGTCGCATTGAGCGACTTCCTGATCGCCAAGCACAAGCTTACCTTTGACGAATACGATGCTTTTTGTAAGGCTACTGGCCGGGAATTGACCAAGGATGCAGGATGGGGCCGAGGAACTCGTCCAGTCATCTATGTCAACTGGTTTGATGCCATCGACTATTGCAACTGGCGTAGCCAGCAGGAGGAGCTTAAAACGGTGTATCAAGTTAACCGGAAGCAAGTAACGCCCAACTGGCAAGCCAACGGCTACCGCCTACCTACTGAAGCGGAATGGGAGTATGCAGCTCGTGGGGGGCAACAAAGCCAGGGTTTCACTTATGCTGGAAGTAACAATGTGGATGAGGTGGCCTGGTATGATAAAAATTCAGATAGTAAAACCCAACCCGTAGGCCAAAAGAAAGCCAATGAACTGGGCATTTATGATATGTCTGGCAATGTTTGGGAATGGTGCGGAGATTGGTATAGTGATTACCCCAGCAGTACCAGCAATGACCCGAAAGGTCCGGATACCGGTTCGGGCCGGGTGCTTCGCGGCGGGTCGTGGGGCCTCAGCGCGGAGGGTTGCCGCGTTGCCTATCGCGGCAGCTACGACCCGAACTACGGGTACTACGGCTGTGGTTTCCGGGTAGCCAGGACCTTTTAGCTTTTGACTTTTTTACCTTTTAGCCTTTTGCAAAAGAAAAAGCAGTGAAGAAGGGGGAACACACCGCGTGTGTTCCCCCTTCTTCCGTATATGGGTATTGGATATATGCCAGAAGGTGGATGAGGGGAAACTGAAAGCGAAAAAACCAGGAAAAATGCGGAAAAGAAGCCATATATAGCCAAAATAAAAAAAATGGGCGCGGCAGGATATATGGGTATAGTTTTTGAAATGGTGAAAAACAGGCTTAAATATATCTGTAGCATATATGGAACTACGCGTTTTTACCTTGCCATTTGATCCGGTTTTGGAGGGATTTCCGGGGGGGCGTCAAAGACTCTTGCATCAAAAAGAAGGTGCGGAAGCTGGAGTCGCAGTTTTTTCTGCAAGAAGGCCGGGCTTACTATTCTTCTTATCTCAGCGTGAGTACCAGAGGGTGAAATTTTCCCTACTTTCGAGATAATGCTTTGGGGTTTCGAATTGCATGTTAAATTTTATCTCGTTATTACCTCCTGTGGAGAATAACTGGGTTCGCTTGCACAGCCCATTTTTTTTTCTCATATTTACCCAAAACAACCCAAAACAACCCAACACCACGCAATGCCCGATCGCGATCTCGTCCGCAAAGACCGTCAAAGCAGCCCCGCCTCTTCCCCCCGAGGCACCAACTACCTGCTGGCCATCGCCATCGACGAGTACCTCCACTGCTCCAAACTTAACAACGCGGTCCGCGATGCCGAAGCCTTCATCGAGCTCCTAACCACCCGCTACCACTTCGACCCAACACACGTCACCTTCATCAAAGACGCTGAAGCTACCGAGAAACGTATCCGCCGTGCCTTCGACCGCCTCATCGATGTAGTCACCGAACAAGACAACTTCATCGTCTACTTCAGCGGTCACGGTCGCCACCATGAGCGTAGAGGCGGTTATTGGATACCTGTAGAAGCGGGCACCAGCGATGATGACTGGTCCGACTACATCTCCAACGATACCATCAAAAGCTACCTCAGCAAAATCAAAAGTTTCCACACTTTCCTCATCGCCGATTCCTGTTTTTCTGGATCCCTCTTCATCGACAAGAGCAAAGAGAAGTTCTCCGGTGACCGCCGCGACACTGAACCCAGTCGCTGGGGACTCACTTCGGGCAAGAAGGAGATTGTCAGTGATGGTCGACCTGGTCATCATAGCCCCTTTGCAGCTGCGTTGCTGGATGTGTTGAGCAAGGCTGACCAGCCGCCTGGGGTCATGCGGATTTGTGACCTGGTGCTGGAAAAGGTGGCCGCGAACGCGCAACAAACGCCAATGGGGTCTCCATTGCAAGTGCCAGGGCATCAGGGTGGACAAATGGTGCTGTATTTCCGGGAGGATGAAGCGCAGGCTTGGGCTGCTGCCCAAGCTACCAATACCATCAAAGCCTACAGCGATTTTTATGACCAGTTTCCCAATAGCAAACACCGCCGCGAGGCACTCGACAAAATAGAGGAACTGGAAGAAAATGAGGCCTGGCACAAAGTACCCAAGAACAGGCTGGCCGCGCTGCTGCGTTTCATGGAGGATAACCCACATAGCCCTCACTTCCAAGAGGCCCAGCAATTGGTTAACGCATTGCGAGAGGCTGCTGTAAAATCCCCATCGGCAGCAGCCAGCACCGTACCACAGTCGATTGTGCCACCGCTGATCATCACCCCCAAGTTTAAGGTTCCTGAGCATATGGTGCTGGTCAAAGGGGGAACTTTCCAGATGGGGGAGGACAAAGAAACCCATCAAGTAACCCTTAGCGACTTCCTGATCGCCAAACACCAGCTAACTTTTGAGGAATACGGTTCGTTTTGTAAGGCGACTGGCCGGGAATTACCAATGGATTTAGGTTGGGGTAGAGGCAAGCGACCAGTCATTAATGTCAATTGGTTTGATGCGGTGGACTATTGCAACTGGCGCAGCCAACAGGAAGGCCTCCACAAGGTGTATCAAATCAAACAGCAGAAGGTCATTGCGAATTGGCAAGCCAATGGTTACCGCCTGCCTACCGAAGCGGAATGGGAATACGCTGCTCAAGGTGGACAACAAAGCAAGGGCTTCGAATATGCTGGTAGCAACAATGTGGATGAGGTGGCTTGGTATTCCAAAAATTCAGGAAACAAAACCCAGCCCGTGGGCCAAAAGCAAGCCAATGAGTTGGGGCTTTATGACCTTAGTGGCAATGTATGTGAATGGTGCTGGGACTGGTATGGCAATTATCGCAATATCGCCAGAAAAGACCCCCATGGCCCTGATACAGGCCCCGACCGTGTTCACCGTGGCGGATCGTGGTTCGATAGCGCGCTCAGCGTGCGAGTTGCGTTTCGCCTCAACTACGATCCCGGTAAACGCATAATTAATATAGGTTTCCGTCTTGCCAGGGCGGCAGTAGCCTCATAGCCTTTTTAATCCCCCATCTTACTCTTGCACATCCCAACCTTTTTCCTCATATTTACCAAAAACAATCCACCACCATGCCCCAAACACGGCCAGTCATCCTCACCGCATTTGCCAATTCCCATGACGAAGGGTATTTGGTCTATTTGGAAAAGGAGCGCGACCGTATTCAAGAAACCTTCGAAACCCTCTCCTACATTCAACACGTCGACCTCCCGAATGCCAAAACCCAGCAACTGGTCGACAAACTCACTACCTTTAAATCAGAACTACTCATTCTGCACTTTGGAGGCCACGCCGATGGCAGCCAACTTCAGTTTAGTGACACCGGAGGCCAAGCCATTGGGCTGGCGGAAAACCTTTCCCTCCACCCTCAGCTCAGGCTGCTCTTTTTAAATGGCTGCAACACCCAGGCGCAAGTGCTAAAGTATCAAGCCGTAGGAATTCCGGTCATCATTGCTACCACTTGTCCGGTGGCTGATGGTCAGGCCATGCGCTTTGCTACGCATTTTTATCAAGCATTGGCTAATGACCATACCATCCAGGAGGCCTTTACCCGGGCTAAGGGCGCTGCAAAGTTGCAGACAGAGGAATCCCATCGAGAGGAAATCATCTTTCATCGCGGCCTACGCCTGCGTGAGGAGCAGGTTATTGAAATGCCTTGGAGACTCTATGCGCATACTGAAGCCAACCTGAATTGGAAATTGGCGGACATGCAGAAGGAATTACCCGTGACAGCCAACTATCTGGATCAACAACAAATCCAAGGATATCACAACAACGCGCTTAAAGAGATTCACCATTCGCAAGTTTCAATCACCAATAACTATGGCCTTGCACCGCCACCATCTCCAATAATGCCCCAGGATGAATTCGTGATGATGCTCTCCAAATTGAGCTATCAACAAAGTCCGCCCCCCGAGTTTTATCTGGTCAACTGTGATCGTACATTACAGCTGTTAGAGATGCAAGATCATATAGAAAAAGCACCCCGACACCAGTTCTATTTCATCCTTTCTTGCCCAAGTCAGCATCCTCATAGCCTGGTTCAGCGTTTTATTTTTGATATCCGAGATGCTTTTGGTAAAGCTGCGGATCAACAAATTGATTACCGCCGAACTAAAGATTTCGAAGGTGCTCGTCGCATCGATGTGCAGCATCTCGAAGCTGGCCGAAAACTGGATTGGCTTCAACAGGATTGGTTGTCACAATGGAAAAATCCTGATCAACTTGACTTTGGGAGCTTCATTGAAAGTCAATTGCCCCAACTCAATTACCAATATTTGGCTACTGCGTATGAGTTCTATTCCAGGGACTGGCCTTTGCAACGCCTAAAACCTTTGCTCTTTGAGTGGATGCAAGCTTTCTCTTCAGCATATTCTTCCGGGCCACAATGCCTTTTTTTCTTTATCATCAACATCCGATCGATTCATTGCATCGACCCGCTGTCGGTAAAAGAAGGGGAGTTGGCGCAATTTATCCGTGATCTTGCTACCTCAAATGCGGAGCAAGTCCTTCTCATCGATAGTTTACCTCAGGTCGAAGTTGAGGATGTTCAAACCTGGCTGGATAAAATGTTCCGGGAAGGGGAGCGCCGCGCACTACTCAACATGTGGTGGAAGCAAAAAGGAGCAAATGTGAATTTTAAGCCTTCTGACTTACTGGATATGGATGAAGTATTCACTTTTATGAAAGAACTTTGGAATCATGGCCGCCATACTACAAAACCTAACTAAATCATGAACTGGTACGCTGACAATAAACCAGGCACGCCGTTGCCGACCTTGCTACCGAATCCAAAATTAAATGATCCAGCTTTGTATCTCCCTGGCCCTGGCTTGCGTGCTGCGGTAGATGTAGCATTGGCTCTAGGGCAACCCTTGCTGCTGACTGGGGAGCCTGGTACTGGCAAATCGCAACTGGCTGATCACATTGCCTGGTATTTTAATCTTGAGGATAAGCCAGCAGTAGTACCCGTCCAAACCACCAGTGTAGCCAAAGACCTCTATTATCGCTACGATGCCCTTGGACATTTTCAGCACAACCAACACAGTGGTAAAGCTCTTGATCCTGAAGAGTTAGAGAAACAGTTTATCAATTTTCAAGGCCTTGGTAAGGCCATTAAGGAGAAAAAGAGAATGGTGGTTTTGATTGATGAGATCGACAAAGCACCGCGAGACCTTCCGAATGACATTCTTACCGCACTGGATCGACTGGCTTTTGATGTGCCAGAGGTGAAAAAGTCTTATGTGACCAAACCCGAGCTAGCACCCATAGTGATCATCACCTCCAACTCAGAAAAAAACCTGCCTGATCCTTTCTTGCGTCGGGTCGTATATTACCATATCCCTACCCCTAAAAAAGAAGAACTATTGGCAATTCTGGCGAAAAAAATGACCAATATTGCTGAACCCAATCAAAAGCTACTAATCGAACATTTTGATCAACTTCGGGGTGAACAGTCTCGCCTCCGGAAAAAACCCTCTACCGCAGAATTACTCCTTTGGGCTGATTTGTTGGTAAAAATGAAATTTGATCCACGTGGGTTAGAAAAGGGGAAAAAACTTACTCCAGAACTGAAGGACAAACTAAAACAGAGTTACACCGTACTGGCCAAAACCCAGGAAGACTTGGAGGCACTCTATCAACAACTTGAATTGTGATTGCCATGCTGGATCGTGTACAAATCTACTCCATTCTGGGTCAGGTTTTATCTCGATTGGCTGATCAGGGTACTGCCCTTTCGGTCGACCAGCATTTGCGTTTAGCTACGCTTTTAGATCAATTACGCGCTCCACTTTCCCGCGAACAGCTGAGTTTGCTCCTTACGCCAATTTTGGCCAATACGCCCGAAACTCAAACAAACCTCCATCGCTGGTTTGCTGAAGCAATTTTGTTGGTACCTGCCAAGGAAAAGAACCCAATTGTAGCTCCTCCTAAACTACCAAAGGACTCTTTACCACCTGTGCCGGAAACAATGAATCAGGTAAGCGAGAATGATGTTGCTGAATCAGAGTCTCCAAAACCATTTGACCTAGATGCTTCTGTTGATGCTCCATCGCCCTCCGAAACTTACGTTGCCGAACTACAAACCTTTGACAAACCGCCTTATGTCTGGACGGTGGAATTGGGCGCCGAACGAGAATTTGCCACTACTGCAGATTTCCGCCAGTTGGCCAACCGTATGCACGATCGCCAACTCTTGGAAGCCCATGAACTCGATATTACAGCCACCATCAATACCTTGGTAAAGCAGCCCGGACAAGTGGCTTTGCACTACCGCGAACTCTCTCAAGCGCCTTCTTACCTATTGCTGATCGATCAGCGGGCTCAAAATGACCATCGTGCCAAAATCTTTGATTTACTCTATACCTATCTACAATTCAACGAGGTACAGGTGAGCCGTTTTTATTTTCACGCCGACCCAAAATTGTGCTTCAACGATGATTACCCCTTGGGGATTCCAGTTGCCCAACTCTATCCCCAAAACCGAAGTGCTCGGTTACTGATTTTGACGTATGGCTATGAGTTGTTCAGTTCTTCCACCAATGCCTGGTCACTCTGGACCAAAGTCTTTTTGCAGTGGAAAGACCGAGCCATTCTCAGTCCTCTCCCCACCAGGAGTTGGGGTGCCATGGAACAAAGACTGGCCGAACGATTCACCATTCTTCCCGCTACTCCACTGGGCCTGGCCGCTGCCATCGAAGAATTTCAAGCGGAAGATACCCAGCATTGGGAAGAATACCTGGCTCTTATTACCGACGCCCCAACAGAGCCGGTCTATTACCAAGGTGACCTCATCTATACCTTGGAACAGTATTACCCTGACCCTGTTATCCGTAGGTGGATTGCAGCTTGTGCCCTGTATCCTACTTTACACTGGGAACTGACTTTGCACATTGGAACTTTATTGCAACGTGAATATTCACACCCCAACTTGACCTCAGTTGAAAACCTACTGGAACTGGTTCGTTTACCCTGGTTTGTGGATGGGCATATCCCTGATCAGGCTCGCGATGAGTTGGTAAAATGGCTGGAAGCTACTGGCGAAGAAACTCGCATTGGTAGCCTATTGCTAGAGTCTCTCGATCGTGCGCCAGCGCCTCCCGATGGTTCAGTCGCGTATGCGGACTATCGCATGCAAGTGGTATTTAATCAGTGGATGTTGGAACAAGATGCAGTTAAGAAGGCTGAACTGGAGAATGAGTTTTTGCTTTTTCTTGAAGCAGGTAAAGCGGCAGAGTTTGTGACTTTGAAACGCCTAGAACGTGCTGCGAAACGGACAGAGTTTGTGGTGCCAGCACATTGGCGAAAAAAAATACTTCAACTTGAGGTGCCAGTACATGTGCGAAAAAAAATGCTTCAACTTGATCTCCCATTTCGGAACAACTTTTCTCAATTTTGCTATGACCTCAACATTTATAACTCTACTTTATCAAATGTTTTGGGGTTTGAGCAACTGGGATATACTAATGAAAACTTTAGGAATATCTACAACATAGAGGAAATTATACATCCAAGTACTCTTTTGAGATACGCTTATCAGGCTCAGGCCGCATATCAGTACATTTTTGAAAATTATCATTCTTTTTCTCAATACGAATTAAGTAATATCATTTATCAAAATTATGTCATCATCAGAAGTGCAAACTATGAATATTACCGAACACAACTAACCTGTAAGCTGAACTTTGAAGTAGTTGAAAATGAATGTAGAATGATTGTGAATAAAACTGTAGGCCAAATTTTCGAAAAAATAGAAATCGACGATGAGAATAGACCGCTTGACCTCGTCGTCCAATACCCTTCTGTAAGCATCGACGGAAAGATCCATGAAAAAATGGTTATATTCATCGTTGAACAGGCGAATATAAAACATATGGAAAAATTGAACTTGACTCCACATGAGTGCCAGATAATGAGTTTACTCGCCAAGAACTATCTTGCGCCTCAAATAGCAGAAATATTTGGGGAAAAATTGTATGACATGCCCTCCAGAACCAAGAAAATACAACGTATCAGGGCATATCAGAAAAGAATCCTGGCGAAATGCAGGGTAGAGTTTGCATTTGATACAGCTTCACAAGCCGCCAGACATTACCGCAAATACCGAATGTTTTAGACATGCTCTTCTGGCTATTCATTTTCTTACAGCCTAGAAAGGTCCATGATCGAAAAGTCCCGAAACATGAGTCATCCCGAATTTTGAGTTAGCTCAAGATTCGGGATTTTTAGTGGGTAAAAAAAAACGCCTTCTGTAAATTTGGGTATCTCACCACACCAAAAAACAGGAGGCGCCATGTATAAAACATTATTGCAAAATACGGAGAAAGGGTCAAAAAATCAAAAGGGATCAATTTTTATTCTTAGGCAAGCAGATATATATCTGAGGCTGATCCAGTTGAAGTTGGATGAGCTAATTGATAAACGGCTAGTGCGCACTTTTTACGATTTGTTTGTAACGATCATCAGTTTTCGGAATCGGTCGATGGGTTTATTATTGAGTGAATTAGGCGGCTACATCAAGGGTTTTGACCATTCTCCAGCGGGTACCAAACGGATCAGTAACTTATTGCGGAGTAAAAAATGGAAATCAGATTTAATTGATGATTTTCTGTTTGAACGAACCAAAGAACGGATCGAAGCACTGAAAGAAGCAGGAAAACGAGCCTTATTGCTTTGGGATGATAGTCGAATCGAAAAACCAGAAAGTTGGTTTGCAGAGGGTTTATGTAGTGTGTTCAGTAGCAAGGGTAAGCGCTTGACCAAAATGAAGAAAGGCTTTTATCGCCCGCCCATGAGTCGGATTTGTGTTCCTGGTTTTGAATAGACGGCCGTGATGTTGTCTGCCTTAGGCTCTACTCCCAGTGTGTGTCAAATGAATTGGTGGACGACTCGAGGAAAGTTTAAAGAAGTAGGTACCAATCTGAGCTATCGCATGCTCAAAAAAATAAGTCTAGAGCTTGGGCGAACTACGCTCTATATCCTGGATCGGGGCTATGCCAATAGTCAAATGCTTGAGTGGCTATTTAAATTTCAACAAGATTTTGTCCTTCGTTGGAAAAAGAACCATCTCTTAGTCCATCACTTGAAAGGGGAAAAGAAAACTCACCTTTTAGCCAGATCCTTTCGACCTCAGTATAGTCGATTAGTTCAAGATAAAGAACGCAGGAAAATCAAACGCATCAGTATCGCTTGGGCATCCGTACAACATCCAGATCACCTCCAGCAGAACTTAACACTGGTCATCGTTCGCGACAAAAAAAACTTCAATAGCCCCATGTATTTGATCTCTTCTCTACCCGTTCAAAAGCAAGCACAGGCCTGGGAAATCTGCTTCAGCTACTTTCAACGCTGGGACATCGAACAGGCTTTCCGTTTTGGAAAATCAGAATTGGCTATGGAATCTCCCCGCTTGTGGTTCTGGGAAAACAGACTCAAACTCCTCGCTATCGTCGCTTTAGTCTATGATTTTTTGTTACACTTGATCCGAAATTGGAAAGCGGCTGCTATGATCATCATAGAACGATGGTGTCATAGAACAGGAGAGCGGTACCGAAATGCTTCGATACCGCTCTACAGACTCCGATTGGCCATCTCTATTTGTCTCCTCTTTTGCTTGATTCGGGATGACTCGTGTTTGCCCGAAGAGCAGCATATTCGCAAGTACACCGTCTATTGGGTCGGTGAACAACCTCATCAATGGTGTGCAGTTTTTTATTGCCCCTGTGGCTGTAAAGAACTAATCTACCTCAATCTGCTTCCTACCGCCAAACCTTGCTGGAGCTTAACTCCTAAGGGTAAAAAGCATGGCACTTTTTCCCCTTCTGTTCATCGGATTAAAGGGTGCAAGTCGCGTTTTTTTGTGATTGAGGGTCGCACTCGGTGGGTATAAATTTAATTGCTACAACCTGACCTGGTGAATTGAATGTCCATTTGTCTGACCATTTTAAACCCTTCATTCAATCCACCAGATCAGGTCATAACTATTTCATACTACTCCTTCAAATCAATTGGTTTTGAAACCTCGTCGAAATCTTGGATATACAACTTTGGATCTTCAAATATTTTAGCAAGATATGCTCTTCTCTCCTGCTTTTCTTCGCGCAAATGCTCGATTACACTAAATATTCCGTCTATAATAACTGGAATGATTAGTGGAATTATGCTATCTTCCTCTTTCGGATCTGGTAAAGCATATTTATCCCATTTTGATAAAGGTGTACGAACATTGCTAGGAGCGTTATCCACAATTCGCTTGAGTAAATTTAGCTCCTTGTTCAGGTCTAAAGTGTCCCTTTGTTCTTTTATCTCATCTCGCGAGCCAATTAAAATGGCCTTGCGTACTTGATCAATGTATGCATTATGCCTTGACTGAATAGTATTGTAAGTGCTTACGAAATCAGGGCGCATTTCCTTGTAATACGCACTTGTGTCAGGTATAGACTTGAAGTTCTTGCGTTGCAATTCAGTAAGTCGCTTTCGCTCTAAAAACTGGGCTGAGAGATCCTGTAAATGCTTCTCTAAACGGTCATTGTCTTTTGCTGCAATGACAGCATTCTGCTCAATGTTTGGATTGCCTACTCCAACAGTTAGGGCTAGCAATACACCATAAATCAATGTTTGCATTATCGTTAATTTAAATTAGAAAATCGATTTTAATAGACGAGGCAAAAAAACGGCGATAAAAAAATTGTATCTAGTGAGGTGTATTTTCAAACTTTATAGTGTTCAAATTTAAATAACTCAATAAAACCAAGTAGCACAAGTAGAGAAACGGCAATTATTCGTATACAATCTACTGGATTAGGTAGATCATATCAGGTCAAAAACCACCATGGAAAACCCAGTCAATGTTGATCCTTGCAATTATAAGACAGTACAAAAGTGCGTCTAAGAAAATTTAAGAACCTCACCTAAGCTGGACTTTATCCCTTTAGAAAAGAAAAGAACTGGGTGAAAAAGCATTATTTTGAAGGTTCTCAAGCTATCAAGATATATGCAATTACCACCCGAGTTCCAGGACTCAATATCCGTTTTTTCTTGTGGATTTAGC
>NZ_JANRKL010000248.1:0-15522 GCF_033763495.1 Haliscomenobacter sp. | reverse complement strand
CCCTCAACTCCTCAACTTTTTCCCTATTTTTGCCACTCAATTTACAACATACCCGGACAAATGAACATTGTCAACATCATTCAGCAAGGCGTCGTCCAGGCCGCTGCGCAATTGTACAATCTGGAAATCAAAGGTGAAGACTTCCCCTTGAGCACGACCCGTAAAGAGTTTGAAGGAGATTATACGCTCGTTGTTTTTCCTTTTACCAAACACGTCAAAAAAAGCCCCGAAGCCATCGGCCAGGAATTGGGCGCTTTTTTGGTAGAGCAGGTTCAGTACATCAAGGACTTTAACGTCATTAAGGGTTTTTTGAACCTGGTAGTCGATGATCAATACTGGCGTGAGTTTTTGGAAGGTATTTACCAAAATCCACAATA
The DNA here is from genome assembly GCF_033763495.1 of Haliscomenobacter sp. Lineage (GTDB taxonomy): Bacteria > Bacteroidota > Bacteroidia > Chitinophagales > Saprospiraceae > Haliscomenobacter. Next base: position 15,145 of record NZ_JANRKL010000248.1, on the reverse strand, counting down.
CGGCACCCATGCAGCCAATGGTCGTAAGGTAATGGTGGAATACTGCTCTCCCAATACCAATAAACCACTACACCTTGGCCACATCCGCAATATCCTGTTGGGGTGGTCGGTGAGTAAAATTTATGAAGCGGCGGGTTATGAGGTCGTGCGGGTGCAAATCATCAACGACCGGGGCATTGCCATTTGTAAAAGTATGTTGGCCTGGAAAAAATTCGGCGCTGGAGCTACTCCCGAATCAACCAACACCAAGAGTGACCATTTTGTAGGCGATTTTTACGTTTTGTTTGAGAAAAAATTCCAAGAAGAATACAAGGCCTGGCAACAAAGCGAAGAAGCCCTGGCCATTTATTCGGAAAAGAAAAAAGGCGAACAAAGCCCCGAGGAGTTTTTCAAGGCCTACAAAGACCTGTATTTTAACCTGTACAGTACCCTGGGCAAAGAAGCCCGGGAAATGTTGCTCGCCTGGGAGGCTCATGACCCTGAGACTATCGAGTTATGGAAACTGATGAATGGTTGGGTCTATGCCGGTTTTGATTCAACTTTCGACAAACTGGGGGTCACTTTTGACAAACTTTACTACGAGTCCAATACCTATTTACTTGGGCGTGAAACCGTTGACCAGGGCCTAAACTCCGGGGTATTTTACCGCCTTGAAGATGGTTCGGTATGGATCGATTTGGAGGATGCCAAACTGGACAAAAAACTGGTGCTGCGCAAAGATGGCACCTCGGTATACATCACCCAGGACATTGGGACCGCCCAAATGCGGTACCAGGATTTTGGGGCTGAAAAAATGATTTACGTGGTCGCCGATGAGCAAAACTACCATTTCCAGGTGCTCTTCGAAATCATGAAACGTTTGGGCGAGCCTTATGCAGCTGGTTTGTACCACTTGTCCTACGGCATGGTAGATTTACCCAGTGGCAAAATGAAATCGCGGGAAGGGACCGTAGTGGATGCCGACGACCTAATTGCCGAAGTTGTTCAGGAAGCCTGGGAAAACAGCAAGGAACGTGGATCTTTGGCCGATATGACGCCAGAAGCACAACAGGAAGTCATCCGTAAAATCGGGCTGGCTGCTTTGAAGTTTTTCATCGTCAAGGTACATCCCAAAAAACGGATGATTTTTGATCCCAAAGAGTCTGTTGACTTGCAGGGACAAACGGGGCCATACGTGCAAAACGCCTTCGTGCGTTGTAGTTCTATGCTTAACAAGGCGGGCAATCCCGACCTGAGCGCGGCCAGCACATATACCACTCTGGAAACCGCCGAAAAGGACATCATCGCCCAATTGTACCAGTTTCCGGAGGTCATCAAGCAGGCAGCGGAAACCTACGACCCCTCTATGGTGGCTATGTACAGCTATGAACTCGCTAAGGCTTTTCACCGTTTCTGGCACGATTATCGCATCTTGCAAGCAGAATCGGAAGCCGCAAAGGCCTTCCGGATTCAGTTGTCCATTGCAGTGCGGAATGCTCTGCGAACGGGCCTGGATTTGCTGGGTATCGAAACGCCGGAGCGCATGTAGAGGCGCGATTTATCGCGACTCTGTTTAGAGAAATAACTTTGAATTAGACACGATCATGAAGTTTTTTGAAATACTCGTTCTTAAACCTTAGGCTAGAAGCCCATGAATTGCCTCCAGCTTTAGCTGGTGGATAACAATGAATTCTAGTTTTGGGCTTTAGCCCTATTTGCCAAGTTGAGGTTAGGGCTAAAGCCCATTCAAAATTTAACCTTTCACCCACCAGCTAAAGCTGGAGGCAATTCATAAGCCACTGCCTAAAGAGCGATTATTTCAAAAAACTTCATCCTCATGTCCCTACAACCAAACAAATATGAGTGCCGACAATCCCTTGCTTGAGAAAGAAGAACGTTCACTGAATTTTATCGAGCAAATCATCGAAGAAGACATTGCCAACGGCAAACACGCTGGTCGGATTCACACCCGTTTCCCACCAGAGCCCAATGGCTATCTCCATATTGGCCATGCTAAGGCCATCACCGTGAATTATGGCATCGCCCAACGTTTCAACGGCAAATTCAACCTGCGTTTCGACGATACCAACCCGGTTACCGAAGATGTAGAATACGTCGATAGCATTCGCGCCGATGTCCGCTGGTTGGGTGCTGAGTGGGACAATGAATTTTATGCCTCCGATTATTTCCCACAATTGTATGCCTATGCCGTTGAGTTGATCAAAAAAGGCCTGGCCTACGTTGATGATTCCACCAAGGAAGAAATCGAGGCGATGAAAGGCAATCCTGCTGTGCCTGCCCAAGCAAGCCCCTACCGGAGTCGGTCCATCGAAGAAAATCTGAACTTGTTTGAACGCATGAAAAATGGGGAATTCCCCGATGGTGCCCGCGTTCTGCGCACAATGGGAGACTTAAGCTCGCCCAACATGCACATGCGTGACCCCATCATGTACCGCATCAAACACGCCCATCACCACCGCACTGGCGATCAGTGGTGCATTTACCCGATGTACGACTTTGCGCATGGCCAAAGTGATTCGATTGAGGGCATCACCCATTCCTTGTGCTCACTGGAATTCATTCACCACCGCCCTTTGTACGAGTGGTACATCGAAAAACTGGGCATTTTCCCAAGCCGCCAAATCGAGTTTGCCCGGATGAACGTGGCGTACCTGATTACCAGTAAACGCAAGTTGCTAAAGCTGGTGACTGAAGGGTATGTAACCGGTTGGGACGACCCTCGCATGCCTACCATTTCGGGCATGCGCCGCCGGGGTTATCCTGCCAAGGGCATCATCAATTTCTGCGAACGAGCCGGAGTAGCCAAACGAGACAATACCATTGAATATGGCTTATTGGAGTTTTCGGTGCGTGAAATCCTGAATCAAACTGCCACCCGGGCTATGGCGGTACTCGATCCGATCAAAGTGGTCATTCTCAATTATCCTGAAGACCAGGTGGAACAGATGGAGATTGAAAACAACCCCGAAGATCCTAACGCCGGGGTACGCACCATTCCTTTCTCTCGTGAAATTTACATCGAGCGGGAAGACTTCATGGAAGAACCGCCTAAAAAGTTCTTCCGACTTTCGCCGGGTGGTATGGTCCGATTAAAAGGAGCTTACATCATCCAGTGCGATGTTGTACTAAAAGATGAGAATGAACAGGTAAGCCAACTTTTTTGTACTTATTTCCCTGAAAGCCGTTCGGGTTCAGATACTTCTGGCCTAAAGGCCAAGGGGGTACTGCACTGGGTATCGGCGGCCGAGGCCATTGATGGAGAGGTTCGTATGTACGATAAGCTGTTTACTGATCCTGAACCAACCAACCACGAAGACCGCGATTACCTGGAGTTTGTCAATCCCGATTCGCTCAAAGTCATTCCGAATGCCAAATTGGAGCCCAGCCTGGCCAATGCCCAAGCTGGCGACAGTTTCCAATTCTTGCGGATGGGGTATTTCTGTGCCGATCAGGATACAACACCCGAGCATCCTGTTTTCAACCTCACGGTGGGTTTGAAGGACAGTTATAAGCCTTAAGCGAATTTATTTGCGCTGATCCAAAAGTATCCTTAAACTTGTTTTGCTATTGGTTCCTTTTTTAAACAAAAACCCAATTAAAAATGAATGAATTTCCTTTTGTAGGTGACCAAAGACAGGCTCTAATCGAAGCTGAGCAGGCTCGTTTTATCACCAAAGTATACGGCTGGATGGCAATAGGCCTGGCGCTGACTGGTACAGTGGCTTATTTTGTTGCCAGTTCTACCACTTTGCTCCAAATCATTTTTGGGAATAAATTGGTATTCTGGGGACTGATCATTGGTGAGTTATTGATGGTGGGCTACCTGGCTGCTGCCGTAACGCGCATGTCGGCAGCAACTGCTACCCTGGTGTACTTGCTTTATGCGGTGCTGAATGGCCTGACCTTGTCGGCTATTTTCATCCGCTATACGGGGGCTTCGGTAATGGGGACTTTTCTGATTACTGGGGGTACTTTTGCCGCAATGAGCATTTATGGGTATTTCACCAAACAAGACCTAACCCGGGCGGGTAACCTGCTTTTTATGGCCTTGATTGGTTTGATCATCGCCTCGGTGGTGAACATTTTTTTCCGCAACCCGATCATGTACTGGATCATCACTTACGCGGGTATCCTGATCTTTGTAGGTCTGACGGCTTATGATACCCAGAAGATCAAACAAATGAACATCATTGGAAATGAAGGTACGGAAGAGGATCATAAGGAGGCCATCATGGGGGCGTTGACGCTGTATTTGGACTTTATCAACTTGTTTTTGTACTTGTTGAGATTGTTTGGACGCTCGAATGATTAAACATATGGGCCCTGTTCGGGAAAATAAGGTTTTTTTCCGGAGCAGGGCCCGACATTCATTGTATATTTTTCCTTTCGTCGCCTTCACCCAAAAGCCTGATACTTCTTCAAAATCTTGTACAACTGCTCCGGCCGAAACGGCTTGGTAACACAATCGTTGAAACCATTGTTCAGGTATTCTTCGTGAAATTCAACCGAAGCTTCGGCGGTAAACGCAATAATAGGGATGTTGCGCTTCCGATCATCGGGGAGTTGCCTGATCACTTGGGTGGCTTCTTTTCCATCCATTATAGGCATTTGAATGTCCATGATGATCGCATCAAAATCATCTTTTTTCATGCAGTCAATGGCCTTCTGACCATCCTGGACAAGGGTATAATTGGCTCCCCATTTCTTCAAAATCGTAGTAAGCACAAGCGCATTCACGTCGTTGTCTTCAGCGATTAAAAAGGTCATTCCGCTGAGGTCCATAGCTTGGGAACTTGGAACTTCCCGAACAATTGCAGTGGGGAGACGCTCGTGTTTATCATACTTCATTTCTACCGAAAAAGTTGATCCCTGCCCCAGACAACTCTCTACATAAATTGTTCCTCCTTGCTGCTCAACCAATTTTTTGCTGATGCTTAAGCCCAGACCCGTTCCCCCATATTTTCGGGAAGTACTCACATCAGCTTGGGTAAAGTCTTCAAAGATTTGCTCAAGTTGCTCTTCAGAAATCCCAACCCCGGTGTCTTTTACGGTCAATTTTACGCGGACACTACTTTCTGTTTCCTCCAATAAAGTATAGGCCAATTCTACTGAGCCTTTGTCCGTAAATTTTATTGCATTGGATAAAACATTAGATAACACCTGGCTAAGTCGGAAATAGTCGCCGATCAAAAGATCCTTAATCCGTGGGTCAGGAACAAATGTCAAGGTTATCCCTTTATCATTGGCACTATTTTCAAAAAGCCTAAAAACATGGGTGGCTACTTTAGACAAATCAAAAGGAATGCGTTCAAAAACGAGCTTTCCTGACTCAATTTTCGAAAAGTCAAGGATATCCGAAACGATGTTGGATAGGTGTTGGGCTGAAAACTTCAAGGTATCCAGGTATTCACGTTGCGTGGGGCTGAGTTGCTCTTCCATCAGTAGATCAGCAATGCCGATCACTCCATTGATCGGCGTCCTGATCTCATGGCTCATGCTTGCCAAAAATTCGGATTTAGCAATCGCAGCCTGTTTCTGAGCCGTTACATCCTGGTCAGTCCCCTGTAGCCCCACGATCTGGCCTTCACTGTCTCGGATAACTTCTCCGATACAAGCGATGTATTTTACCCTGCCATCTTTAAAAATTGCCCGGTGTTCGACATGAAATTGAGCACCGGTATTTATGGTATTTTGGATCGCCTCATCCAGCTTGATTCGATCTACTGGGTGGCATTTTTCGCGCCATGCTTCATACAATAGCTCATCCGGGCAATTCTCCAACTCAAAAATGCGGTAGGTTTCTTTAGACCAATGTAATTTTGAAGTCGACAGATTAAATTCCCAGCTACCAACCTGAGCAATAGCCTGTGCTTCTTCATACAATGCCTGGCTCTGGAGGATTTGTGCTTCAGCTCTTTTGCGTTCAGCAATTTCTTCTTGCAGTTTTAGGTTCTTTTTTCTAATAATGTTGTATAAAAATGCGCCAACAATTAATGAACAACTTACCAAAATTAAAATAATCATAACCATCATGTTGTAATTGCGCTGGCTATCTATTTCGGTCTGCTTCAGGATTAATGCTTGCTCTCTTTGTTTGCTTTTGAGTTCAATGTTTTCGAGGTCAAATAAACCTCTTATCTCAGCAATCTTCTCTGCGCTGGTTGTATTGTACAAACTGTCATTGGCTTCGATAGCTAAATACAGGTATTTGTTGGCAGCAGAAATATCACCCGTTTTTTCACTCAATTTTGCAAACAGCAAATTTACGTCTCGCCTTAACTCAGGCGAAGCTGTTTGGTTTGCCAATTTCATAGCCCTATCCAAAAAGCTTTCAGCAGTGTTATAGTCCCTCTTCAAAATGGATAAGGAGGCAATTTTTTTATACCCCAATCCTAAATTCACTACGTTTCCCAACTCCTCGTCAATAGCCAAACTTTTATTGGCGTAAAGTATGGCTCTGTCAATTTGGCCATTCTTCTCATATACAGAGCCAAGGTTATAATAAGAGTCGGCCATTCCTGAGCGGGACTGTAATTTTTGCCTGATGCTTAATGCCCATTCGTGTTCACGGATTGCTTTTTCATATTTCCCCTGAGCATTGTAGAGTGAACCCAGAATGGAATGTGCGCGAGCAATCCCGAAATCATCTTGAATGGCTGTTCCAATTTCCAAAGCTTTATTGACAAAATTCACACACTCTTGGTCATTGAATTGTTTAAAATAAAGCCAGGCAACATCGGAATAAGCCCAGCCTAAATCTTTACGAAGGCCAATGCGCTCAAAAACCTCCACAGCATCCAAATAATATTTAAGTGCACTGGGTAACTCCCCCCGTTCCAAATATATTTTCCCAGCTAAAATGTTCATATCAGCCTTGATGTCTTCGTATTGCTCTATCTCTTTAATGGAAAGTACTTCTTTGAGGTGGGTTATGGCCGCTGCATTCATACCCATATTGAACTCGATATGAGCGAGGTGATAGAGAAAATTAAATTTCACATAACTATAGGTATTTGGGGGGATCAATGGCTCAGCCTGCTTCAAGTACCTGTAGGCCTTCTTGTACTCATCTTTTTGATTTTCTATCGCGCCAAGTTCAGTAAGTAATTCTGCTTGGTTCATTTTTGCATTGTTCTTTACCGCAATTGCATAAAGTTTTTCCAAAACCCTTTTGGATTCATCAAGTTGATTCTGTTCAAATAAAAAACTGGAGTAAGAGAAATAGCTATAATATTTTATTTTATAATGATCCTCGTGTTCTAGCAACTTAAGCGCTTTCTGGAAATAAACTTTAGCAGAATCGGTATTGGGTTCTTCCAAGTAAAGATTAGCTGTTATAACATAGGAATATGCTGTATACAGTTTCCCCCCTTCTTTTAAACTGATCCGGTCTGCTTGCCGTAAAAATTCGCGCGCTTTGGGGGTGTCACTGAGATTGTAGTAGTATTCAGCAATGAGGGTCAATGCATGTTTTTCACCGGGCTTGTTTTTCAGTTGCCTGGCCTCTTTGAGGGCATCTAAGGCATAACGATGCGCATCTTCAATGCTGAAGTCAAAAAGTTGGTAGGCAAGGCGCAGTAAAGTATTAAGCCGTTTCTCCCCAATCTGACGGGGTAATAATTGCTTCATGCTGTCTGTCTCGGTGGATTGACCACCAGACAACACTGAATAGACCATGAAGATACAACCAATAAAAATAGCTCTCATCTACATTGCACGCTGGTTCTGGAGTGAATAAACAATCGCTTTCTTAATGAATCCCAAGTAAAGATAATGACAAGCATTGGATTATTGTCTGCTTGCGCCCACTCAAACATTTTTTATCTTTAAGCCGCTACCAAATGCTCACTTGAAAATTGCCATCAATGACACACTTGCTTCAAAAAACACTGCTTGCTATTTTGTTTTGCATGTCCTTCACACTTCTCCTTTTTGCACAATCAAATCATTCAGAATTCATCTATGGCGATTTTTTGCCGGACGCGCCTGAATTGGCCAAACGAGGCCCATATAGTATTGGTGTACAAACCATCAATCTGCTGCATAAAAATCAGCTCAACGTACTGCAACACAAGGACGGTAAAACGCCTACCTACGATCGCCCACTTACTGTAGAAGTTTGGTATCCTGCCCTGATTCCCGCTCAAAAAAAAGAAATAGAAGTGTACCAGGAAGTGATGGGAAACTTCAATGACCCCAAGCGCCCCCTGTTGCCTTTTACTTTTAAGGGACGCTGCTTGCGTAAGGCAGTTCCCAAAACAGAAGGGGCTCCTTACCCTTTGGTCATCTTGTCGCATGGTTATACTGGGTCGCGATACTTGATGACCTATCTGGCTGAAAATCTGGCCTCAAAAGGATATGTAGTGGCTGCAATCGACCATACCGAATCAACTTTTCGGGATGCAGCTGCCTTTTCGAGCACTTTATACCATCGCCCGCTGGATCAGTTGTTTGTGTTGGATGAAATGGATCGACTCAGTCAAAAAGGAAGTGGAAGTTTTTTAGCTGGTCTGGTCGATGCCAAAAACACCGGGCTCATTGGCTACTCTATGGGTGGCTATGGTGCATTGAATGCTTCAGGGGCAGGATTCAGCAACAGTGCATTTCAACAATTCAAAGGCTTGAGTGGTGGTTGTGAAGCCCTGGCCGAACGATTAGCTGGATCTCCAGCCTATGCCAAAACCCAGGACCAGCGCATCAAAGCGGTGGTGGCTTTTGCCCCCTGGGGCATGAACAACGGGGCCTGGGATTCGACAGGCCTGGCCGGGTTGACCCGCCCCACGTTTTTTGTAGCAGGCAGTGAGGACGACATTTCAAAATACGAAAAAGGCATCAAAGCCATTTACGATGGTGCCCAACACGCCGATCGGTACCTCCTGACCTATCAAAACGCTCGCCACAACGTAGCCCCCAACCCTGCTCCCCCAGAAGCCAATGCCGAAGGTTTGTCCCTCAATGAATACCTGCGTTATGCGGATTCGGTGTGGGATCAGCGTCGGATCAACAACATCAATCAGCATTTTGTCACAGCATTTTTAGGCATTCATTTGAAAAAACAGGACCTTGGGGAATACCTTCAATTGTCCGAAAAAGCGATTGATGGCAACTGGAAAGGGTTCAAACCCAGAACTTCGATCGGACTGGAGTTTAGACATCAAGAGGCAAAATGAGCGATTTGGAAATAGCACAATACACCAATCTTCCCAATTCCCATTAAAAAACGAACCATGCTGCAAAATAACTTCAAACTGGCCTACCGGAGCATCCGCAAAAATGGTTTTTACTCCGCCCTCAATGTGTTTGGATTGTGCGCAGGTATCCTCTTCGCCTTGCTCATCGGTGCCCATGTTTGGGGCGAGTTGCAAGTAAACCAAAAGTTGCGCCATGCCGATCGGCAATATTTTCTGACCAGCATTTGGAAAAATCCCAACATCGGCATGGACATCACCTCCGCTGGGCCCCTTGGCAAACGTTTAAAAGAGACTTATCCACACCTCGTAGCCAATTTTTACCGTTGGGATGGCATTAAGTCGGATGTGGTGAAGGGCGACAAAGTATTTCGGGAAGGCATCCAGATTGGAGATAGCACCTTCATTCCCATGTTTGGCTTCGAACTCCTGCACGGCGACCCAAACAATGCCTTGAAGGCCCCTTATTCCCTGGTGATCACTGCAGAAAGGGCGCTGAAATATTTTGGCAAAACCGATGTACTGGGCCAAACCCTCAGCGTACGGAATTTTACAGGTGAAAACCATGAGTTCCAGGTCACCGGGGTATTGGGGGAAATCCCTGAAAATTCCGTCACCAACTTGCTGGGCACCGAATCCAATAGTCTTTTCATTTCCTTCACCACCGCGAGGTACTTTTTCAATCGGGACGTGAACGATTGGAACAACATCATTTACCCCACTTACCTCGAATTGCAGCCCGGAGTGAGCGCCGCTGATTTGGAAAAGCCCATCCAACAACTCATTCTAAACGAAGGCGCCGATTTTGAAAAAGAAAACCTGCGGGTGCTTCCCGTTCCATTGACAGATTACCACCTCCAAAAAAACAAGGCCCTGGTCAAACGGATGTTGTTTGCCTTGGCATCGGTGGGCGTTTTTATCCTGTTTATGGCCATTTTTAACTTTATCAACCTGGCCATCGGGCGCGCAGGGTCGCGCATCCGCGAAATCGGAGTTCGGAAGGCATTGGGAGGCCTGAAAAAACAATTGGTGCTTCAGTTTCTAAGCGAATCTTTGCTCTTGGTATTGATCGCTACGGTGCTGGCCTTTTTGGCCTACCCACTTGCCCAGGCACCTTTTGAACAAATGGTGGGAAAAAGCCTGCCTGCCTTAAACAGTTTCCCGGTATTTTTTGCCTTTTTGCCCCTCGCTTTGGTGCTTGTGGTCGGCCTCTTGGCGGGCCTTTACCCGGCGTTTTTTCTATCTTCGTTGCGCACAGTAGAGTCGCTGAAAGGAAAGCCCGGAACTGCCAATCAAAGCCTGCACCTGCGCAAATACCTGGTCGGGTTTCAATTTGGAGTGGCCAATCTGGTCATTATCGCTACCCTGGTAGTGGCCGCACAAGTCAATTATTTTTTTGGGGAAAACCTTGGGTACAATAAGGAGTTTGTGGTAAGCGCCCAGGTGCCCCGCGACTGGAGCCAGGAAGGCCTCCGCAAAATGTTGACCATACGCGACGAAATGGCCAAACTGCCCGGGGTGCGCAGCGCCTCACTCTCCTACGAAATTCCCAATGGCATCAACCAGGCACAGCCCTCGGTCTACCGTGCAGGCACTGATTCCACTACAGCTACCATTTGTCAGGAGATAACTGCTGATGAAAATTACCTCGACACCTATCAAATCCCCGTTCTGGCGGGTGAGTATTTTAATCCGGAGGTGCGCAATTTTGGCAAAGTTGTGCTGAATGAACGTTCTGCGCTGGCGCTTGGCTTCCCGGATGCGGCTTCAGCTGTTGGTCAGACTTTGCGCATAGCCGGAGATCCAAGCCCCTACACCATCAAGGGCGTGCTGCGCGATTTTCACTTTGGTTCCATGGCTACCTCTATTCAGCCGATGGTGGTTTTTTCTCAACAAAATCGGGTTTTATACCGCTATTTGTCTTTCAAACTTGACGCTGGAGAAATCCCTGAGCGCATGGCCGCATTGCAAAAAAAATGGGCTGAACTTATGCCCAACAGTGCCTTTGAATACACCTTCATGGATGATACTCTGGCCAAAATTTATGCCCAGGAATTACAGATGAAAAGATCAGCCTATGCAGCCAGTGGCATAGCTTTGTTGATCGCTTTACTTGGGGTGTTGGGCCTGGTATCGCTCAATTTGCAACGGCGGGAAAAAGAAGTAGGCGTGCGCAAGGTTTTGGGTGCCTCAGTTCCGGGCATTATAGGGTTGTTTTTGCGGGAGTTTCTGGTCGTTTTATTGCTGGCAGGGCTGGCAGCTTGTCCCCTTGCCTGGTATTTGTTGCGCGGCTGGCTGGAGAATTATGCTTACCGCATCGAGATGACTCCCTGGTTTTTTGCAGCGTCACTGGCGGGCCTGGCGCTGGTCACGGCGCTATTGATCAGTTTACAGAGTGTGAAGGCGGCTTTGGCTAATCCGGTGAAGTCCTTAAGCAATGAATAACTCTCATTACGCCATCCTATTCTTAAACTGACTCCATCTAATGTGAGTATTAATGATGCACATGGCGATTTCAATATAACCCAATTTTTTACCGCAGAGTTTCACAGAGTACACACGGAGTTTCACGGAGTTTTTTTAGGGCACCTACGGTGCGAGGAGGCCACGGAGGTTGCCATTGCCGAAGCTCGGGCCTTTTATCAAGTCACATGATTATTGGCTTGATCTTAAGCAGGTTTTCTTGAAGCACAAACTCTAGCCACCACAGGTGGCAAACTCCTTAAAACTAAAAAACTCTGTGAAACTCCGTGTCTACTCTGTGAAACTCTGCGGTAAAAAAATGCGTAATTTTGGTGAATAATTAATGCCCTTAACCATCAAAACCAGAACCACTCATGAGCACTTTTCCCAGCATCTTCAACGACGTTATCGGCCCAGTCATGCGTGGACCGTCCAGTTCGCATTGCGCGGCCTCCTTGCGAATTGCCCGAATGTGCCGCGACCTGATGGACGAGCAAATTCAGGACATCTTCATCGAATTTGACCCCAATGGCTCGCTGGCTACTACCCACAAAAGCCAGGGTTCCGACATGGGTTTGTTTGGTGGTTTCCTGGGTTGGGAGGCCTACGATGAACGCCTGCCCGAATCTGAAAAATACCTGGAGGGTGCTGGAATCAAAGTCAGTATCAACATTTGTGACATCAATGCCGATCACCCCAATACCTACAAAATCACCCTGAGCAATACCCGGGAAATCCGCAGGTTGACTGCCATTTCTACCGGTGGAGGCATGATTGAAGTGATCGATATTGACGGTGTGGCCGTCTCGATGGCGGGCGATTATTTTGAAACCCTGATTTATTGCGCAAATCCAGATCAGATCATCCCCTACCTCCAGGCATCCATTCCCTACGATGACATCCAGTTCAGAAGCGGAGAGGAACTCAGTTTCATCCAAATCAAAGCCCAAAGTTTTCCTGATACCGTTATTTGCCAGGAGCTTTTAAATATGGATGGGGTAAGCTTCCTCAAATTCCTCAAACCTGTCCTGCCAGTGATGGCGCGCAAAAACCTGCAAGTGCCCTTCATCACCTGCGCCGAAATGCTGGAGTACAACGCAGACAAAAACAAAGCACTCTGGGAGTTGGCGGTGGACTACGAAAGCGCCCGTGGCAACCTATCTGCTGATGCTGTTTTTGAAAAAATGCGCAGCATTATCCACATCATGGGCAATGCTATAAACCTGGGCCTGAAAGGCACCCATTATGAAGACCGGATTTTGGGCAGTCAATCCCTGCAATTCAAAGCCCAATTGGATGCCGAAAAACTGATCGGTGGTGATGCCAACAACCGGATCATTCTCTATGTATCGGCCATGATGGAAGTTAAAAGTTCAATGGGAGTGATTGTGGCGGCCCCTACTGCCGGGTCTTGTGGTGCCTTGCCCGGGGCTTTGTTTGGAACCGCTCATTCCTTGGGTTTGTCCGAAGATGAAATCGTCAAAGCCATGCTGGCTGCCGGACTTATCGGGGTCTTCATTGCGGCACACGCTACTTTTGCTGCTGAGGTAGGTGGTTGTATGGCCGAAACCGGATCGGGTGGCGGCATGGCTGCGGCTGCACTGGTAGGTATGAAAGGGGGCACCTTAGAGCAGGCCTTGGCTGCGGCCTCTATGGCCCTACAAAACTCCCTGGGCATCATTTGTGACCCCATTGGCAACCGAGTAGAAGCGCCTTGCTTGGGCCGCAACGTCATGGCGGCCAGCAACGCCATGTCCAGCGCCAATATGGCCTTGTCCAATTACCTGCAATTGATCCCATTGGATGAAGTGATCGAAACGATGAAGGCGGTTGGGGATCAAATTCACCATACGCTGCGCTGTACGAATTTGGGGGGGCTTTCGGTCACCAAATCGGCTAAGCGGATTGAGGCAATGTTGGAGGAAGGGGCTAGTATGGTGTACAAAAGTTGTTAGACGAGCTCCTGCTTCAACACTGGCAAGATTCCTTCAACAAATACTGACTACCGTGAAAAATCCTAACGTTGCTCCTGATAAAACCCTTACCGTTACAATGTAAATATCGGTGAATCGTAGCATCGATTGGTTTGCTCCGGAACTGAGGATTCTTTTCCTGGGCTTATTTTTTCAGTAAAAACAACAAAGGGATGTCCAAGCGTTTGTTCCAGGCTTTTTCGCTGTGCTCTTCCCCTGGAAAATATCGCGTCAGCCAGTTTTTTTTCTGGTATCCTTTGGCTTTCATAACTTCGTCCACTTTTTTTTGTAGCGGAGGATAAAGCGCATCCAGGGTTTGATCGCCGTAATCGAAATAGATTTTATGGTTTTTGGGGTTGGGCAACTTGCCTTGTAGGTAAGCCAAAAATGCATCGGGGATGGGATTGCCTTCGACTGTAAAAATGCCGGGCCAATGGGTACTCAGGCAAGCAGCACCGCCAAACACTTCCGGGTATTCACAAATGGCGTACATAGAAATAAGGCCACCCATACTGCTGCCCGCAATGAAGGTGTTTTTTCGGTCTGTTTTGGTCGCAAAGTTTTTGTCGATGTATGGCTTCAACTCAGTCACCAGAAATTTGAGGTAATTGTCAGAATTGATTTTTTGCGCATTAAACACCGATACGCCGTTGCTGCGGGCTGCCGCATAAACTCCCTCTTTTTGGGCAGTGCTCAAGGATTCGAATGGTTTTTGCGGAAAATAATCGGAGTGCCGGGTTTTGCCCCCATTCCAAACCCCCACTACAATCACCTCTGGGATGGCTTTTTCTTGAATCAACCTGGCAAGTACATCGTCCACATCCCAGGCCGTTTTGTTCCAGGTGGTACTGGCATCGTACAACATCTGCCCATCGTGCATGTACAGCACGGGGTACTTTTTATTGGCAGTAAAGCCATCGGGCAGCCAGACATCCACATTCCGGGCATCGACGTATTGGGATTGGAAGTTTTCAAGGCGTTGGATGGTGCCAGAGGATACTTGAGGCTGGGTTTGGGCAAATACCTTGCTCGCACTTAACAAGAGTATAAAAATAGAGCGTAATGTACGGGTCATTGGCAGAGGATTTGAAGGTTAGACTTGTTGCCAAGGTACACACTTGATGAATGGCTATGGTACCACTTTTTGAAGGTGGGACAACTTCCCAACTCACCTAAGCCCAGCCCGCAACATGACCCCGGCCTTATACAAGATCATCACGATCACCACCTAGCGCAAGGTGTCGAGTGGCAAAGACTTCACGATAAAAGCGGCGATGAGTACGGCAAAAATATCCGCTAGCCCAAGTCTTTCCCCATAACACCCAAGGCATAACGCTGGTGCATGGTCTTGGGCGTCAATGGGAAAGACTTGGCCGAGCGGTGATGAAGTCACTCAACATCGACCAGGCGCAATTGGGCGAAAAACTGGATTTAACCCAGGCTTCCGTCAGCAAAGCTTTGAATGGCGGCAATGAAAAAACCTTTAAACGCATTGTGGAACTGCTAGGAACGGAATACGGC
>NZ_JANRKL010000247.1:0-19681 GCF_033763495.1 Haliscomenobacter sp. | reverse complement strand
CAAGTCTTTTACACGACCACCGCGCACCAGCACGATAGAGTGTTCTTGCAGGTTGTGGCCTTCACCCGGGATGTAAGCAATCACCTCGATGCCATTCACCATACGTACCTTAGCCACCTTACGCAAAGCGGAGTTTGGTTTCTTCGGAGTCGTTGTGTACACACGCGTACAAACACCACGCTTTTGAGGGCATGCGTTCAAGGCGCGGGACTTACTCTTGACAACCACTTTTTCTCTGCCGTTGCGTACCAGTTGGTTAATAGTAGGCATATCCTGTTTTCGTTTAAAAAATCCTTTGTGAACTTCTCCACGAATTGCTTCGCGGAGAATCAATTACGGGCTTTTGGAGGGAATAGATAGACCTTTCCCCGAAAAGCGAGTGCAAATGTACAATGATTCGTGGGAATAACCAAATGGTTTTTGAAAAATAATTCATCGATGTTTTGATTTCAGCCACTGTGTTAATTTTTTGCAGATTCAAATTTTGCAGGCTAATATTTAACAATATGGTTGTATTTTTGAGTATCACCAAAAATTACATGCATCTTAATTTCAATCCCAAAACAATACTGCCAATGAAAAAGCTACAACTCATCTATTTTATTGTATTTTCTGTATCCTGTTTTACATCACTTACTGGCCAAAGTAGAAATTTTTGCCCCAGACTTTGGTTTTCTTTCAGTGATACAGCCGTTTGTTATGGCGATACTTTGCGCAATGTTAAGGTGTACTCCAATATAGATGCCTATAGGGTAAGGTTGGCACTGCTACCTGGCTACCGTGGTCAAGATTATGGCCTATATCATTCTGGAACACAAGTTTATCCTGATATCCCTTTTTCAAAAATCAATGATACTTTATATGAAGCCACTTTCCATCGTGTAGCATTACCAGCAAATCATTTTGGATACGTTGGAGGGCAAACTTTTGAAATTCATGCATTATTGGACCAGTTTCCTGCCGAAACTTCAAATTGTCAGCCCTTACCTTATGCTTTTTTTACCATTCTTTACCGAGAGACTAGTGGATCTGGTCGTTGGGACAATACCATCTTGTGTAACGGCCAAACAAATGTGCCAATCCAACTTGGTAGTGAGCATGAATTGGTTTACGACCAGGTATGGACCAACAACAACCCCAATATTGGCTTGCCTGCTACGGGTAAAAACCTGATTCCAAGTTTTGTAGCCAGCAATCAAACAGGACAAGACCAGGTTGCCACCATTACCGTACAAGCCGTTGCTAGAGACGGTCGAAATGTTTGCCCAATCAGTCCCAATACCTTTACGATTAAAGTTACCCATGTTAAACAACCCAGAATCCAGATGCCACCTAGCCCACAAATAGTTTGCTATGGAGATACTACTCAGCCGATCGAACCAATTGTGATCCATGATGGCCCTTATACCTTACGCTGGAAGGCAGTAGGTTGGGTACCTACTGGAATTCCTGCTGATACTGGACGCTTAGCGTTCCCTTCTTATGTAGTCGACACAAGACAACCAGGTGCAAATTGGATTGAGTTTCAAGCTGAAGCCAGTGGCCAATGTAGGTCTGAAAAAAGCGCTTTTTATTTTATACACCGACCTAAGGTGGAGATTAAACCTATCGAAGATCGCTGGTTTTGCAACGGTGCTTACAGCAACCCCATTACTTTTCCAGGAAGAGAATACCGGATTGAGCACCGCTGGACAATGAAGCCAAGTCTACCCGGATTACCGACTCAAGGAATTGGCGATATACCTTCAAAATTTTTGGTTCACCAAGGTAAAGAGTCTTTATCAGCCAATGTAGAGGTTTCAGCAAGTCTAGTACCAGAGCTATGGTTTATGGATTATAATAACGAATGGGGTTCCAATTATTTTGATGTATTAAGCAACAGCGATATACCCGTAGTAAATCCCAAAAGTACGGTATTGTATGCTGCCAATGCCAAGGTCTCTAAAATCAAAATAATTCCCCAGCCTCATTTCGCTTGGTTGCGGCCTAAGTACGGTGAAATTCCGCTAACGACTCCCGCAGATACACTGATAATCAGTGGAGATGGAAATTCACTTTATGCTATTAACCAGACTCAGGGCTTGGTTTATAAAATCAGTACCACAAGTAATCAAGTAGAGAGCCAAAACAATTTGCGAGCCACCATTCGATGTAGCGCACTTAGTTCAGATGGTCAAAAACTCTACTTTGCCCTACGCGGTCAAACTACGCTACTCGTTCTGAATGCACAAACCTTAACTGCAATCGAAACCATCACCTTACCCGGTCGTATTGAATCTATGTTACCTTTTCCTGATGGGACGGGTTTATCCCTTCGTTTTTTGGATTCACTAAATATTGGTTTGTGGGATTTCACCAGTAAACGTATAGTGGCACGTTTTGGGGTAAGGCCTGGTATCAAGTTCTATGCTAACGCAAAAGCCGTGAACAAATTATACATCTATGATGGCAGTGCTTATCCCATTCGCATTACAGCTGTAAATCTCGCCAAACGTGCCCTGGACACCATAATTTACCCAGATATAAACGTACAAGGTCAAGTCCCCATTGGTAGTGCTTATGAATTATTTCCCAACTACCGGGGAGATTTAATCTACCTCAACACTTATCCGATCTCATATCTGGATACTTATCGAGATACCCTAATTCAAGATCAGTATTTTACTTCGGCTAAAAAAATCCTCTTGATGGATTATGACGAATGCGAAAGTGAAGCTCAAACCTTTAATATAACCCTAAGAGGGAATCCCCTACCACCCAAAATTGAACTCCCCCTCACCCAAACCCTCTGCCCAGGAGTAATGAGCAAAAGTATTGCGCTCAATGAATTGTATCCAGGGCTTAATTTCCGTTGGGCCAAGGTCGATTCAATTCGCGACATCAATACGGATGCCCCCAACTCAGGGTATGGGACTATTCCTTCTTTTAAAGCGCCCATTTCGGATCACAACTTTCTGCACCAATCGGAGTTCAAGCTGTATCCGAGTTTCAAAATAAACGATAGTGTATGTGTAATGCCGAGCTTAAAGCTGCATTACAATTTCATTGGTTCTTTCAGAGCATATGGCATCCCTGACGTTCCTGACCAATTGCTCACTACAGGTGCAAAAACCCAAGCCGTCAACCTGAGCTTTTATGCCAATGAGATTACCCGTTTGAAATGGACAAATGACAACCCCAGCATTGGTTTGCCTGTAAATGGAGTCAATAATATTCCTTCCGTTGTAGCACAAAATCCTAGCAACAGTCAAACCCAAGTGGCCAATTTCAAAATCAGCAGAGAAATATTGCTCAACACCGATAACATTTGTAAGGACACTTCGAAAAGTTTTCAGATGCGGGTGCTGCCTTTCGCAGTGCCCAGCGTAGACTCAATTCCCAACCTTACCATCTGCTATGGTGATTCTATACCCCGCATTAAATTTAAAGGGCCTGTAACACAAGCCAGGTATCGCTGGCGTGTAATAGAAAACCCTGGCTACAATTTAGCCGAAAACGGGGAAAACACCCTGCCGGCATTCCGAGCTTACCGGGGTTCGGGTCGGGGTGACCAGGAGGAGTTGATCAAGGTTGTGGTAACTCCGGTAGCCAATGTAGGGCAAGATTCAAGTGTGGGCAAAGAACGTCAGTTTAAT
Source organism: Haliscomenobacter sp. (assembly GCF_033763495.1). Taxonomy (GTDB): domain Bacteria; phylum Bacteroidota; class Bacteroidia; order Chitinophagales; family Saprospiraceae; genus Haliscomenobacter. The sequence goes on along the minus strand of NZ_JANRKL010000247.1, from coordinate 16,046 downwards.
ATCCTCATTCGCATAAAAGCAATACCACAGCCTCAAACTGATCAGGTCTTTTGTCACAACGAGCATGCTAACCTCAATCCCTACCCTCCGTTTTATTCTTTTGCACAATTTTCAAAGCCTTCTTTGTTGATTCCTATTAATCCTGATGTTGCTCCGCTGAACTACACCACCAACAACGAGGGACTACAACCCGATAGTGGAATCTTCAAGTTATGGGTAAAATACCCCGACCAGGTTTGTGCAGTTGATACTCATCGGTTTGAAGTTAAAGTATTCCCTCGCCCCACTCTACCGATTGTAGAGCAATTCAATACTTTATGTTCAGGAACGATTTTCCCGGGTGTAAACTTCAACACCAATATTCGTGGATTTGATTTGCGCTGGACCAATTCTAATCCCAACATTGGTTTGCCTGCAAGTGGGCAAGGTTCAATCCCCAGTTTTCAAACCCAGGCGAATTCTTCCCGAGATGAAAATGCGGTCATCAAACTTTCAGTTTTTGCACAGGGGAGTAATCAGGAACTTTGTGATGATTTATTCTCCGAGTTCAATGTACGCGTAATTGCTAGGCCCAAACTTAGTTCACTTGCGGATTTGACACTCAATACTTGTGAACCGAGCCTCAATATTGGGTTTTCCAGTAATGTGCGTTTTACAGGTTATCGCTGGACCAATAACCGCCCCGATTTGGGATTGGTTTCAAGTGGATTGACTAATTTACCTCCATTTACCCCTGTTAATACCTCTGGTCGAGCGGATACCATGACCATTGTAGTAACTCCTTTCTCATTCAACCAATGTGAAGGGAAAGCCGAGTCTTTCCGCATCATTATTTTGCCTAATCCCGAACTCAATAAAATCCCAGATATGGCCCCCTGCTGGGAACAAGTTGTCAATCCAATTAATTTTGGGAAGGTGCCAGAAGGCTCATTGGTGAAATGGGAGATTGATCAAGCCATCGGCCTGCCTTTACAAGGGACAGGTAACATTCCGGCGTTTCGTCCCAGCCTAAATGCCAGAGGTAAAAGTGCCAGCATTAAGTTTCGCTTAAGTTTTGAAGAACAATTGAGTTATGCTTACCGATCAGACAATGGTTCTGCCTGGATCTCTTGGCTGGATGCACAAAAAAATAACATCAACAATAGTTTAAATCTGGCCATCAATCCTATTGTAAATGCCAACCTGCTCATGCATCCATCCGGACGTCGCCTTTATGCAGCAGCGCCAGAAAATACGGTAATCAATGTTTTTGATCCTTTGCGGCATGCCTTATTGACAACTATCGATCTCAATCCCGCGTTCAGTACCTGCTATTTCCTGAATCATGCCGTACTGAGTAGGGATGGAAACTTCATTTTTATTAGTAAAAAGGAATGTTCAACCATTTCCATCATCGACACCCGCAGCAATAGCATTACAGAGGACATCAGCACAGGGATGCCGGTAGGGGCTCTTGCATTGAGTGCAGATGGGAACAAATTATACGCATTGAGTGAGTTGGGATTCGAATTGGTTACATACGATGCACATACCTGGAAACTCTTAAAAAGGGTAAGTATTAATCTCGACAACGGAGTCAGCGACTGCCTTATTGATCCTGGCAATGATCAGTTGCTGATTTTGAACAAAAGTCAAAAAAAGCTTTATCGCCTTGACCCCAGTTCAGGAACTGTCAACGTGCGCCTCAATTTGAGTGGAGAACCTTCCGAAATGAAGATTCCCTCCAATGGCAATTTGGCTTATCTTTCATTACAACCGCAAGGCGTTTATAGTTTTGACCACAAATCCAGCAATCCTGCCCTAAGCCGAGTGCCAGGAACCAGTCCGGCCAGTGCATTCAGCCTCAGTACGAATGAAGAGAGCCTCTTTGTTACTCAACCTAGCCGCAATACAATTCTTCAACTTCGCACCCGGGATGCATACATCCAAGATTCTATTCTACTTTCCTTAGGAGCACCACTGGGTATCGCGGTTGTTCCTCCACAACAGTGCAGCCCAGGATTGGATAGTTTTCACTTGAGTTTTAAAGATTGCCTGCAGGAACCTATTCTAAAATTGGATTCCCCAGACCGAAACCGGATTGGCACCAAGCCCCCAAGCACACCACAAGATCAACGCTTATGGGAAAAAAATCAGGTGGATTTACAAGGTGTTCAATTCATTGTAGGCCTCATTAGCCCCAATCCTTTTCAAGACATCACCAAGTTGCCGATTTATGCCCCTTATGATTGCACCCTGAGGCTTACACTGTATGATGTGATGGGGCGGCAGGTAAAAGAATTGACGCCTGCTATTGCTAAAGGTTGGGCTGAAATCCAAATCTCAAAATCAGATGTACAACAGGCTGGAATGTATACTCTGGTGTTGAAAACAAGTACAGGTTTTTTCAGTAGGAAGATTGTGTTCATAGGGAAATGATTTATAACAAAAACCTTTACCTTCATCCCATGAACCCACTGCCACAACTCGAATCCTACACCATCCGCACCTTTGACATCGACTGTCACAAGCAGCTGACCATCCCCGCATTAGTCCGCCTGATGCAAGAAACAGCCATGCAACAGGTGCTCGATCTGAAAATTTCGGTTTGGGACCTGGAGGAATACAAACTGGCCTGGGTGCTCATCCGCAAGCGTATTGAAGTGCAACGTTTACCGCTGCTGGGGGAAAAAATCTCCATCTACTCCTACCCTACTGGTGCCTACCGGGTGTTTACTTATCGCGATTTCAGGGTGTACGATGAAGCGGGGCTACAAATTGCCAGCGCCAGTACCACCTGGTTGTTGATGAATACTGAAACCCGGCAGATGAGTCGCATACCAGTGGAGTTGTTGGCGCGTTTTTCGGGGTATTTCCCGCCTAAGGAAAGTTGTTTGCCGCATGCACTGGATCAGCTACCCGCGATGAGTAAACCTGTAGCAGATCGCACTTACCAGGTTGGCTATTACGATCTGGATTTTATCAACCACCTTAATAACGTAAATTTTGTCAAGTGGATGCTGGAAGCACTACCTGATGAAACCGTGGGCCTACAAAAGTTTTACAGAATGGATATACTTTTTTTAGCAGAAGGGAATTTGCATGACGAGATCAATACGGAGTTCGAACAAGTTGATGAATTCACTTATTTGCATCGCCTGGTTCGCTATGAGGATAAAAAAGTATTGGCCATGGGACGTACGATTTGGGGGTAAATCAAACACTAACGGATATGCTTTGGACATCTTGAAGCCACCTATAAAAGTGATGAGTGATATCCTATTCATCACTCATCACTTCTCACTCTTTACTCCTTCCTCCTCGTCCGAATCTTCTGCTGAATCCACTGTCCAACTTTTCTCCCCTGCTCAGCGCCCAAATCCAGCGCAGGCCGGTAGTGAATCCCACCATACAAACGGCTGATACTCGCCTCATCTGATGCCTGGATGAAAGACTTGAAATTCCGGGCAGTTCGGCCATATTCGACATTGGTGGTATCGTTGAAGGCAAAGTTATCTCCAAAAACGTAGGTCAAACCCTCCGAAGAAGCCCGCGAAATTACACTATGCCCGCTGGTATGTTCCGGAAATGCGGGTGTTTGTAAGAAAGGCCGCCAGTCCTGGTTGATGTACTTATTGATGTAGGTTTCGGGGCGCACCAGGTTATAGTGGTACTTGGCGTGCCAACAACTGATGAAGCCTTCCAGCAAACCAATGGCCGTATACAAATAAGCTTCCGAAGATTTAGCGTAATCTGCCTTTTCCATGCGTGAAGCCAACATGGCAATGTTCATCCAGTGTCCACCGGGAGTAACCTTTTTATCTGCAAACATCACGTGGCCTGCGTGGTGGGATACAAAAGGGTTGTCGTCCCAGAAGTAAGCAATTTCCTCCCGTTCTGCACGGTCAGCTCCATCCAGCGCATAAAGCACCTCTTCTACCGTTTTGTAAAACAAACTGCCTTTGCTGGTGTCAAATTTGGGTGGCGGTGGTGGCAAAAACTGGCCAGCCGAATCCAGGGTAAATGGCCGGATTTTGCTCCAGTGCGGCTCAGCAGCGTCCTTGTAATCGGGCGGGGTAGGTTGCCAGCGCTCTGGGTCACTTTCATCTACCGTAAACTTAGGGAAAGTCCGGGTTTCCTTGTAATTGTCCTTCTTAGTGTGCTCGATCACAGCCTGACCAACGGCAGTCCCATAGGCAATCGAGCGGTCGAATACCTCTTTGCGAATGCCCGATTTTTTCTTCCATTCCGCATAAAGCCCTTCCCTGAACTCATCCATCATGTCTTCTGAAAAGGTCAAAGCTTTGCCCACCGTCAAAAAGGCATGTACTCCTGCTAGGGGGAAACAATACTCCTGGCCTGCTTCAGGCTGAGGGAACTGAGTCAGCCAAGGGATTTGTCCAGCCAAAGACTGGGTGCTTGAATCTGCATGGCGCCCCGCTTCAAAACCAGCCAGACTGGAATAAGCGTAAATCCGGCTAGCCACGGGCGGCGAAAAAATATCGTGAATGATGATTTCATTCAAAGCGTAAACCGAGCGGTGTAGGTACTCGGGGTTTTCGGCTTCAGCCTGGTCATAGTCTTTTTGACAGGCCAACATTCCAAATGCAAGACTGCATAACAAAATGTAAGTATGTTTCATGTTTAAGTAAGTTTCATTTAACCACAAAGGTCTTTTTTTCCGCCCCAACGCCCTTCAAAGTCAGCGACTTCCAGGCCTTCGGCAGTTTGGTTTTTAATTGCACAATGCCTTGATCAGTGATGTCCAAGCCGCCCAAACCCGCCAGGATGGCTTGCAACATTCCCCCGGCTCCGGTGGCAAAATAGGGATTGGTACCACCTGCTGTTTCTGCCAATACCCCAAAAGGAGGCACCTGGTTGGGTTGGTAACTTTTTTTGAACATCTGGTAAGCTTTTTCGGCATCACCCAGGCGACCGTACAAGGCCGCCAATACCGACCCGCCCATCGCGGGGCCATCAGGAGCCATGCGGGGTTCGTAGTAGGTCAAATCCTTGCGGATACTGGCTTCATCCTTGATGATATCCAGAGGAAAGGACAACAAATTCACGTCGGCCTGTTTGATGATGGCGCCATCGTAGGTAGCGTTCTCTTTGGTTGTGCCGTCCGGGAACTTGAGAATGGGGATGTTTTGCGCAACATGCTCCCAGTCTGGATCTGGCGTCAGGCCCAACTCTCTGGCAGTCTGGTTGGCAATGCGCAGAGAAGTAATGGCCATTCCATTCGTAAAGGCATTATTGTCAATGTTCTCTTGCCATTCGTTGGCTCCGATGACGTTGTTGATGTCGTATTTGCCGGGGCCGTTGCGTTCTACCCGGCTGGCCCAAAACTCGGCAGCAGCCTTGATCACGGGCCAGCCCCGTTCGCGCAACCAAAGTTTGTCTTTGGTCACCTGGTAATATTTCCAGTTGGCCCAGGCAATGTCCCCGGTGATGTGGTGCTGAAAAGGCCCGGTGAGTGCCCATACGGGTGTATCTTCCGAGCCATCCGCACTGGATTCCCAGGGATACATCGCCCCTTTGTAGCCATGTGAAAAAGCGTTGCGTTTGGCGGCTTCCAGTCGTTCAAAGCGGTAATCCAGTAAGGAGCGGGCGATGTTGGGTTGCAACATCAGTACGGGAGGATACATCCAGAGCTCGGTGTCCCAAAAAACGTGTCCGTTGTAGCCCAAACCCGACAAACCCATCGGCGAAAGGCTATATGCAGTGCCCTCTCTGGCAAAGGAGTAAAGGTGGTATACGGCAAAACGCACGGCCCGCTGTGACTCCAGATCACCTTCAATGATGATGTCACTTTCCCAAAGCTTGGCCCATTCCGCTTCATGGCGTTTCAGCAAGCGGGAAGTTCCTTCCAGTTTGGCAAAAATGGTGAGGCGTTCCGCTTCATTTTGGGGATCCTGAAAATGAGCGGAGGATACCGCTGAACCCACCAGCGCAAAACGATAGGTTTCACCCGCTTTGAGTTTTTTGGAAAACTTGGCCAGGTGCATATTGTAATCCCAGTCCTCGTGGATGATCCGGGGCTCTTGTCCGTGTGCTTCCTCAAAAACAAAACTGGTGGATGCCGCCACTTTGAGTTTGCCACTCGGGCTATTCGCTACGGAAGTCATCAAAGGAATGGTGACATGGGGTCGATCGATTTCGCTGTAGTAATTGCGTACATCGCTGAGGTGATCAGGCGCTTCGATGACGCTCATCGGGGTGATGGTGAGGTCTTTTTTGGCCCGGAATTCTACGATGCTCATGGCGGTAAATGGCAAGTGACGCAAAGACATCAGAGTGTGTTTGACGCTCAGCTTATCCCCCACTTCAAAAGTAGTGCTCAGCTCCGCCTTCTGCATGTCCAGGGTTTGCTGGTAATTGCTGATGTCGGCGCGACCCATCCGGCGACCATCCACATCCAGATTCATGTTGATGTGGTTGAACGTTTTGAGGATGTTGGATACCCGGCCCCGCTGGTAATAATCGTAAACCCCGTTGAGCACCACGTCTTTGACGCGCATAGGCTCAGGAGAAGAGACCAAACCGACCATCCCGTTGGCGACAGTTACACCAAAATACTTGCTTGGATCAATGTTCCTGGCTTGAACATGCCAGGGCGAATCGGCCAGGTTTTGGGACCAGGTCAAATGACCAAATCCAGTACAGAACAAAATAAGTGCTAATCGTTTCATTGTTTCATATTATTGATTCCAATTATTATGGGGTAAAATTCGGGATTGAGCAAATCTATAATAAATCATCCATCTAGGGATGGTAATTTTTGTCACCAATAAAAGAAATGAAACTTGGGCTTGCCAATCGAACTCATTTCCAGCGTTGGAGCAGGTATTTTGATAAAGGATAAGCCCTGGAAAACCGTACGCAACAGCGGGCTGCGGGTTCGAATCCGACGCAAATCGACATCCAATGAGAGGTAATACTCCTTTTCCCGGGGGATATTGGTCAGGCTATAACTGTCATTGGCATCGGTATACACATTGCCGTAGGCCCCAAACACCCCATCAGCACCGAAACCAACGGCAACGTTGAGCCAGCGGGGAAAACGACTGGTTTCAGATAGTTTTAAAAAAGAGGATGGATTAATCGAAGCCCAGACGGTCATGCCGTTGTAGTCCTTAATAAAGGCCTCCAGGTAGTTATCCCCGTAGAGGCCATGCGCAATTTGGCGTACCGTAAGTGGAGGACCACCCTTATTGCCCGGAATGAGGGTACTGGGGTAATTGGGCCGGGTATTCGACACCTTGAACATCATGCGTTGTTCTTTCCACAAGAACTCTTGAGTGGCAAAGGCAGTGACGCCGATGGTATTGGCCAAAAAATCCATTTTTGAAAAGCCCCAACCTGCCGAAAAACCATCCATTACCTCAACGGTGCCCTGCAAAATGGTGCCCACCCCGGCACCAATCCATACCGCAGGTTTGTGTTTCACCCCTGCCCAGCGCATACCCTGGAAAGCCAGGTAACTTTCCGCGTAAGCCGTAATCACGTGCCCGGCTTTGTCCACCTTTTCCCATTCGTCGTTGTTGCCAAACTTGTCGTTGAAAAAATGGAAAGGCCCCAGTTCGTAATCCCGGTACCATATGGAATACAGCCCTACCGAGGCAACCCCGTAGGCCGCCGCCCCGCCAATGCCCAACAAACGGGTGCGTTTGGCATTAAAAGTATCGGAGGGTTCCAGCCACTGCCAGGCCTTTTTTTCCTGCGAAAAACCATTGATGAAGGTCAGGCAAAAAAATAGCATCAGGGTAATTCGCATGAGTGTAACTTTTTGAGCACTTGTTTATTAATTTTGGTACAAAAGTTTGTTTGTACACGTTTGCAAGATAAACGTCTTTTCAAAACGCATCAATACCTAACGCAACATGAAAAAACTGATCCTATCGCTCTGCCTCTTCACTTGTGTATATGGGCTCATGGCCCAATTACCTGCTTATCTGGATGTAAAAGTAAGTGAATCCCTGGAACGCCAACCTACTTCCATGGAATACCATCTGCGGGTGAACCCCGAGAATGGAGAATACGACCTTGACCGCGATTTTGAAGCCCAACGCAAGGTCATGCGCTCGCGCATCAAGGAAAATGAAGGGCAACTAAAGCAATTTTTAGACGCCAATAAAGTGAAATACACCCTAAACAGGGACGAAACCTATGCGATTTCGCAGGAGGAGATGCCTTTTTCTATTTTTAAAATCAAGGTCAACAACAAAACCGAGCTGGACAACCTACTCATCTTGTTGCGACAATTGAATTATGTAGAAGGCAACATTGGGGATAAAATTTACCCTCCTGTTCAAAACGATGAAATAAATCTGTTTGAAAAACTGTACAACAAAGCCCGTAGCAAAGCTGAAAAAATGGCAAGCATCATGAACTGCACCCTGGGAAAGATCCTGGAGGCGGAGGAACTGGACCAAAAAGACCTGGACTATTATGGCATGGTAGAAGAAGGTAGCTATGAGCACATTTACGGCATTCAACGGGGCAATCCCTTAAGTTCAACTACGGTGATGTCCATGCGTTTTCGCTTTGAACTCGTCAAAAAGTAAATACCTAAAAAAAACCTAAAAACCAGCTGCTACAATTTCATACCAGCATTCGGCCATTTGGTCACCAAAAAATGGCTTTTCATCTAGCAAAGCCAATTTTAACACTTTTTCGAGCAACTCTTTTCCCTCTATTCTCGTCTTTGCTGATAAGAAGTTTACCCGACATGGCAACGCCAATTCACCCTTGTCGTTGCCCTTTTTAACATTTAAACCTGATATTATGAAGCGTCTATTAATGTCCTTAGCGCTAGCTTTGCCTATGCTGCAACTGCTTGCTACTCTGCCGATTGAAAATGTGCTATTGAGCACCAGAGTAGATGAACGCGCCCTCATTGTTCAACTGGCCAATTTGCAAAAGGAAAAAACGGTACTCACGCTGGAAAGCCTCGACAGCCGTGAAACCTTTCACGAACAAGTCATCAATGACCACAATGGCTATAGCGCCCGCCTCAACCTGAATAAGCTGCCCAAAGGCCGTTACATCCTGCGTGTGAAGCAGGGCAATGGTAGCCTGCGCCAGGTACTGGTCGTTGATCAAAATTCGATTTTGTGTTCCAAAATTGCGGCTGATTGATGAATCGAGACTAGGCGCAGCAAGTTATCTGTCGCCAAAGAGCGGTTTATCATCTTCATAAAGCCATCAGACATTATTGAATCATTAAGTATTCCATGTTGCTCATTTGAGTTTTGTTATTTTTGGTTTTTGGAAGCGGTTAGTTTGTGTGCGATAAACTAGCCGCTTTTTTTTCATCTCAACACTTCTAAACAAACCAAATTATGAGCAAAAAATGGATACTTATCCTGGGTTTGCTGTACTCATACCTGGGCTTTGCGCAGGACAAACAACCCTTGTCGTATTACCTTCCGCAGATCAGCTACGACCCTAAAATTCCCACCCCTGAAGCCTATCTGGGGTATCAGATCGGAGAATGGCACATCAGCCACGACCAACAATTGGCCTACATGCGCAAATTGGCCGAGCTGTCACCCCGCTTCAAACTCACCGAATACGCCCGCAGCTACGAAGGGCGCCCTTTGGTGTACATTGCCATTACTTCCGAGCGCAATCACCAAAATCTGGCGGACTTAAAAGCCAAACACCTACAAGTCAGCAACCCTGCTGAGGCCGAACGGGTTGATTTAAAAACCACACCGCTGGTCGTTTACCAGGGTTTTTCCATCCATGGCAATGAGTCCAGCGGGGGCAATGCCGCCGCCCTGGTGGCCTATTACCTGGCCGCTGGACAGAGTCCAGAAATTGAAAAACTGCTCAACGAGGTAATTATCATTTTTGATCCCTGTTTCAACCCCGATGGTTTCCACCGCTTTTCCACCTGGGCCAATCAACACCGGAATCGCCACCTCACTGCCGACCCTCAGGACCGGGAGTACAGCGAGGCCTGGCCCGGCGGCCGTTTCAACCACTACTGGTTTGACCTCAACCGCGACTGGCTCTCCGGGGCGCATCCTGAATCACGGGGGCGCGCCAAAATATTCCACGAGTGGAAGCCCAATATCCTGACCGATCACCACGAAATGGGTTCCAACTCCTCTTTCTTCTTCATGCCAGGGGTAAGTACCCGCGTAAATCCCATCACACCCAAACAAAACCAGGAGTTGACCATCAAAATTGGGCAATACCACACCAAATACCTGGATGAGATTGGTTCCTTGTATTTTTCGCAGGAAGGCTACGACGACTTTTATTACGGCAAAGGTTCCACCTTCCCCGATGTGCAAGGTTGTATTGGTATCCTGTTTGAACAAGCCAGCTCGCGGGGCCATGTGCAGGAAACAGCCAATGGTCTGCTCACTTTTCCGTTCACCATTCGCAATCAGGTGCGTACTGCCCTTTCCACCCAAAAAGCGGCAGTGGAACTCAAGCAAGAGTTGTTGGAGCACCAAAAAAACTTCTTCCAATCGGCCATCCAGGAAGCCCGCAATGACAGTCGGATGGGCTTTGTGTTCGGCGATCCCCACGATCAAGCGCGTACCGACCGCTTGTTTGAAATCATTCGACGCCAGGATATCGAAATGTATCATTTGGGCAGCAAAATCACGGTGGACGGAAAAACTTTTGAGCCCAATCAGGCCTTTGTGGTGCCTTTGGAACAAAAACAATACCGCCTGATCCGGGGTATTTTTGAAACCACGACCAGCTTTGAAGACAGTATTTTTTACGACATTTCCAGTTGGGCCCTGCCCCTGGCCTTCAATGTGCCTTATGCAGCTTTGCCCAAAAAAGGTACCGCAGCCAATGTAATGGGGGCAAAAATAACGGGTCCCAAGCCCGAGCGCACGCCCGTAAGCCCACCCGCACTAAGCAACTATGCCTACATGCTGGAATGGGAAGATTACTACGCGCCTCGTGCGCTCCAGTTTTTGCAGAGCAAAGGCTTGCGCACCAAGGTTGGCATGCAGCCCATCACCTTGCAGGGTAAAAAGTACGACATGGGCACGGTGATGATTCCGGTACAAAATCAAAGTGCTACCCCGACCGAAATCCACGGGTGGGTGACGGCAATTGTTAAAGAGCTGAATGTACACATCGACGCGGTTAGCACGGGCTTTACGACCGAGGGTATCGATTTGGGGAGCAACAATTTCCTTACCCTGCGCCAACCCAAGGTCATGATTGTGGTGGGTGAAGGGATGATACCAAGCACCGCCGGTGAAGCCTGGCACCTGCTGGATACCCGTTTCGACATGGCCGTATCCAAAGTGGAAGCCGACGACATAGCCCGCTCCAACCTCAGCCGCTACAACGTAATTGTGCTGGGGGATGGTACCTTCCAAACCATCAATGCAGCTGGAGTCGCCAAACTGAAAGAATGGGTCAACGCGGGCGGCACCCTCATCGGCATTCAAAGGGCAGTGACCTGGCTGAAGAACCAGGGTATTGGCTTCACCACGTTTAAAGAATTCAAAAATCCGGAGCAAAGTGGCCGCCGCCCTTATGGCGAAATTGCCGACGACCTGGGTGCACAGGAAATCCCCGGGACTATTTTTGAAGCGGAATTGGACCTGAGCCACCCCTTGGCTTTTGGCCTAAAACGCAGCAAAATGCCGGTATTCCGCGATGGCGAGGTGTTTATGGAAAAATCCAAAAACCCGTATGCGTCGCCACTGGTCTATACTTCCAGCCCCCTGCTGGCAGGTTACCTGAACCGCAAATATACCGACATTGTGAAGGGTTCTGCGGGAATCGTGGTCAGTGGTACGGGCGCTGGTCGGGTGATTTATATGGCGGATAATCCAAATTTCCGGGCGCATTGGTATGGGACAAATCGGTTGTTTTTGAATGCACTGTTTTTTGGGAATTTGGTGAATGGTGCGGGGTTGGAGTCGGAGCGGAGGGAGTAACTAAGGTGGCCATTTAGTGTCTTGGGTTTCTTAGGTGGTGAGCATATTTTTTTTTCACCACCTAAGAAATATAAGGCACCAAAGGGACACCTTAGCAATTATTACACCTCATTTTACAACCTGTTTTACCAGCTTCGTGCCCGCTATTGCATCATAAAGGCTCAAAGTTCCTCGGGTATACAACATGCTGACGAAATAAAAAAAAGCCACAACCTGCGGTACGACCAATAGTATCCATACCCAAATCGGGGGCTCCATCTCTTTTTTGATATAAAACGCCAGCCATTGGACTCCCCAATGCGCAATTTCCCAAGGCAATAATTTCAATGCAGTGCGGATCAAAATTCCCTGGGTACAACTGGAGCCATTGTTAATCATTTCCACCTGAAGCCGCAAAGCCCGTTTGCCAATGGTCGCTTTTTTGCCGCTTTTTTCCTGGAGAAAAAAATACAAAAACACGGGCAAGGTAAGCGTTGAAAAAGCGATCAACTGACCAGCAGCCGGGCTGAATTCCATACTTCCCATTTTTTCAAAACCAAATAACAAACCCACCAGCCCAAAGAGCAGAATGGCGTAGCCGATGACGAAGCAATAGTCGAGTAAAGCAGCCGCAATTCTGCTGAGGATGAGGTTGAGGGTAGTGGTTTTGGGTATGGTGTTTGGCATGTTTTTTATTTTTTGTTCAATTTATATTGGTTCTTTCAATTCTATTTAATTTTTATAAACCGCTGGAGTAATATTTTTCAGCAAAAAAAGGCCATCAAAACATTTCCCAATCAGCATGGTGGGGGTATTGTCCAAATCAATAAAAGTATCACTAACGGTGAGGTTGTCATCCAGCCAGCTGCGTTGTTGCTTGATTTTGTTTGGGAAATCAAAAAATACCGCCTCGGTTTTGAGTTTGGACACTATCGCTTTAATGTCCTTAGCTCCTGTAGCGGGACTCAGGTTTTCCGTTTTTCGGGCATTGTTGGCAAAGGAGCCTTGGCCAGCAAAAAAACCGATGGTGTACAGATCATTGGGCAATGCAGCCTTCAAAATTTCCCCCATCACCAGTTCTTTTTCATTGTACTTGGAAATGTGGTAATTGTGGGCCGAAATGATGATTTTTTCCTGAGGGTACAGTTCTTTAGCGTACCAGAGGACATTAGCGGCCATGATTGAATCGCGGGCAGCCCAGCGTTGCCGCAATTGTTTTTTGTAAGTTGTGAAATAGTATAGGTAGGCAATCCGATTTTCGATGGATTTTTGAATGACCATGAAGTCCGTTTCTGCTTTTTTGTCCAACATAAATTGGGGCTGATGCGCTTGCATGGACTGTAAAATTTCTTGATAAGCCTGAATGATGCTGTCTCGTTTTAAGAAATGGACCGGGGTCAATTCAACCCTTTGAATGTCGCGCACAAAGCTTTGGTTTTGAGTCTCCGTTTCACTCAGCAGCTTGCTCAATTGAGGGCCAATTTTCCCGAATTTTTGCTGAAAAAAAGGAGCAAATGAGCCTCCACTTTTTTGTGGATCAAAACCACCTAAAACCAAGTCTTCGTTTTTTTGGGCATAGCCCATTAGCGATACAAACTCTTCACTTTGCCAGGGGCCAGTCAGGCGGTAAATCATGTTTTCCACGGCCAAAACCGATCGATTGTGGTTGAGGGTGTTAACCTCCCCTATCCCCGATTCCAGAAGCAGCACTTTGTAATCCAATTTTTGATGTAGGTATTGAATGATGCGGTTTTTGAGCAGATTGACCTCCTTGCTGCCATGGTTAAATTCTCCTAAAAGGATTATTCGTTTACCAAGCAGGGCTTTTTTTAGTCCTTTTAAATCTTCAAAACTGGTATCCTGGGTCAATTCAATCGGATCAGCTTTTTTGTCGAGGTAACTTTCCCATCGTTTAAATAAGGCCTCATTGTTTTGAGCGGATCCCATTTTTCCCATCAACCAACTTAACAGCAAAAGCAAGATCTTCTTTTTCATAAAATTGAGTAGTTTCCATTAATTCGGACTGCTATTACACAAAAATATTGCAATATTCCTTAAAGAGAGACAAACAACTTTGGGTTTAGTTGCTCAACATTTGGTATTGAATGGGGGTCTTTGAAATAAACATCAATGGCCCAAAAGGGATTTTCAATCTATTAAAATTCCCCCAACAATTCCCTATCTTTCGCTCAACAGTCCCAACTATGAAAAGAGTAGGCTTCCTAACCCTTCTATTGCTGAGTTGCAGCGCAGTTGCGTTGGCAAAAATCCGCCTTGAGGTGAGGGTTGGTGCTCCCCTACCCTTGCCAGAGTCCGGGCTGTATCTGGCTGCTAGTTTCAACAATTGGAATCCGGGAGATCCCGTATTCAAGCTTAGTCAGCAGTCCCCGGATTTGTACTACATTGAGCTGGATCAGGCATTTTTGCATTTTGAATACAAGATCACTCAAGGCAGTTGGGCCTACGTTGAGGGAGATTCCACGGGCGCCTTTATCCCCAGCCGCAAGTACGATTTTTCCTCAAAACAACAGCTGGTCCAAATTGAAGTAGTAGGTTGGGAGAAAAGGGCTTTTTACCAAATGGTCATCAAACAAATCCCGACCAATACGCCCCACGATGCCACCCTCTACCTCGTGGGAAACTTCAACAACTGGAATCCGCGCGATGAAGCGCACCGCCTGTACCGCCAGCCCAATGGCACCTACCGAGTCAATTTTTCAACGGAGTTGGAACGTATCGAATTCAAATTTACTCGTGGCACCTGGGAGTCGGTGGAAGGGCAAGAAAATGGGCGCATGCGACCCAATCGGGTTTTATTTCGCAGCCAAATCAAGGCCAATCAGCCCCTGGAGTTTGAAATTGCCACCTGGGAGGATTTATCGGGGTCGGGCAATTTATTGGCCTTTGCCTGGTACGACATCATCATTTTGTTTGCGGCTTTGCAAGGTTTTTTGCTGGTTTTGGCCATTCCAACCATTCAGGATTTCAACCGCAAGGCCAATCGCTGGTTGGTTTTTCTGCTGTTTTTTGTGTCTTGTATGCTTTTGATCCGTACGGTGGGCAACCAGCGGGACATTGCGCAGGTTTTTCCCTTTTTGCAGTTTGTTCCCGATTTTTTATTGTTGGCCTATCCACCGGCCTTTTACTTGTATGTACGTCGACTTTTGTTTCAAAGTGACAAATTTTCGCCCCGGGTTTTGTTTCATTTTATCCCCAGTGCCTTACAAATATTGGCCTACACGCCTTTCCTTCTGGCCGAGGTGGCCGCGCTGAAAGTAGATGTAGTCAGCCATGATGCCAAGGGCTGGTGGGCCGTTCATACCGTGTCGGTATTGGGGTGGGTTTCCAACGCCTTTTACACTTACCTTTGCTTGCATGCCATTCAAACTTACCGCAAGCAGTCACAGCGTAGTTATTCTTTTGAAGAAAACCTGCATTTTTTGATGACGGTGCTGATCATCATGGGCATTTGTTTGATCATTTGGGCTTTTACTTTGATTGTAGCCGGAATTGGTTCGATCAATGAAACCGAAATTTGGTTGTTTACGGAAAGAAGCGGCGACCTTGTTTGGCTCATTTTCTCCATCATTCCCCACTTGTTGGGTTATTTTGCCATTCATCAGCCCGAAATTTTTAAAGTGGCGCAGCCCGTCTCACTCTTCAATACCACTCCTGAATTGCCCATCGAAGAGGTAAAAGCAGGTCACTTGAGTGAGAAGAAAAGTGAAGACATCGGTGAAGATCATTTACAGCGCCTCAAACAGCAGATTGAAAGTTACATGAGCCAGCACAAACCCTACACCAACCCCAAACTGACCCTCAACGAACTGGCTGGTATGCTCAAACTACCGCCTTATTTGTTGTCTAAAGTCATCAACGAAGGGTACGATGTCAATTTTTTTGACTTCATCAATGGCTACCGCATCGAGGAGTTCAAACGCCGGATGGAAGACCCACACTTCCAGCACTACACCTTGTTGAGCATTGCTTTTGAAGTAGGGTTCAACTCCAAAACGGCGTTCAATCGTTCTTTTAAAAAAATCACCAACCAGTCGCCAAGTGAGTTTTTCCAGTCGGTGAAGGTTTAGCTTCCGCAACCTCCGCCACCACAACCACCGCCGCCGCAGCCGCTACCGCCACTACAGCCGCTGCCGCCAT
>NZ_JANRKL010000246.1:0-30902 GCF_033763495.1 Haliscomenobacter sp. | reverse complement strand
CCCATTGATATTGAATAATCCTTACAGTAGGTTGTCGAATTCTACCAGCACCGGACAATGATCGGAGTGCTCAGCTTCGTTCATTTGCCGGGCTGCACGCAAATTCTCACGCAAGTTGTTGCTCACTGATTGATAGTCGATGCGCCAGCCCTTGTTGTTTTTGCGGGCACCGGCCCGGAAGCTCCACCAGCTGTATTCAACTTTGTCGGGATTTAAAAAACGGAAGGCATCGGTAAACCCGCTGTCGAACCATTTGCTGAGCCATTCCCTTTCTTCGGGCAAAAAACCGGAGGAGTTTTTGTTGCCTTTTGGGTCGTGGATGTCACGCTCAGTGTGGGCAATGTTGTAGTCGCCTACGATGATGAGTTTTTTGCGCTCCTGCTGTAATTCGTGCGCCCAACGGAAAAAGTCTTCCAGGAAAATCATCTTGAAATCCTGGCGCACATCTCCCGTAGTGCCGGATGGAAAATAGCAGTTGAGCACGGTGAGGTCGCCGAAGTCGCTGCGCAGGATACGCCCTTCGTCGTCGTATTTGGAAATCCCACACCCAGTGATGACCTGATCGGGCTCGTGTTTGCTGAAGGTTGCTACGCCGCTGTAGCCTTTCTTTTGCGCTGAATGCCAGTGCACGTGGTAGCCCAGATCGCCAATAGGGGAGAGGTCGACCTGGTCCGGACTGGCTTTGGTTTCTTGCACACAGATGATGTCGAATTGGTGTTCGCGCAGCCATTCGGCCCAGCCCTTGGTGAGGGCGGCGCGGATGCCATTGAGGTTGTAGGAAACGAGTTTCATAGATGTTGGTGTTCCGACGGATAAATCCATGGTTTTTCCACGAATTAAGCCATGGTTTTCCCACGGCTAAAGCCATGGGGTGGTTTTGTATGGTTGCCTCCCACGGATAAATCCGTGGGTTGGCTAGATTTTACAAGGATTTTAGGGGCAGCGCGACAACACACCCACACTATCACACGTATACTTCATACCCATTTTTAGCCGTACAATTCCGTGATGATCTGGCGTTTGTCGTAGCCGATTTTGTCGAACAGATTGAGGACGGCTTCGTCCACCATATTCTGCCAGCCACAAAGGTAAAATTTTACGTCAGAACGTAAAGTGGCGTATTCATTTAGGTAAAAAGAATGGACATAGCCTGCTTGAACTTCAAAGGGGAATTGGGCGGGATCAAGGTCTGGCTCCCGCGAAAGGGCAACGGAGAAGCGGAAGTTGGGCAATTGTTTTTGCAATTCAATAAACTCTTCCTGATAGAGGATACCTTCAGCGTGGCGGGTCCCAAAGATCAGGTGCAACTTGCGATGGGGAATATTTTTTTGCTGAATGTACTGCAACATGCTGCGAAAGGGGGCAACACCTGTACCTGTACAAACCATGACCATGTCGTGATCAATGGTTTCTGGCAGTACAAAACCACCATCGGGGCCTTTAAACCGCAAGGTCGATCCAACTTGCACATCATCGAACAAATACTCGGTAGCCTTACCTCCGTCCAAACGCACAATACAAAACTCCAGCTGGTTGCTTTCAGCCGGGGCACTGGCAATGGAATAGCTGCGCCAACGTTGCAAGCGTTTGTCACCAATTGGCAAGTCCATGGTCACAAATTGGCCGGGCTTGAAGGTAAAAGCTTCTACATTGGGAATTTCTACCCAAAAACGGCGGGTATTTGGGCTGGCGGTTTGGATGTTGATGACGTTGGCGTCGTACCAGGTGGTCGGCATTGTTCAGTTTATTTCTTTACAAAACTGCGTAAAGGTAAAGTTTGTTTAGATTGTTTCTAAATAAAATCAAAGAATCATTTCCTTATAACTCAGAATGACTTCAAATCCTTTTTCCTGGAAATAAGCTTTGGCTACTGTGGAGTCCCGCTCACTCGTCACCAACACAAAGTCTCCTCCCCATGCCCCCAATGACTTCACCACCCCCCAATAGTCATTAAAATAAAGGTCTTGTGCTCGGGGCAATTCCAACATGCTACTAACAATTTCTTCATGCTGAAGCATCAATCTTTCAAATGCTTTGAGTGAATCGCAGACTGCCACATCCAGCGTCAGTTGATTGATTGCGGTCAAGGATGCTTTTACCTTCTCCCCCAAAGCCCGGTACCGCTGAATGCCCTCCCGACTATTCTGCTTTTTACCCAAATACACAAAGTACAGTTGATCGGCAAAAGCTGGTTGAAAAGCTACAGGTTCTGCACTTTGATTTTGATAAATGATCGGGCCTTTTGCCAGTGCACAGGCCAGGTCGTAACCTGAACCTCCAAAGGTTTTGGCCAACAAAACATAAGGGTCAACTTGGGCCAAATGCGCCACAAAACTGATCAGTGTAGAACTGCTGCCCAGTCCCCAGTGTCTTGAAAAATCCAGTTGAGTGGCAATAGCACATCCAGCCAATTCATTCAAAGTTATACTGGATAATGAGAATGCTTGCTCCAAAACCTCGATCAGACGTTGGGCAGTTTCGGTGTGTTCGCCAGATACAAGCTCCAGGCTGGGAATTGCAAGAGTAGCCTCGAACCAACAAGTACCATCGGCGTCATAACTCTGCCAGGTCAATTCGTCTGGCCTTCTAGGTGTAATTTTGAAATGTTGCCCCAAACGCGTTGGCAATGCCAGTGCCATCGCTCCATCCAGTACAAAATACTCTCCGGTCAGCAGCAATTTGCCTTTTGCATGGTACTCAGTTCCAGTGAATGATGACATCTGCATTTACATTGCATTCATTGCGGGTTTGGCTTTTTCCTCTTCCCGGCGATCTAAAAACTCACGCACGGCCGAGAACGAAACCACCCGATCCTGGAAGTATTCTACTGCGGCGGCACAATCATCGGCATCACCGCCCAAATGGTTGAGGATGTTCATCAGGTGCATTTTCATATGCCCTTTTTGAATGCCAGTGGTCACAAGTGAGCGCACTGCAGCAAAGTTTTGCGCCAGGCCAGTGGCGGCGATGATGGACATCAATTCTGGGGCAGAAGGCTGGCCCAGAATTTCCAGGGAAAGGTTAGCCAGCGGGTGCAACTTGGTCAGACCACCTACGGTGCCGAGTGCAATGGGTAAGTCCAGCCAAAATGTAAATACCCCGTTTTCAACCTGGCAATGGCTCAAACTCCGGTATTGCCCATCCCGGGCGGCATAGGTGTGCCCGCAAGCTTCGGTTGCCCGGAAATCGTTGCCAGTGGCGATGACTACGGCATCTACACCATTGTAAATGCCCTTGTTGTGCGTGGTAGCTCGGTAAGGGTCGATTTCGGCAATCCGAATGGCTTTGGCAAATTTTTCGGCAAAGCCCAGCCCATCCAAATTTATGCAAGCATCATCCAATTGTTCTACCGAGCAACTTACCTCGGCACGGACGATACAATCGGGCGTATAGTTGGATAAGATGGCCATGATGACCTCTACTTCCCGTTCACTTGCACTCAAACTCGTTTGGGAGCTGATGAAATGTTGCAAACTACGGCCAAATTCTTCCAAAACTGAGTTGATGAAATTGGCCCCCATGGAGTCACAAGTTTGAAAGCCGACCTTTAACTGGTAATAATCAGCTTCCAGGTGGCTCATGTCCTGCAACTCAATAGACGAAATGCCACCACCGCGTTTTTCCATGTTGCTGGTGATGTGCCGAACGTCGTTGAGTAAAGTGTGAGAAAGCGCTGGCATCAGTGCCTGGAATTTGGCACTGTCCCCTTTCCAACTGAAGTGCAGTTGGCCTAGTTTGGTAGTGCCCAATACGTTGGTTTTGAAGCCACCTTTGTTCAACCAAAATTTGGCAGCACTGGCTGCAGCCGCCACTACGGAACTTTCCTCGATGACCATTGGCACCGCATACATTTGCCCATCCACTAAAAAATTGGGGGCAATGCCATAGGGGAAAACAAAATTGCTGAGGGTGTTTTCACTGAACCCATCCAGGATGTGCTGGATTTCAGCATCTTCATGCCAAAAACTGCGGAGCGACGCCATAGTAGCGCTTTCATCAGTTGAAAAGTTTTTCGCCAGCCACTGAATTTTTTCTGCTTTGCTCAGCTTATGGAGCCCCGATATTGATTTTTCCTGCATCCTTGTGTTATCTGACCTTTAAAAATGCGCGTGCCAATTCCAGTCCTTCGATCTGTGCTGCAATATAAGTATGCAAAGTTGCATATTCACCTTGCGCGTATTTCAAAAAACCAGAAGCTTGCCCATAAATCGCAGGCATTTTTACCTTATTGATGAGGTAATATCCATCTAAAAAATTTTGAATGCCACCGGAAATGATCACTGCCGGGCACTTGACACGATCTCCCAATTCTGCAATCAATTGATTGACAAAACCGACCATTTCAACTGCGTTATGGCCTACATTGGCCAATTGCCCATAAATCAATTGCTTTTCCTCTGAGTCGCGCAGCAATTCAAGTTTGGCAAAATTGGTTCCTCCAGCCGCAGCAAAATCAACTGCGGCTAAGGGAAGCTGCAAAAGTGCCTTCAAACTCTCAACTCCCATGCCTTGGCCTACTTCTTTGACGATGATTGGGGCCTTAAGGTATTCCAAAATAGTTTCAATGGTCTGTAAAGGAGGGTGAGAAAAACGGTCGCCTTCAGGCTGGAGCCATTCCTGGAGTGGGTTTACGTGAATGATCAAGCCATCTGCTGCAAGTTTTTCGAGCAAAATGTTGATGCGGTACAATTCATTGTTTGTGATAAGTTGTTCCAACTGCGCTATGCCAAGGTTGGCGAAGAGGGGTTGTCCCTTCATTAAGGGTTTGACCGCAAAATCGTTTAATCTATCATCACTGTACAACAATTGACGACAAGAACCCAAGCCCATCCCCATCCCAAATTCACCACATGCTCTGGCCAGATTGTGATTGATGGTATTGGCCATAGCGGTTCCCCCTGTCATGCTCGATACCCACAAAGGGGTACGGAAAGTATGTCCTAGAAAGTTGAAAGCTGGCCAGGAGCCTGCTTGTGGATGTGCATTGAACAATGGTTCGTAGTAGAATCGGGCATCCAACTCCCCTGAATTTACCTGAGAGCGGAAAGCCAGTTGGATATGATCACGCTTTCGCTCAGCCGCAGTGGGGTCCTCCTCGGTTGGGGTTAAAATGACGGTTTTGTTTGGCTCCTTCATCAAAAGCAAATATTCATCCTGCAAAATTAAAGAATTAGGGCAATTATTTTGCCCCACTGCTTAAGTGTTATGCGGATGCAATGACGTAAAATCAATTTCGGGAGTGAAACAAGAAGTGCGGTGGAAAGTTTTCCAGGTAGAAAAGAAAGAAAAAAAGGAGAAGAAAATAATTTTTACCTAATTTTGACAAATACGAAAAAGTGGAAGACAAGTCCGAACAAATATCTTGCTTGAGTAGCTGTATGTTCGGACTTGGAGCTTCCTGCTCAAAATTAGAAACGCTTATTTACATAGAGGTAATCGCAATGTTGGTGGTGGAACAACTAAAAGCGCCCCACAAAAAATAATTACAAACGCACCATTGTGTGATTGTGACACAATGATAAGAATAATTATCTTTGTGTCCAAATCACACTAAGTTTTTTTTCTAACTTTTTTCAAATGGAGAAATTTATTACGGTACTACAAGACATCAAAACCCTGTTTAATCGATCTTTGAGCGAATTATCCATAGATTGTGTGGTTTTTGGTTTTCATGACGAACAGCTTAAAGTGCTCTTGTTGAGGGCGAAAGGTTCGGACTCCTGGATGTTGCCCGGGGGCTGGATTTTGAAAACTGAACACCTCGAAGATGCTGCTTATCGGATTTTGAAAGAAAGAACTGGTTTAGATTCTATCTTCCTCCAACAGTTTTACACCTTTGGGGCAAACAACCGCTACAATGGCAAAGAAATTATGGCCCGTTTGGGCTTACCGCAGGAACATAATTTTTTTCCCGAAAGAGCTGTTTCGGTTGGCTATTATGCGCTGGTAGAATATTCTTTGGTAGAGCCCCAAATGGACTTTATGACCGAAGAATGCCATTGGTGGGATGTCCAAGACGTTCCCGAACTGCTTTTTGACCACAATGAGATTGTTTCAAAAGCTTTAAAAGCCTTACGCAAGCAATTTGACCACGAAGCTTTAGGTTTTAACTTATTGCCGGAAAAATTCACCTTAATAGAATTGCAAAGATTGTATGAGACCATCCTTGGTTTGGAAAAAGACAAACTGGATCGGCGAAATTTTCAGAAAAAAATGTTGAGTTACAGTTTTTTGGAACGCCTGGAGGAACGCAAAACAGGAGGTGCCCATAAAGCACCTTACTTGTATCGGTTTAATCCAGAAAAATATGCAGACTATCTGCGTGAAAATGAATCCTGATTAACCTCGTTTTCGCCTTTGGCGAATGTAGAACATTCCCAGAAAGAACCCAATCAAGGTCAATAACTCGCTTTGATTGCTTTCTTCGTACAATTCAATTTCTCCACTTTCCTGCACAAAACGAAACAGGTACTTGTATTCAATCGAGATTGGGTCGTTGTCAGTACCTGGTAAGTCATGAATAAGCTGCCAGCGAGTCTGGAAAACACTTTTGTTTTTCCAAAAATAAACCTCTCCACTGTTCAGGTTTATGGTCGATTTTCCAAATACCCCTAATTTAATGGTACCCAGGGGTTCATGGTCCTCATCCGAAATCAGTACCTTTTGTATAAATACCCCCTGCAAGGTAAAATTGACCACCACTCCATTTAACTCGGACTGAATCTTTTTGCCAAAAGTGGAGAACTCCATTTTTCCCATGTAATGGCCAGTTTCATCAACAAATTGGTAACCTCTTTTAAAAGCATTGGCCATCCATTTTAAGCGGGAAGGGAAAGGGTAATGGTACAACATTGGGCAAGGGTATTTGAACCTCAAAGGACACTGGGCCAATGCTAAAAAAAGAATCCCACCGGTTGGGTTAGGTTCATCCGGTGGGTTGGTCTCAAGTGTTTTTGAGGCGTATGTCAAGAAGGAAAATTCATGTTTGAAGTTTTAAAGATAACATTTTTCACAAAACAAGGGAAAAAAGCAATCGAAAATCCGCTACTTCCGGCAATTAAGTACGTCTAATAATGGTATTTGGTTAATTTTTTCAAAAACTACCAAAAAAAAGCCATTGGAAATTGCATTCCATGTTGTGAACTCCTACTTTTGCTTCCGCAATGAAAGAACTGACTTTACATATAACTTTTACGCCTTACCGTCGTTGTTTTACACGTCGCCCTTAGGGGGCGCGACTATTTTTCTATACCCACCGGGGTAGGATGTACTTCCCTACCAAATACTACCAGAACTTTATCTGCCCAATTGAATGTGATTGATGATCAATTACAGGGGTGTCACCAGCACTTTCACCAAAAGATCATCACCTCAATATACGAGCCTTTATTTACATAAGCTCACTTGGCCAGAACGGGGCCTTTTTGAGCTGCTTTTCGGTTATTTTATCGTCCGTAGCGCTGCTACGCACTCAAAAATAAGCCTCAATCAGCTCAAAAAGGCCTCCGTTCTGACTCAAGCAGCTTAAGTAAATAAAGGCTACAGATTTGTGCGTGTTCTTTTGTTTTGTTCACCCAAATCCAGGCCTTAAAAACCTGTAAAACCATTAATGACTGAAATGGAATTTATCGTTGAGGTAGCCCAACCCGAGCATGAAAAGTATGCTGAAGCCATCTGCAATGAAATGCGTGAATCTGCCAAGGCCCGCGGTACCGGTATTGCTGAACGCAAGCCAGAGTACATCGTGAAAAAAATTCAGGAGGGCAAAGCCGTAATCGCTTTGCAAGGAGACAATTTTGCTGGCTTCTGTTACATCGAAACCTGGAGCCACGGTAAATATGTAGCCAACTCGGGTTTGATCGTTGCTCCTGATTACCGCCGTTTTGGGCTGGCTACCCGCATCAAAGAACGCATTTTCAAATTGTCGCGCGACAAATACCCGGATGCCCGCATTTTTGGGATTACGACCAGCCTCGCGGTTATGAAAATTAACTCCTCGCTGGGGTACGAGCCAGTTACTTTTTCGGAGCTGACTCAAGAAGAGGCCTTTTGGGCGGGCTGCAAAAGTTGCCCCAATTACGATATTTTGGAGCGCAACCAACGCCGCATGTGCCTGTGTACTGCTATGCTTGCGCCTTCCAAAAATGAATTGGAGCAAATGAAACACGATTTATCTGACCTAATTGTTGTTGCAAATGTCTAATCATAAAGTTGTACTAGCCTACAGTGGTGGGCTGGACACCTCGTTTTGTATCCTGCATCTTACCAGAGACAAAGGATTGGAAGTACATGCCCTGACCGTAGATACCGGGGGCTTTAGTGCCGAACAATTGAAAACCATGGAAGAACGCGCCCTCGCTTTGGGTGCAAAAAGTTTCCGGGTAGCCAATGCCTTACAGGATTATTACGACCAATGTATTCGGTACATGGTATTTGGCAATGTTTTGCGCAATAATACCTACCCCTTGTCGGTAAGTGCAGAGCGGATGTTCCAAGCCATCGAAACTGCCAAATATGCTCAAGAAATCGGGGCAGGCGCAGTTGCACATGGTAGCACTGGAGCTGGCAATGACCAGGTGCGTTTTGATTTGGCGTTCAATGTATTGGGGCAAAATTTGGAAATCATCACCCCCATTCGCGACTTACAGCTTTCCCGTCAGGCGGAGATCGATTACCTGATTGAGCATGGGTACAACTGGAACTGGGAAAAAGCGAAATACTCCATCAATCAAGGCATTTGGGGAACCAGTGTCGGCGGTGCCGAAACCTTGACTTCACAAAAAGCCCTACCAGAGGAAGCTTATCCTACTCAATTGAGTGAAAAGGAGCCTAGTGTGGTAGAGTTGCAATTTGAAAAAGGGGAATTGCAGGTCGTCAATGGCCAAACCTATGCCCATTCTACCGAGGCCATCCAGGCCTTGAGTAAGCTGGCCGGGCCATACGCCATTGGCCGCGACATCCACGTAGGTGATACCATCATTGGCATCAAAGGCCGGGTGGGATTTGAAGCAGCAGCACCACTGATCATCATTAAGGCACACCACTTGTTGGAAAAACATACCCTCACCAAGTGGCAACAATATTGGAAAGATCAAATGGGCAACTGGTATGGCATGATGCTACACGAGGCCCAATTCCTCGATCCAGTGATGCGCAACATCGAAACCTTCTTGCTCGATACTCAGGAACACGTATCTGGCAAGGTTTGGGTAAAACTGATGCCTTACCGCTTCGAACTCCAGGGCATCGAATCGCCCAACGATCTGATGAACTCAGCCTTCGGCCACTACGGTGAGATGAACAAGGGCTGGAGTGGAGATGATGTGAAGGGGTTCACGAAGATTTTGGGCAACCAGACGAAGATATTTCACTCTATTCATGGGAAAGGTTGAGAAAGTTGAGGAAGGTTGAGGCTACCGCAGCGACTTAGACAAGATCTGTGTTCAAGTCGCTCGCGGTAGCCTCAACCTTCCTCAACCTCGCTTAACCTCCTCAACCTTCTCAACCATGCTAAAAGTAGGCATCATCGGCGGCGGCGGTTATACCGCAGGCGAACTCATTCGTATACTGCAATACCACCCTGAAGTAGAAATCAGCTTTGTACAAAGTGCCAGTCAGGCTGGTAAATATGTACACGACACCCACGACGACCTCATCGGTGAATGCGATCTGAAATTCAGCGCAGAACTGTCTACTGATGTCGATGCCCTGTTTTTGTGTATGGGGCACGGGCAGTCGCCAGCTTTTATGGCGCAAAACAACATTCCTGATAAGGTCGCTGTGATCGATTTGGGCAATGATTACCGGCTTGAGGAGAGCTGGGTATATGGTTTGCCGGAGTTGAACCGGGCTGCGATCCAGCAAAGCAAACGCATCGCCAATCCGGGTTGCTTTGCCACGGCTATTCAGTTGGGCTTGTTGCCCCTCGCTCAGGAGGGCTTATTAGGCGAGGATGTACATATCAACGCCATTACAGGGTCGACAGGCGCGGGTCAGGCACCTAGCCCAAACACCCACTTTAGCTGGCGTGCCAGCAACCTTTCGGTGTACAAGGCCTTTAATCACCAGCATCTTGCTGAAATCCGACGAAGTCTCGTTCAGGCACAAACCAACTTTGTTGGCGATTTGAATTTTATCCCTCTGCGGGGAGATTTCACCCGAGGCATTTTTGCTACGCTTTACCTCGAATGTGACCTGAACGAAACAGAATTGCATGCGCTCTATAGCCAGACTTATGCAACAGAGCCTTTTACGCATGTAACAACTGCCAATCCACACCTCAAGCAGGTTGTCAATACCAACAAGTGCCTGGTGCACGTGGAAAAACACGGTAACAAGGCCTTCATCATCAGTGCCATTGACAACCTCACTAAAGGGGCCTCCGGGCAGGCTGTGCAAAACCTGAATCTGATTTTTGGGTTGCCAGAAAAAACTGGATTGAACCTGAAATCGCTGGCGTTTTAATCCCCGCCACCCCACGGGAATCCCACGATTTAAATCGTGGGTTAAATCCGTGGGAGGCCATAACACTGCCTCACCCCATGACTTTAGTCGTGGGCATATGGGCGGCCAAAGCAACATCAATGAAACTCTTCGACGTATATCCACTTTACAACCTCAAGCCCGTCAAAGGACAGGGCAACTACGTATACGATGAAAAAGGCCAGGCTTACCTAGACCTATACGGCGGCCACGCAGTGATCTCGATCGGCCACGCCCATCCACATTACGTAGCAAAATTGACGGAGCAACTCAATTCCCTTGGGTTTTACTCCAACTCCATCCAGAACGACTTGCAAATTGAGCTGGCGCAAAAACTGGGTGCCCTCTCTGGATGTGACCAATACAACCTCTTTTTGTGCAACTCCGGAGCCGAAGCCAACGAGAATGCCCTCAAAATGGCCTCTTTCCACAATGGTCGTACCAAAATACTCGCCTTCAAAAAAGGCTTCCACGGGCGGACTTCTGCCGCAGTAAACGTGACCGACAGCCCTTACATCCAGGCCCCCATCAACAAAACTTTCCCCGTTGAACTCGTAGCCTGGAATGATTTGGAAGCGGTACAAAAAAGCCTTTCCAAGGGCGATGTGGCGGCAGTGATTATTGAAGGCATCCAGGGCATTGGTGGCATTCATGTACCTGATCCTCATTTGTTGCAGGAGTTGCAGGTGCTGTGTCACAAGCACGATACAGTACTCATCCTGGATGAAATCCAGTCGGGATATGGCCGTAGTGGTCAGTTTTTTGCCTTTCAACACGTACCCGGAATTGAGCCTGATCTGATCACAATTGCCAAAGGAATGGGCAATGGTTTTCCGGTTGGGGGTGTACTGATCCACCCAAAATTTCAGGCCAAACATGGCCTGCTAGGCACTACTTTTGGTGGTAGCCACCTGGCTTGCGCTGCCTCAATCGCGGTGCTGGATGTGATGTACCAGGAAAGACTGGTACAAAATGCCGCTGAAGTGGGCAATTATTTACTGGATGAATTGGCAAAAGTGGAATTAATTAAAGAAATTCGTGGGGAAGGCCTGATGGTCGGGATGGAATTTGATTTCAACACTGCCGAGCTCCGCAAAAGTCTCTTGTTCGACGAAAAGGTGTTTGTGGGTTCTTCCTCCAATCCCAATGTCATTCGTTTGTTGCCAGCGCTTTGCCTAGGCATCAAGGAAGTAGACCTATTTATGGAAAAACTCGATCAGGCCCTGAATAAATTGGAGCTTGAATAACCCAAGCATTAAGAACTTAATATGAAAAACTTCACATCCGCAAAAGACGCAAGCGACCTGGCTGGACTGGTTCAACTAGCCCGCGAAATCAAGGCTGACCCTTTCAAATACCGCGATGCAGGTAAGGACAAAACCATGGGTTTGTTGTTCTTCAACCCGAGTTTGCGCACCCGCCTGAGTACCGAAAAAGCGGCGCTCAACCTGGGTATGCAGGTGATCAGCATGAACGCCGATCAGGGTTGGACCCTGGAGTTTGAAGAGGGTGCCATCATGAACGCGGGCAGCGCCGAGCACGTCAAGGAGGCAGCAGCGGTGGTGAGTCAATACGCCGACATCATCGGCATCCGCACTTTCCCGGGTTTGAAAGATCGGGAGAAGGATTATTCGGAGCAGGTGATCGAAGCCTTTAAACGTTATGCCAGTGCTCCGATTATTAGTTTGGAGTCGGCTACGCGCCACCCTTTGCAGTCTTTAGCGGATGTGATTACCATAGAAGAATTTAAAAAGAAAGACCGCCCGAAAGTGGTGCTGAGTTGGGCACCCCACGTGCGGGCGCTCCCACAAGCGGTTCCGAACTCTTTTGTGGAATGGATGAAAATTGCCAATGTTGATCTGGTCGTGACCAACCCCGAAGGGTATGAACTAGCTGATGAATTTATGGAAGGTGTCCATTTGGAGTACGACCAAAAAAAGGCTTTTGAAGGTGCTGATTTTGTTTACGCCAAAAACTGGTCGTCCTACCGCGAATACGGCCAAATTCTGAATCAAGATCCTGCCTGGACGATTACCCAGGACAAACTGGTCAATTGGGCCAACGACGCCCGCTTTATGCATTGCCTGCCCGTACGCCGCAATGTAGTGGTGGAAGATGCGGTGCTGGATGGACCGAATTCGATTGTGATCTCCCAGGCGAATAATCGGACTTGGGCGGCGCAGGCGGTGGTGAAGCAGGTGTTGGAGGGGCTGTGATACAAAAAAAGCCAACCGGATTCCTCCGATTGGCTCCCCTCAACTTGTTTTCACAAGCAAGAATGTGTCTTCGCTCTTATTTGCTAGCCACCAGATTCACTTCCAGTTCAAACTCATCGTAGATCAGCTTGTCGCCCAAATCAGGGAAGAACTTGCCGGAACGGAACTTGATGTCGTAATCGGTACGGTCCAACTTGATGGTTGCCTTACCAGTTGCTTTGCCACCAACCATGGTCAAGTTAGCATCAAAAGTGATTGATTTGGTGATTTTCTTGATGGTCATGTCACCAACCACAGTGTAGTTACCCGCTTTATCTTTAGCTGTAACTTTTGTTGCTTTGAAAGTAGCACTTGGGTGCTTGTCCACTGCAAAAAAGTCGTCATTGGTCAAGTGTCCACGCAAACGCTCGTTGCCACCACCGTCTTCTACAGTAAGCGCAGCCATGTTGACTTCAAAGCTAGCCCCAACCAATTTGTTTTTGTTGATTTCCAGCGTTCCTACTTTAATCGGAACTTTACCAAAATGTTTGCCAGTAACTTTTGCTGCAGTCCATTTTACGGTACTAGCGCTAGTATCTACTTTGTAAACAACTACTGCATTGCTGGCTGGATTGGTAAACGCCAAGCCCATAAAAGCTGCGCAGAGTAGGAGAAAAGTCAGATGCTTCATTGAAATCTGTTTTAATGAATGAGACAATAGTGTTTTAGTGTCCGATTATGTGTGGGAAATGCAATACTTCCCATACAACTCCATCAAATGTAAGGTTGCCTGTGAAGGAAAAAAAATAATCACGGGCGCTTTGCAGATTATTAACAACTTACATCGAAATACTGGAGATTTACGCTATTTGTAAATTTAGATTAGGGAGAGCACAATACTCTCCCCGTCTAAATTAACAATCATATTTAACCAATACTATCATTTTTGACGATTGTTGCGGCCACCACCGCCACCACCTTGCATTCCGCCGCCGTTGCCACCACCATTGTTGCCGCCGTTGTTGTCTTCACCTTGTTTCAGGTCGTCATTTTCAACTGACTTGGCTTTTTTACGTGGTGCATCGAAACTCATTTTGCCAATGCGATAGTTGAAGTTCACCCGGAAACCCCGATTTAGTCTTTGGGTATCCATCAATTGAGTAAACGTTGGTGAACTCAATTCTGTTTTCATCCGAATCCCTTTAGTCAGGAAGTTTTCCGCACCGAAGCCAAGGCTCCCTTTTTTATTCTTAAAGTCTTTACGAATGCCCAGAGAGTACATTCCAAAGCCTGCCTGGCGCCCTTGCAATTGCACCTGGGAACCCCGCATGAAGCTGAAACCCTGGATGCCCCAGCCTTTAGGCAAGTTAATTTGAGTAGACAAACGACCATTGATATTGACGCCCTCGTTGGTGACTATCTCCGACAAACCATCCACGCCAGTAGTACGGCCTTCCATAAAGGCATACACGATGTCGACACCACCATTGATGCTCCATTTTGGGGTGATTTGGAAATTACCAAACAGGTTGGTTCCCCATGCTCTTTGTACTCCTACGTTTTCAAAAGTAGTGATCACAGCTCCCGCCAAAGTATCGGATGGTTTGCGGATTTGTGAGATGGCGTTGTCGGTGATGCGACGGAAAACCGAGAAGTTCATGTAGGTTTTATTGATGTTGCCACTCAATCCCAATTCAAAATTATCGGTCAATTCAGGGCTCAAACCAGGGTTACCTACTGTGATGTTTTGGGGGTTGGCTGCATTGAAGTTGGGGTTCAACTGCTGCAAACCTGGTCTTTGAATCCGGCGGTTGTAACCAGCCTTAACTATAAACCCGCTCTTGAGGTTTTTTGAAACATTCACACTAGGTACGAAGTTGCTGTAAGCAGGCAAGTCAATGCTGCCATTTTCAACCGTTTGTGCATTGATGTCGGTGTACTCATAACGGCCCCCCAATTTGAAGGTGTACTTGTTCTTGGTTTGTAAGGTATAGGCGAGATAACCCGCGGCCACATTTTGCTGATAATCCAATGCACCAGCTGGGCGGTTTGGATCGATGGTGTAGTTGCCAGAAGTTCCTTGTGCCAGGAAGTAGCTGTAGTCACTATCTACATCCCTCAGGATGGTTTTACCCCCAAATTCCACCAGTTGGCGATCACCAATTGGGGTTTGATAATCAGTTTGGAAGGTTGTTTCCTGATTCAGGTTGCCGTTCAGGTTGCGGATTCTGCTGAGCAGGTTGATTTCATCTTCGGCAAAAACATCCGAATCGAAATTGTTGGTCAGGTCATTGCGGCTATACTGAGCAGACATACTCCATTCGCGCCGAGGCTTGAACGTACGCAGGTAGTCGATGTTGAAATCGATGGAGCCCGAATTGTTCTTGCTGTCCACTTTGCGGAAGGAGCTGGATTTCAACAGTTGATTTTCGAACGAAGAAATAGCGATGTCCTGTTCATTATTGAAATTGCGGGCGCCTAAGCGGGCGCTGGCTGAAAGGGATTGATTTTTGGAAATGTCGTAATCCCAGGACAAGTTATAGCTGCCAAAACCGCCACGGTCAAACGATTCTACATCTTGCAATGTACGAATGCTTGCGCTGGGAGTAATGGTGGTTTGTTCCAAAGTAGAGAGGGCCGGATTGTAAAACAAACGGCCGTGCCCTCCCAGATTAAAGCCCATTTTACCTTTTCTATAGCTGCCGTTCAAACCCAAATTGGAACTACGGTTACCGGTGCCAATGTCTACATTGAGGGTCAAACCTTGCAGCGTATTTTTCTTTGTGACGATGTTGATGATCCCGCCAGATCCTTCTGCATCATAACGTGCAGATGGAGAAGTAATGACTTCTACCGTTTTGATCATGTCAGCAGGGATTTGTTTGAGGGCATCAGCAACGCTGGCCGCCATAATGGTGGATGGCTTGTTGTTGATCAGTACCCGTACATTGGAGCTTCCGCGGAGTGATACGTTTCCATCCAAATCTACGGAAAGCATTGGAACCTTACGCAATACTTCAGATGCGTCACCACCTTTGGAGGTTACATCCTTTTCAGCGTTATAAACAGTACGGTCTACTTTTTCTTCGATCAAGGCAGTAGTCCCAACAATTTCTACTTCTTTCAAAGTGCTGACACTTTGTGAAAAACTGACATTGCCTAGGTTCTTGGTGTCATTTTTGGTCAGTCGCAAATCATTTATTGCTTTGTCGCGATAACCAATAAAAGAAATTACCAAACGGTAATCACCTGTCGCAATCCCATTGATTTCAAATTTTCCTTTGTCATCAGAGGTTGTTCCATCAACGGGTGTATTAGAATTCTTCAGGTACAAAGCAACCGTTGCAAATTCTACGGGTTGTTTGCTCAAGGAATCGATTACCACACCGAGGATTTTGTTGTTGCCTTTTGGCGCAGTATTCAGCGCTGGTGCTTCATTGCCAGGCATTGGTGGGCGGTTGCCGCCAGGAGGTGTTTGTTGGCCGATTGCCATCACTGCCCAAAATAGAGCCACGAACAGTGGTAAAAATGTGCTTATTTTTTTCATTGTTTGTCGGTTTGCAATCTGACTTTAGATTGCCTGATTTCATGACACAAAGTAACGGTGAAAAAAACTGTCGTGTAGAAGCATTCGATGATTCGGCTACTTCATTCTACAGGTCGGAAAGGTGATCGACAAAAAGGCCAGGATTAAATGTGAATTAGCATTTTTATCCTACAAATCGGCACAATTTGACTACCGTTTGCTCATTCGATTACCAGAGATGATGCGCTGTTGCTTGGATTTGAAGCGCAATACCTCTTCTTCTCGTTTAGCCAGGTGCTTTGTTGATCGTCCCTGGACCCGCGCCCTCCATTTTTTCCAGTTGTTTGGGTGCATTTCGAATTTCATCAACTCGATGACTTCTTTTTCACTCAAACCAAATTGTGCTGTAATGGCATCGAAAGGGGTACGGTCTTCCCAGGCCATTTCGATGATTCGGTCGATGTCGGCGCTTTGCAGTTGATATTTTTCAATGATTTTCATACCTAAAATTCAGCCAAGTAATTGTGTGGTTTTATAACTTTCTGCTCGTAAGAAGGTTTATATTCTTACGAAAATAAAATGATGAAAGATGATTTCGAAAAAAATTGAAGCGGCATTGAACGAACAAATTGCACTGGAAGCTTATGCCTCCTTTTTATACCTGGCAATGGCTTCGTGGTGTGACAAAGAAGGATTGGAAGGTTGCGCCCAGTTTATGCATCGCCAATCCGACGAAGAGCGGGCCCACATGTTGCGGATTTACAGCTATTTGAGCGAAACGGATGGTTTTGCACTTACTCCAGCTATCGCTCAGGCGCCACATGAGTTTGAGTCGGTTCAGGCCATGTTCGAAAAAGTATACGCCCATGAACAAAAAGTGACCCAGTCCATCAACGACTTGATCAGTTTGAGCTATGCTGAAAAAGACCACTCTACCCTCAATTTTTTGCAGTGGTATGTGGAGGAGCAGCGGGAAGAGGAAGCCTTGATGCGCACCATCCTGAATAAAATCCGCTTGATTGGTAATGGCCCTCAAAGCTTGTACTACATTGATAAGGAAGTGGATAAATTCAATAAAGCGGCGCTGGCGGCAGAATCTACTGAAGAAGGGCAGTAGGCACATTCAATTTGCCGAACGCCGCTAAAGCGACGTTTTTAGCACAAAGGACACCAAGAGATCGCAAAGAACACAAAGCGAAGCGTCGTCTACGTCTAACTTTGTGTCCTTTGTGCCCTTTGTGATAATATAAAATGCCGCTTTGGATATATGCCAGCACTTACCTCAAACCCAAATTGAGTTTAATTTCTTTTGCCCCCTGAGTCAAGAGCACAGTGTAATCTCCATAATCTGACGAAAATCGCAATTGTTGCGGGCCAGGCGTGAACACTTTTTTCTCCGCCAACACCTGAGTTTGCCCAGTTTTGTTGTGGGTTAGGCTCACACTCACCGCTTCAGTTCCCTTTGTGTAAAAATCCAAAATGTACTTTCCTTCATCCGCGTGTTTCATGATGTGTACCATGCCGGTACGCACCTCTGGAGTATACATGTAAAAACCCGTAGGATAATCAGGCCGTTTGATGCCCATTTTGGGCAACGCGGTTTGGATTTCCTGAATTTCTGCCCCCATTTTCCAGATTAGGCCTGAACGGTAATTTTCAATCATGATCACAATCGGGCCCTGGTCAATGGCCAGGTATTGGTTGGAATACCAGTTTTCCTTGGCATTGTAGGCATCGTAAAAGCCCAGGTCTCCAAAAAGCCGGTTGCCTTGCTGGCGATACAAATAAATCATAGCCTGATAAGAGTAGTAGGGTGTGTAGGGGAAAGAGGAGAGAGCCGCGGAGGGCGTGATGGTGCCATTGTCTTCGGTGGGCTGGTGCGCGCCGTAAAATTCGTGGTTGTCGCTGGCCGTCAAACCCCAGTTGCGCTCGGAGTAACCATAAGCTTTGGGCGCCCGCTCGATACAATGCGCGCGGTTGATCATGGTTTGGTTCAGGTTGAGCGTCCAATAGTTGGTATGTTCGTCTTCCATCCAGCGTGGATCCAGACTTAGGTAGGAGTAGTGGGCAAAAAAGAGCGGGCCGCCCCAGTCAAACCCAAGGGGCAAGACATAGCCCAAATATTCCTTGCCATTGATAAAATGACTGGCTTCCTTTTTTTTCCAGGTGTCATCGTACACCTGGCGGGTAATTGGGTGAGTAGGGGAGGCCATGGCCAGGATGTAAGTGATGAAACACTCGTTGTAGCCCCCAATCGGATGGTTCATCTTCCAGCCGTGATTGGCGCTCCAGTGCCAGTGCAAGAGACCATTGTGGACGTACCAATTCCATTCTACACTTCTCCACAGGGCATTGATCCGGTTGCGCAGCTCGATTTCAGCTTTGGTGTTTTGATCAAAATAAGAGCGCGCTACCAACAAGCCATTGACCAAATAGGCCGTTTCTACCAAATCACCCCCATCGTCATAGCGGCTAAAAGGAACAGCTTTGCCCGTAGTTCCATCCAACCAGTGCGACCAGGCTCCATGAAAACGTTCTGCTTTTTCCAAAAAGCGGGTGATTTTTAACATGCGCTCTACCGCCTGGTTGCGACTGATCCAGCCTCGGTAAGTACCAACTACAATGGCCATGATGCCAAAACCACTGCCGCCGCTGGTCACCACATTCGGAGTGGCGTTGCGCTCGGGAGCCAAGCCAGAAACTGGATGGGCAAAATCCCAAAAATACTTAAAGGTTTGGCGTTGAACGGTGCCGATGTACTCACTGGCTTCGGTGGGTGGAAGTTTTGGTGCCAGGGCCTGGGCCAGGGCAAAATGTGCCACGCAGCAAAACAGCAGCGTGCTGATGCAGGTTCTCATGTCGTGCTTGGTTTAAGGTGGCTAATGTAGGTTTTTTGAGATAAAAAATGGATTAAACTTCTGGCTCTTGTTCCAACCATTCTGGTAGAACAGCTTTGACTGCAGCAATGAAGCCGTTGTAATCAAAACCGCGAATGGGTTTGGTGGCTTTGGCAATTTCGAGGACTTCAAGGAAGAAGTCGGCAAGGTAGGGTTTGCATTCTGGTATGGTGGAACGCATGATGCGGTCGTAGTCCATTTGCCAGTAGAGGCCTAGTTGGTTTCTACTCCGATGATGAACAATTTCATTGGGGTAAATTTTCTTGATCACATCAGGAACAATGATAGGTAAAAAACGTATACTTTTTATTTTGGAACCAAAGTCCTCAAAATTGATTTTTTGCTCCAAGAAGCAGCCTAAAGAATAATTAGGGCATTTATCCATGTCAACTTCACGCCACCTGATGCAAGTGAATTCAAAGCTTGATTGTTCTATAGTTAATGCTGCATTCATAACTGAAAGTTACGGTTTATTTTTTAATTATCATAGGGGTTTCCAGGAGGGCGGACAAGAGGAATTTCCCTTTTTTGGTTTTCTGGAAGTAGAATGTAGGTGTAAATTTTAATTTTCTCAGCCTTCAGGCATTCTGCGTAGTTACCAAAAACCTGAGCCTCAAAAGATAATCTTTTGTCAAATGGATCGGATTTGTACCGCTCTTTTTCTCCGACTCTGGTTGTCCCAAATTTCCAGGTTTCACCAACGTTTAGAAAAATCACATTCCTACCTTCACAATTTAAACATGGAAAATATCCGGCTGCATCTACAATCAGCGCATATTGAACTGCATTGTCAATCTGCTCTAACTCCTTCTCCAGCTTTGCCCTTCGCTTCGGTGCCAACTCCAGCTTTCCATCCTTTTCCACCACGTAATCATCCCAATTGATGGCCGCGAAAATGCCAATCGTGGCCAGCAACAATAGCCAAAGCCAATGCTTAGGTTTGGGTTGAAGCAGTGGCTCGAGCTCCGCAGGAGGCGTTTTTATTTTGGGCTTTACGGTTTTAGTTTCCATTGGGTTTGAAGTGAGTAAAAAAACTCCAAACATGCCATTTTTTTGTTAAAAAAACAAAATGGAGAATAATCCTATTTTTTGTGGTCCGAATGATTTTTGTTTATAAATATTTGATATTCATTATTTTGTATCGTTATTTTGCTTTGATGAACTTCATAGTAGCCCACGCGCTTTCGTCGATTTTTTGCAAACGCAACAAATACAAGCCATTACTGAGCGTTTCTGTGTTGAATTCATTTTCCGTATTCAGCCATTTTTTTTCACTATTAATCACTTTTCCAGTGCTGTTGATCCAGGTCAATTGGTATTGCCCGGTCAGCGTACCGGGGAGTTTTAAGTGGAGCTCCCTGTTACAAGGATTGGGGTAATACTGGATTTGTTCGGAAAAATCAAACTGCCGGGTGGATGTGCTGACCTGAACCGTATGACACCCCGAGGTATACACACAAGTATCCGTATACAGACGAACTGCGTAGCGACCATTGCTTTCTGGCAAAAAGAAAGGGCTCGACAAAGTTGATGCTACTTTTTGGGTAGCACAATCTATCCATTCATACCTTCGGATACTGCTGGCTACGGATGCACTCAACAAAAGACCACCTTGTTTTATGGATGTATCAATGGGCTCCAGCTCCAGCTTAAGTGTGACCACCGAATCACATCCCGCCCTGGAACGGAAGGTCTCGATATAGGTTCCGGTACGCGTCAGCACTTGTTTTCCGAAACGAACAACCCTTCCTTCGCAAGCCTGTTGGTTCACCTGTAATTGATAGCGGGGATGGCTCGTGACCTGGATGTATAAGGTAGAATCACATGAATTGCGGTCACGCAGCGAAATGGGATACATACCAGTTTGATGAAACTTTAGCCTTCCCAACCGAAAAGTATCCCCTGCACACAATGAAACAGGAAAGGTGTCCTGCTGAGTAGGGTAATGCACAATTTTAACTACTAAAATGGAATCACAACCATTGCGTGTATTGAAGCGAATGGGGTAAGCACCCTCCTTGAACAGTTTGAGTTGTCCAAAGCGAAAGGTATCACCTACGCAAATTGCAGTGCGCATGGTATCGAGGTAATTAGGCAATAAACTGAGTTGTAGCTGGATTGTGGAGTCACAACCCTTGGCACTTTTGAGTACCTTGGTAAAAGACCCTGCTTTGCTGTACAGGGTAGTTCCAATTTGATAAGTGCTACCCTTGCATATGGTGGCTTGAACATTGTGCTGAAAAACCGGATTCACTTTTAGGTGTAATTCAAAAAGAACTGGACAGTCACCTGGATTTTGCAAGGTATCCACATAAATTCCTGGATTCTGCAAAATTTTATTGTCAAAAGCGTAACTCTGTCCCTGGCAAATGGCGGCATTGATGACCTTGCTTTCAGAAGAAGCCCTTGAAAGATCCAGTCGTACAATTGAATCACAACCGGTGATACGGGAACTCAGGGTGTCAAAATAGATGCCCGGCTCACTTAGTCGGCGTCTGCCAAAAAGATACGTATCACCATTGCAGATTAATTCAGACAAGGTACTGCGAATCCTTGAACGCAACTTCACGTTTAGATTGATGATGGAATCGCAACCCTCCTTGGTTTTTAGATTGATCAGGTAAAATCCGGCATGGGAAATTTTTTCTGATCCGACAATTAAAGTATCTCCTTCACAAATGTCTCTTTGGAGGTTAATTTCTTGTCGAGGCAGGATACTCAAATCAAGAAGTACGGTTGAGTCACAACGTCGTTGATTAGGGGGGAAAGTATACCGATATAACCCAGGCGTATTTATCCTTAATGGCCCAAGCTGACGGGTTTGCCCCGAACAGATGCGCTCTTTCACCTGGGTTAAAAAGGTATCTAGTACCTCCAATTTTAATTCTATCAGTGAATCACAGCGCAAATTGCTGGGGCCATAATTGTAATAGTAGGCACCACTGGTACGGGCAACCAGATTATCGTTACCCACTTTTACTTTTTCTCCTTTACAGGCCACTACATTTAGTTGGGTGCGAAAGGTATCCAACATTTGAATGTCGTATTGTACCACAGAATCACAACCATTTTTGGCACTATAGCGCAAGGTGGCTAGGGTGGGGTAGTAGTACTGTTCGCTGCCCAAGCGCATGGTGTCACCCATACACAAGGGTACTCGAACTCGCTGGGCGTAAACGGGTAGAATGTACAGATTTAGCTTCACAATTGAGTCGCAACGCTGATTATTTGCAGGAAAAACAACGGTGTATGTCCCAGCACTTGAAAATTGCTGGGTTCCAATCAAAATTTGCTCACCCTGGCAAAGGGTATCAAAACGTTCGGTTTTGTAGCGGGGGCGTACCAACAAATTGATGACAACCACTGTGTCAAAAGTGGGTTTAATCGTGGGCTTTTTGTAGCGGTATTTGCCAGACTGGATATAAATCCGGCCAAAGAGTTTCAAGGTGTCGCCTTGGCATAAAGTGTCGTAGCGTTGAACAAAAACAGTATCTGCTAGAGTATTAACCGTTTTGGCAAACCCCAAAGAGACAAACCCTAAAAAAAATGTTAGTAGCAATAATCGGTCCATGGGTTCAGAGTAGTGGGAGGAAAAGTAACACTTATTTTATCCGCCCCTTAGTTACCTCAGCAAAGTTAAGTAAAATATAAAAACGAAAGATTTAGCAACTTACTTACTATTTTCGCGGCAAATAAACGTTGAGCGAATGATGGTACGACTAATCCGCATTTTGGGTATTCTTTGGGTCGTTTTGTACGGTTGTGCAACTCCTCAACCCCCTCTTGGTGGACCCAAGGACGAAACTCCTCCCCGAATCGACACTCCCCGTAGTACGGCCAATTACCAAGTGAATTTTAAAAAACAACCCATCGAATTAGTCTTCAATGAATGGATTCAGCCACCTCAGGATGTGGCAAAACAGGTGGTGGTATCCCCACCGATCCGTTACATGGGAACCTTGCTGAAATTGAAAGGAAAAGTATTGGTCATCGAATTTGACGATAGGGAAGAACTCCAGGAAAATGTAACCTACACTATCAATTTGGGTGAAGCCATCAAAGACCTCAGCGAAGGCAACGCGGCCAAAGACCTGCGCTTTGTCTTCTCAACCGGCCCCATCCTGGACTCACTGGGGATGCAAGGGGAAGTACGTGATTTTATCACCCAAAAACCACTCGAGAACATCCTAGTGATGGTCTACAGTAAGCTCAATGATTCGATTGTTAAAAAAGAGCGCCCATTGTATTTTGGAAAAACCAATAAAGAAGGCAGGTTCAGCATCAAAAACATGCGTGAGGGCGAGTTCAAAGTCTTTGCCCTAGAAGATGCCAATCAGCCTTATCTGTACGATGCTGCCAATGAAAAAATCGCTTTTGCCGACTCTCTGGTTCGTACAGGTGTGGACACCAATGATCTAGTTAGCTTACGGGTTTTTTCAGAAATCCCCCCTTTACGCTTGCTCACTACTGATGCCAAACGGTATGGCCTGGTGAATTTACAGTTTAATCAGCCACCCAAAGATGTTCAAATTGCTGCCCTGACCCCTGGCTTTCAATTGCGCACAGAAGTGAACAGGGACACACTAAAAGTATGGTACGCCGGGACAAGCACTGCAGCCAACTGGTCCCTCGATGTCAGAAAGGACAGCACCTTTAAAGATACCCTGAGCATCAAAACCTTTGCCCCGGAAACCTACCTGCGTACAGCAAAACTCACCTTGCAAAATGCCGACCTGAAAGAATTCCAAAAACTGAATCCCGAAAAGCCGCTGGTGCTTACTTTTAATCACCCTTTAAGTAGCTTCGACATCAGTAAATTGATGGTAGTAGAGGATAGTGTGCGGCAAATCAGCCCCTCCATGATTGAAATCGACAGCCTCAATTCCCGTAAATTGATCTTACAATACCGCTGGGTCGAATCCAGCAAGTACCAATTGCGCTTTGCTCCCGGAGCGGTACGGGACATATATGCCCTTGGTTTTCGGGATACGGTGCGGTACAATTTCCAGGCCATGCCCCGTAAAAACTATGGTAGCATCGATCTCAAAGTTGAAAACCTCGACTCCACCCGCCACTACATGATGGAGCTGATGCTGGGCGAAAATACGGAACCGGCGCAACGCGAGCGAATCGATCTAAAAACCAAAGCCCGCTTTTTATACAAAGTGATGGAACCTTCAACATATAAAGTTCGCCTTTTTGAAGATCAAAACCGCAATGGCGTGTGGGACACAGGCAACTACTTTAAACACCAGCAACCAGAACCCATCTACATTCGTGAACTGGAAGCGCTTCGCCCCAACTGGGACTTGGATGGAACGGTGGATTGGGAGGAAAGGAAGAAATTGCCGAAGAATTAACCTCAGTAAGTTTAACCATTGCTAAACAAACAGTATATTCATCCCTCTCAATCCTGCCAAAGGAACAAGATCATCTTTGCGTACAATCAGGCCAAAAGTATCGCATGAAATCGGTATAACCACACAATCCCGAAAAGATGAACATGTTCTCTCAATCCAAATGCAAGTCATTCGCTTGGACCATTTTTTTCCTTTGTTTTCACTTTGTCTTGCAGGCCCAGCAAGCAAGCTACCCCTGTGCAGCTTCAGAAATGCAGCGCCTCCTTTTTGAAAAAGACCCCACTCTATTGCAACGACAACTGGCCCTTGATGAAGTCATTCACCAACAGCTCCAACGGCAACAAAACCAGGTAGAATTGCGCAATTCTGCGGTTTTTACCATTCCGGTCGTAGTGCACATCATCCATCAAAATGGCAGTGAAAACATCAGCGATGCTCAGATACAAAGCGCCATTCAGCACCTCAACGATGCTTTTGCCCACCAGGGGTATTATGGTGCGGCAGGCCAGGGAACCAATATTCCCATTCAATTTTGTTTGGCTCAACGGACTCCCAATAACCAGGCAACCAATGGCATCACCAGAGAGGTGTCAAGCCTGACCACCATGAGCATGGAAACCGACGACTCCGCCCTGAAAAACCTCAATCGTTGGGACCCTCGCCAATACGTCAATATTTGGGTGGTACGCGACATCAACAGCAAAGCCCATGGTTCAGGAGTGGCGGGTTACGCCTACTATGCTTCAGCACATGGATCTTCTTTCGATGGCATTGTGTGTGAGGCGCGTTATTTTGGCAACAGCCCTGCCAATGATGTAGTGCTGATCCACGAAGTAGGGCATTACCTCAATTTGTACCATACCTTTGAAGGCGGCTGCACGAACAACAATTGTGAGCTGGAAGGCGACCGGGTCTGTGATACCCCGCCCGATCAAGCCAAACATACGGGCTGTTTGTACAATTCCTGCAACACCGACACTGACGATACCAGATCAGTTAACCCCCTGAAAACAGATGTTAATGATCTAACCGAAAACTACCTGGATTATTCCCCGTTTTCCTGTCAACATGCCTTTACACCCGGGCAGTCGGCGCGCATGTTGGCGGCTTTACAAACGATAAGGGCTAGTTTATTGGATTCACCGGGGTGTTTGCCTCCCTGCACTCAGCCTATTGCGGGGGATATAATAGTGCCTCCAAATCTAGTGGTGGGAACACCGGTCACTTTTAGCTTTAATGGTTCGGGGGCAACTCGGTTTGAATGGAAATTGAACGGTTCGGCTTTTTCTAATCAACAAAATCCTACCAATACCTTTACTCAACCTGGAGTTTATACTCTTGAGGTGAATGCCGGGAACAACGACATCAATTGTGCAAGCCGCAAACAAATAAAAATCAACGTCTTGTGTGGTGTTTTGGCCGACTTTAGCCCTAAACTTGACCAAGTACAACTTGGTGATCAAGTCACTTTTACCAGCAATGGTCCAGGCATCAATACATACAAATGGACAATTAATGGAAGCTTAGTGGGCACAGGGAAAACCTATACTCATCGCTTTAATAATTATGGCGACTTCCAGCTTCAGTTGGAAGTTTCTAATCTCAATTGTAGCGCGCAATCGACACAAAAAATCGCGGTACAAAGTCCTTGTGGAGATTTGGTGCAAGAGCATTCTTATGCGTACCCCATGCCAAGATTGAACAGCCGGGTTAAGGTGGCTCGAAATGGTGATGTAATGCTTGGAGCTTGGGCGCTTTCTGATGAACATAAAGCTGTAATTATGAAATGGAATGCAACAGAGGAGTTAGAATGGATAAAAAAAGAGCGCAGTTCGGAATGGAACTTATGGGATGTTGCCCCACTTTCTGACGGGAATTGGGTCTATTTGAAAAAGCATAGAGACTCAACGAATTGGGTGGAATTGGTCAAAATTAACCCCAAAGGAGAATTGCTCTGGGGCCGCCGATTTAGGTTGGAATTCTCTTTTAATAATGAAAATCAACTTATTGCACTTGAACAAACCAATGGCTTTTTATTGAACTCTTTTCATAGTTTATCCCAATTTGACAATGATGGCAATCTTATTTGGAGCAAAACCTTGCCAGATGGCGTATTTCTTGGGGGAGTGCAGCGAACTGATGGTATGGTTCTATTGCTTACCCAGGAGGTGTCAAGCAAAGCCACCTTACTACTGATGGACGAAAAAGGTAGGATTATCAAGCAAAATATGCTGAATGGCCTACCCTTGAATGCCGCCTTGGCATCTGTTTATGCTTTGACAAACAATCGGAGTATCCTTCGAATCAATGACCAAAACGTTGGCCGATTGATTCAGATCGATGCCAATTTAGTTCCCG
Source organism: Haliscomenobacter sp. (assembly GCF_033763495.1). Lineage (GTDB taxonomy): Bacteria > Bacteroidota > Bacteroidia > Chitinophagales > Saprospiraceae > Haliscomenobacter. The sequence continues at coordinate 4,084 of NZ_JANRKL010000246.1, read as the reverse complement.
TATGGACAAAGGAAATTCCCAATTATCAATCCAATGAAGATTTAATTGTTTCTAAAAACGAGGACATTCTTTTGCCATTTTTTGAGTTCAATAAAGTTAATGCTTTGGCTTTTGACCAATTAGGTAACTATTTGTGGAGCATAAAACTTCAGGGATTTCAAATACCGGCCGGGGTCAGCCATGGAGCTCCTTTTTTAGACGGTTGGAAATTTTTTGTACCTCAAGTGAATGATCAAGGCACTAAAAATTTTTTGCTGAAAATTCCGAATACACAATTGCCTGAGGAAGCATGTTTTTTTACACCAGGGCCTTCGCCAGGTTTTAAAGATATTAAACTCGGAGTACTGCCTGGAAAAGTTGTACTCAGCAACTTTTTGCTTAAGGAGATACCCTCTGCTCCGATCATTTATGAGCGCATTCAATCTGTGCGCCAATCCGAATGCCGTATCGCCAACCCCTGCCCCGAAATTTGCAACAACGACATTGACGACAACGATAACGGCCTCATCGATTGCGCCGATCCTACTTGTGAATGTGTGGAATGCCGCCAACTCCCCGATGGCATCATCAGTGCAGTGGACAGTATAGAATGCCTGGGTGACAGCCTAAGGATTTACCTTAAAATCTGCAACCAGGGGCAAGGGGTATTGCGTTCCTCTACACCAATAGCTTTTTACCAAACTGATCCTACGACTAGTAATGCCACTCCCCTGACTGGGCCTAAATCCATCGGAATAAACATTTCAGCTGATACTTGCATCTGGCAGCGTTTCGCAATCAAAACACCGGGGAGCAACCCCATTTTTGTAGTATTGAACGATGATTACCGCCGCCCACGTCCTTATACCCTGGAACGTTTTCTGACCGAACGACATCCCGAATGCACTTACCTCAACAACAAATTCCAGTTTACCTACAACCCGCCCCAAACACCCCAACTTGATCTTGGTTCGGATCAAATGGTGTGTAACAATAGTGTAACTGTACTCCGAGCTACGGCTGGGTTTGCCCGCTACCGTTGGTTTGACGGCACCTCGGATAGCACACTCACGGCTTTTTCGCCAGGGCTATATTGGGTGGATGCTTGGGATGCCTGTGGAAATCTGCATAGCGATTCCATTCGTTTGACATTGCAGCCTTTGGGGGATGTGGAACTAGGCCCAGATCGCAACATTTGTGCAGGAGATACCCTTCATCTTTCGGTTGCAGGGTTTCCACAGCTGAAATGGTGGCCAGCAGCAGGTTTGAATTGTGATACTTGTAAAAGCATCATCGCCAAACCGGATACCACAACCCGGTATTATGTGACGGCGCGGCGCGGCAGCTGTTTCGCAGGGGATTCAGTGTTGATTACGGTAAATGCTCAAACTAAATTGGATTTGGGCCCAGATCGGACACTTTGCAAGGATTCCAGTCTACAAGTACTGGGGCCATTACTGCCTGATTTGCAATACAAGTGGAGTACCGGAGCAATTTCTCCTTCAATTTCTGTTGCTCAAAGTGGTAGGTACATCCTGGAAATCACCAACCAAGTCGGATGTGTGGCCCGTGATACCCTGAGCGTCACTTTTGGCTCCGGGTTTACTTTCAACTTGGGTGCCGATACGACCATATGCTCAGGAGAAACAATTCGCTTGCCTTTCCGGGGCATTGACGCTGATGTTTACCGATGGTCCACTGGCGAGCAAGGGGCTTCCATTGAAGTGAATGAGGCTGGTTTGTACATTTTGGAAGGCACCAGAGACAATTGCAGTTGGAAGGATTCTATCAAAATCGTGCTGGAAGATTGTAATCAATTTGCAGTTTATGTCCCTAACGTAATGTCGACCAGCAGTGCAGTGAATGCGCAATTCCATCCTTTTTTTTCAACTCAAACCGAATTGCTTACTTACCAATTCGACATTTATGACCGTTGGGGCGCAATGGTGTTTCGAAGCCAGGATGCTCAGCAAAGTTGGGATGGCAGCAAAAATGGAAAATGGTGCAATCAAGGCGTCTACGTATGGACTTTAAGGCTGCGTTATCGAGAGAATGGGCAGGAAAAAGAGGCCTTTAAAGTGGGAGAGGTGCTACTATTGCGCTAGGATGGAAGAATTGGCGTTGAGCGAGTATTGAGCCCAACGCCAATTTTGACTACAACAATGTAGTTGTCAGCGTAATTTCAGCATTCAACAACTTCGATACCGGGCAATTTGCCTTGGCATCTGCGGTGAATTCTTCCAGTTGTGCCTGACTTACTCCCGCTACTTTCACTGAAGTCTCCAGGTTTACCGTGGTGATAGCACCGCCTTCCAGGATGACCGTAGCTTTGGTGTCGATGCTATCAGCCGTAAAACCAGCTGCCTGAAGCACAAACGCCAATTTCATAGAAAAGCAGCCTGCATGTGCTGCACCAATGAGCTCTTCGGGGTTGGTACCTATACCGTCTTCAAAGCGGGTATTGTAGCTGTACTGGGTATCGTGCAGTACGGTACTTTGGGTGGCCATAGTGCCATTGCCGGTTTTGCCGGAGCCTTCCCAATGGGCAGTAGCTGATCTTTTGATTTGCATGGTGATGCGGGAATTTTATGGTTGTATCGAACAATCAGAATGATTCATTCACCTGTAAAGATAGGTATTTCTGGAAAAAGGTGTTTTAATGTAATGCTGAATGGCCATTTTCTTTTTGTTCCAAAAACCGGTTGCTATCCAACAGGCCAAAGGCAAAATCAAGCAACAATTTTTTTACTTGTTCTTCACTGTTGCCTGCTTTAAAAGAGATGTCAGTCAGGGAGGGCAAGTGTTCAGAAAAATAAACATGGCTTTTGGCCATCTCCAATAGGGTACTTGCCAGAGCCCGTGGGTAAGGAAATTGAGGGTTGATCTCCTCAATAATGTTTTGGATGGTTCTGCACAAGGCTTTATACGTCAAAAACAAACCTTGTTGATTTTCCTCATCAACCTGTTTGGTGTAGTACCCTTTAGCCGACTCGGCAATAACAATGCGGTGCAGCACCGCTTCGTTCACGTGTTCCGTATTTGGATCGTCGCGATGTGAAGCTTCCACGAGGGTTTCCAGCGCAATTTTTAGCCTGCGCTTTGGGTCTTCTATGTTGAGGATCTTGAGCTCGATACAATATTTTAACCACTCCCAATACCAACTCAGCAAAAAGAGTAAAAGGCGGTGTTTGTTTTCAAAATAGCGATAAATTGAGGCTTCGGTAGACTCAATTCGTTCGGCCAGTTTTTTGAAGGTAAAGTCTTCAAAGCCCATTGCGTTGATCATCATTATGCTGTGTTGGATGATGTTTCGACCCAACTTGGTCTCCTGAGGATCACGCAAATAAAGCTTCTCGTTTAATTTCATTTTGATTGCGACAGCCATAAACCACTTTTTCCAAAATACTATAGTTATTGTTCCATTTGCTTTTAGAAGAAGCAAAAATACATCACTTTTCTTAACGCCTAATGGTCTTTTTCGTTCTTGAAGAAATAAAAAAAGGGTTGTTCAACTTGTTTAAAGCCGAACAACCCCCTGAAAAGAAGGATTCCTTCTTATTTCTTCTTCTTGGTATCTTTTGCCTCGGCTGCAGCCGCAGAACGCAATGCACGTGGGATTTCGATGGTAACCACCGGAATACTTGGTGAATTCAACAACTCAATTCCTGCAGGAACCTGGATGTCGCGAACCCGCAAGGATTGGCCCAGATCCAAAGGAGAAATGTCGATGAAAAGCTCGGTAACCATTTCCTCTGGCAGGGTTTTTACTTTTACCCGGCGCAGTTTTTGCTGCAGTTTACCCCCCAATTTTACCCCAGGAGAAACGCCCTTAGTGCGTACTGGTACTTCCAGCTTCACCTTTTGACCGTCTACCAGACTCAGAAAGTCGATGTGCGTCAACTGACTGGTCAGTGGGTGCAATTGGTAATCTTTTACTATGCAACGGTAAGTAGTACCGTCAACGGTCAGATTTGCAACGCGGAAATCTGGTGTATAGATGAGGTTTTTGACGTCGTTCAGTGTAACTGAAAAATGAACTACGTCCTGCCCTCCGTACAATACACACGGGATTCGGCCATCGTTCCGCAAATCTTTGGATGGCTTC
>NZ_JANRKL010000245.1:0-5339 GCF_033763495.1 Haliscomenobacter sp. | reverse complement strand
ATTTAGTTTTTTGTTTTCGTTCTGCTAATATGCTGCTTTTTGTACAAAGTTTTTAACTTTCTTGCATTAAACTCAATTAATGTCCCAGCAAGAATTTAAAGTACCCACCTTAGTCCAACACATTCAAGTAGATGGAAGGCCATATTTTAGCCTAAGGCCGCTGTTTTGGCCCGGTCCCATCTCCATTCATCGTCGGTACCAGGAGGCAGTTGTCGGCTTCCGCAAGGAAGTAAGGCATCACTTATCTGCGTACCCGGCCAGCCGTCATACCTTGGATCAGATCCTTTGGTTGATGTTCCAGCCCAAACCCCTGTTTCAAAAGCGCAAGGTTCAATTTTCATTTGGCAAGCATCAGGTTGATGGTTTGTTTTTGGTCTTACAATTCACCGTTAACGATTTGCCGATCTTGTATTTGCCCGCTTTTAACAACAACATGCAGCTTCTAGCTACAGAGGAAACACCAATTAGTGATCTGGAGTTGGAAAAAGTAATCAAAAGATTGCTGCACAAAGAACGAGAATACCAGGGGTCAGAGTTCCAACCTGAGGAATATTATGCCAATCGAAGGGATTATTTGGTTGATGTACCGGTTAAACTAGACTTGAAGTCGGGTCCAAATCGCTTTGAAGAAGTTCAAGACAGCAACCCTTTTTTCCGCTTTTTCCAGGAAACAGAATTTGATGGTGCTGAAGAGGCTGCAAAAACCGGAAATGACCTCAATGAAAATTACCCTCATGCTTTGCAACAAACGTTTTTTCGCGAGGATCTGGCTACCGAAATCCATGATTTGATGTTCCAACGCGATCCCATTCCTTTTGTGCTGGTGGGCGAAGAAGGGGTTGGCCGACACAACCTGATCTCCAACGCGGTATACCGCTATTTGTCCCAAAGATCAGAGGATGAAAAAGAATCGCCTATCAGTGTCTGGAACCTAGATCCCAACCGAATCATCAGCGGCATGTCGATCGTGGGCCAATGGCAAAAGCGGACTGAAGCCATTATCCAATATTTGATCAAACCTAAGGTAGGTCATAAATTACTGATTGACAATCCAGTTGCACTCTTGCGCATTGGTAAGTCCGGACAAAACTCAATGACCCTGAGCGATGTCCTCAAACCCTATTTGGAAAAACGTAGCCTGCAAAGCATCCTCATTGCCACACCCCAGGAATGGCAATTGATTCAAGAGAAAGACCGGTCTTTTAGTGATTTGTTTCAGGTCATCCGCGTATATGAACCTGATCCTTCAACAGCCTTGAAGATCATTTTGGAGCAACGAAAAATCCTGGAGCAGGAAAATGGGTTGCGCATTTCCATCTCGGCCATTAGCCAGCTGATGTATGTGCACCGCATTTTTCAGTCCAATAAAGCCCTGCCCGGAGCGGTTATCCGCCTTTTGCGCCAAATGGCCATCAAACACCGCTACGGCTACGTCGATGCCCAAAATGTACGCGAAGAGTTTGGAATGGTCAGCGGCCTCCGGGAAGAAATATTCAGTTCGGGGCACTGGTTTGAAAAAAACGAGGTACTCAATGGCTTGCAACGGGAATTGATCGGCCAACAAGAAGCGGCCATGGCGCTGAACAATGTAATTCAGTTGTACAAGGCCAAGTTGAATAACCCACGCAGACCAATCAGTTCCCTGATGTTTATTGGGCCAACCGGAGTGGGGAAAACCCATGCGGCCAAAATTCTTACCCGTTACCTGACTGGCAGTGAAGAAGCCTTGATGCGCTTCGACATGAACGAGTACCTCGACCCCTATGCCATTGATCGACTCATTGGGGACGATTACAATCCCGAAGGGCAATTGACAGGCAAAATTCGATATCGCCCTTTTAGTGTGCTCCTGCTGGATGAGATTGAAAAAGCGCACCCAAAAGTCCATGATCTGTTTTTGCAATTGCTGGACGATGGCCGTTTGACCGACCGGCTCGGTCGCACGGTAGATTTTACCAATTGCATCATCATCATGACTTCAAATGTAGGTGCTGATGACAACCGCTTCCGGATCAGTTTGACCAATGATCCCCAGCATCAAGGCCAGGCGCAAGTGTATCGAAGTGCTTTGGAAAAACAGTTCCGGCCCGAATTTGCAAACCGCATTGAACAAATTGTCATATTCCGACCTCTGGAAAGGGAGCACATCCTGGGTATTGCCCGTTTGCAAATCAAGGAATTGCTGCAAAGAGATGGTTTTGTGCGCCGTACCACTATTCTGAACATCCAGAAAGAAGCACTGGAATGGGTGGCCAATCGCGGCTATGATCCTGAAATGGGCGGCAGGGCTTTGCGTCGGCAAATTGAGCGCGATTTAACCACTTTGTCTGCTGATCAGTTGTTAAAAATCCGCACTCCAGGTCCCATCATATTAGACATTCATTTGGATGAAGATCGCCTGATTCCTCATATTTTCCCCTTGGAGTTTGCCATTGCCAGTGGGGAAACCTATTTCCCCAAGCCTCCTAAACCAGAAAGTGGGGGGAGTTTTTATCGGCGATTGCTCAATTTGGTAGACGAGTTGAACGAACAGGTCAGCAATCGCAATACGGGGCCAGACTACACCGACGTCCATAACATCCAGGACAACCTGCATTATTATCATTTCATCACGCGTTTGGATGAGATGAAGGAGAACATTGCTACTATTATGATTGCGTTCAACAACAATAATTTTGTGCGCAATTTGCCCACTCCGCTGCGTTTGAAACAATCCGAACTTTTCAGAGACCGCAGTAATTCGCGCAACCCGGAATCATTGGAGGATGTCAAGGCTCGTCTGTTCCATGACGCGGCATTGAAAGAGGTAAGCGAAACTTACCAATTTGCCAACGGGGTATACGATGCCATGGATACTGAATTTGTAGATCATTACCTCAATGTCGCCTTATTGCGTTTGGCTGGGCGAGCCTTTTTGCGTGGACAACTCGATAAAGTGGAAATCAAAATGGAGTCCCTGGTAGCGGGACAAGGGCAACGCGAAATTGAATACCTGGCTGATCGTTATCTGGATTTAATCGAGCATTTGAATATTGATTTTGACTATTACCCTGAAGAGCAACTGATTGTAGTAGAAGACTATGGCATTGCTCCGCTCTTTCAAAGTGAGGCGGGTATTCATTTGTTTTACCTTGCTCATCAGAATCCACTTCCAATCCGAGTCCACATCAAACCTAAAGCGGAAAAAGCCATAACCTGGCAAGTGATTCGTCTGTACGATGGTAACCGCACCTTGACCGACCTGCGCACTCAATTCACCAACGTGATGAACATGAGCGGACAGGAGTTTAAATTGTTGGTGTATGCGGGTTTGCCTACAGAGCTGAGACGGGAGTTGATGCGATTTTGATGCCACAATCCTTTTTCTAAGGTGCTCTTAGGTGCACTAAGGTGGTGAAAAAGAAAAAAGCCCTGCTCTACAGGGCAAATGTATTCACCACTTCAGACACCTCAGAGCATCTTAGGGGTCTCCTCAGGATTTATTTAGAAGGTTTTCGCTTCAAAGCCAGGGTGGCAATATGGTCATAGCGAGAATCAGCGCTGCTCGAAAAACTGGAGCCATCTGCCTTAAAATAAGCAAAGCCCATCCGTAAAGTCAGTTCATCTCCTGCCCATTGCCCGGATTCGCTGATGTTGAGGGCGAAATTGGGATGGAGGCGTTTGGCTTCGTCAGCTGCGCCGAATTGCAATTTCAATTGGTGGAAGTCCTCCTTTCCAACAGAGCCATGCAGGACATAATCTTCTTGGCCCAATCGACTGGTCACAGTGGCTACCCCTTCGAATAACCGCCTGTCTTTACGCGACCCCAAGCCACCGCGGGTACGCCTTTTTTTATTTCTACTGGCTAATTTCCGACGATCTTTATCGGACAAAGGTTCAAAAATTTCCAAACTGATGGATTTGGCAATTCCATCCGGGTCGGTGTAGCTACCACGCCACTCCCCGACCAGCAATTTGGCATTTTTGTCTTTGCTGTAGGCCCAGGGGCGGGTTTGATAGTCGCGCCAATAGCTGTACTGGTATTGGCATTCGTACATCCCCCAGCTGAGCAAGGCCAGCGCCAGAAAAACGAGTAAGCAGAAACCGCTTTTGTTTTTGACTTGAATCATTTTATTTGTAGTGAGACAGGGCTCCCGAATTATGAAAAAACAAATCGAGCTAAAATTCAATCCCTTTAGCCAATTAATTTTCCAAAAATCGGGAGTCCTACTTGATTAATAACCCCATTTTTGGCCGTCCCGGGGCATATGATAAAACTGCCGATCTCCACCCATTACCACTACGTCAAGTCGATCTTCTCCCCAGGACGTAGCTGCAAGTCCTCCCAACATCAGCCCACCCAGGTTTTGTAAAGAAAGTTCTCCTGAAGCCGATTGCCAACGATAGCCCAGAGAACCATTGGGCTCGGTGTAAAACAAGTCCAGGTCACCTGTTTTGCGGCTGATGGCATGTAATACAGTACCCGTTTTCACTGGAATCAGCAATTCGTACCATTGCTCCCAGGTTCCAAGCTGAAAGCGTCGAGACCATATTTTGCCATCTGTTCCAACTGCAAAAACATCTATTCGGCCTTTATCTCGACTTACAGCGGTGAATCGACCTTCGGTCATTCCCCCCAGGCTTTGCCAATTTCTCCAGCCATTATCCCAACATAAGTGCTCCATTCTGTTGCTTACTTGAGCAAAAATATCCAGTCGCCCGGGACCCCAGCTACACACTTTAATGAAGCCATCAATAGGCAGTTTAAGGTTGCGAAGTTCTTCCCAGGTTCCCCATTCATTGGCCCACCAAAGATGCCTTAAACCGCCACCTTTGCTGATTGCAAATATGTCCAAACGGTTGGGCTCCCAGCTGATTAGTTCCAGCTCTCCCTCTAATTCCTCTCCTGCGAGGTTCTCCCAGATACTCCAGCTGTCTCCGTTCCAGTAGGTGTGGTACAAGTCGCCTTCAAAAGTAGTAAACCCGTCCATACGATTGGGTCCCCAGGAAATAACTTTAAATTTGCCATGTTCCTCTCCATGCGGCCATTTCAAGGGCTCCCAAGGAAACCATACTCCATTTTCCAGACGGCGACAATAAATCTCTTTACCATCGTCCCAAAATGCGGCCAAATTCTCGTTACCATAAGCGGTCACAACAGGAAATTTGTGGCCAGGTCCTCCACCAAGATGGCCCCATTTGGCTTGAGCATCTAGTTCTGTCACCGTCAGAAATATAAACAGGAAAAACAAAATTCCAGATTTACACATGGTTTATTGCATTGCAGGGGTTTTGGAAATACTGAGTCTGGTCAACTGAATTACTTCACTGGATTCTGAAAATTCTTCGCTGTAGTCGAA
>NZ_JANRKL010000244.1:0-18326 GCF_033763495.1 Haliscomenobacter sp. | reverse complement strand
TGGATGGCTTCGTTGCGGTCAAGCAGTAATGGAATGTCTTTGACCGTCAGGGTTGCTGACTCAGTTTGCTTCTTGGCACAAGCAAAAGTGAAAGCTAGGAAAAGGATAAGGATGGAAATGCGGTACATGGCTATTTTGTTGAGAAGGTTGAGAAGGTTGAAGGAGGTTGAGAGAAGGTTGAGACTGGCCTGCGTCTAAGTCGCTGCGGTAGCCTAAACCTTCTCAACCTTCCTAAACTATCTCAACTTTTAGTTGACTTTTACAATTTTTACATTCTGCAATACGGCACCATTTTTGTCAATGATACGTGCGAAGTAGTTGCCTTTGGCGAGGCCTACTGGTAATTTCGCCTGAATGGCGTTTTCACCTTGAGACTTTACGTTGAAGTTGATCTCGTCCCGCACTGGGTTAGGATAAACCGCTGCGACAACTTTTGGCGCATTCAATAAGGTGCTTTCCGCTGCAGCACTGGCAATAGCTGCAGTAGTTGGGCTGCTTACTTCTACACCACCACATTTGCCGTCGCCAGCCCATGGTAATGCTACATAAGGGAAGCTCAATCCAAATTTTGCATCGTTTTTCTCTACGCCAGTAGTATAGGTCAAAACATCGATCAGGTCTGTGCTGACGGGGTTTTTACCGTCAAAATCGTCATACCACAACCCAACGGCGGCCAAAACCACACCAGCTACAGCTTGTAGTTCGATCCTGGTAACGTCATCCTCCAAGCGGCGACCATTTGGGAAACCATCCATATTCGGGATGAATTCCAGGCTGCGGTTGCCTTTGTATTTGGGATGGGTCAAACCCATTACTGCTGCCTGAACCAGGCCCAGTGAGCTGAAATTAGGATCGCTGCGGCGGGTAGCAGGCACAGCCATGTTCAAACGCAACATGTCGCCGCCGTTGGGGAGGAAGTTGTGGATGAAAGGCTTACCTGGCGCCAGAGGATTCCCACCTTTGCCCGTTGCCAATTGGTAAGGGGGAAGGTTCGGGGCACCCGTGTGGAAGATCGGCCAAAGATCTACAGAGCGAGCCTTCCCTGGGCCAGGCAGCAACAATGTACCAAACACCTTATCATCAAGCGCCGTTCCATTCAGCGCAGGATTCCCTTTAAGTGGATACAAGCCATCTTTGCCATAACCGAAGTCAAATGAACCCAATGACTTGCGCTGGATGCGCAATTGCTTCATCGCTGGAACGGCAGTACCAAACTGAGAATCGTCCATGTACAAGGCCAATTCTGGATTGTAGAAGAAATTGTCTAAGATGGTATCGCCGATTTCGGCATAAGGACTGAGCGCATTCCAATAATCCTTGTAACCAATTGGAATTACCGCTTCGTTGGTCAGTGGCATGCCGAGGCGAGATACCTGAACCCAGTCGCCAGAGTGGGTTTCTTTACCCTTCGACAAAGTACGAATTGCACGGCGGCTGGAAGAAGCCCATACCCCTATCACGTAGTCTGGGTCGAGGATATTCTTAGGCAAATAGAAGGCGCCTTTTTTCAACAAGGTGCGGATGGGCACTTGAATGGCAATGGTGCTTACATTCAAACACTTGACACCATCGCGGGCTTTGCCACCTTGACGAGGCAAGTCGCCTAGGTCAAAAACGCCACCGAGGTCTACAAAGAAAGGATCGTCGGCCGGGCCGCAAAATACCTTTTCACCGGTAGAAGAAGTTGTGATGGCATTTTTCACCAAATCGGCGTAGCGGGTATCCAAACCTACTCCGCTGGTGATCGAACGAGTGCCCACGTTATTGGGTGGTACTACGCCATTTCTGATCACCATCTGGAAACTTTTACCGCCATCGATGCTGCGCTCAAGGGTGTAAGTGGCTTTCAGGTTTTGTTTGCCCAAACGGATGTTGAAGAAAGTGGTAGGATCTTCATTCACCAGTTTGAACGTAAAACGGAAAGTGATTTCATCGCCAGGCTTGGTTGCATCGTTGTCGATGTGGATCTCGTAGCGGATGTTTTCACCGAAGTTGTAATAGTTGGGGCCACCTTGTGGCAATTGCAGTGGAACGTAATTGGCAATGATGGTAATCATGCCAGGTTGATCCGGGCTGCGGAAAGCGTACAAATCGGTATTGTCCGCCAAGGGGTCGTCCGCAATCAGCGGGGCTTCCCGGTGACTGGAGGCAAACAGCGAGGCGCTGATGGCCAACAGACTTAGACAGAGTATGGTTTTAAAAAAGTTTTTCATGATTGTGCTTTGTGCTACAAGGTTGTAGCTTGATGATGATATATAGTCCCTTGAACCTCCCATGGGACGTCCATGGATTCTACCACGAATCTCCCACGAATAAATTCGTGGGTTGGGACGGTTTGGTGGCCTCCCACGGATAAATCCATGGGTTGGCGGTGATCACGCGGGAATGGAAGTCCAACACACCCACACCCACACTTTCGCACCCAAACCTAATTTGTTTCAGTACCTGCCCAAGGAGCCGCCACGTAAGGGAAGGTCGCCTGGAAGGCTTTGTCGTTTTGTTCTACACCCGTTGTGTAAGTCAGGACGTCCAACAATTGTTTGGTTACCGGGCTGCCGCCAGTTTTGAAATCATCGTACCACAGACCAACTGCAGCCAGAACGATACCAGATACAGCTTGTAACTCGATTCGGGTTACGTCATCCTCCAGGCGGCGACCATTGGGGAAGCCATCCATGTTGGGGATGAACTGTAGGTTGGCATTGCCAGCGTAAGTAGGATCGGTCAGACCCAAAACTGCGGCTTGAACCAAACCAAGTGGGCTGAAATCTGCACTGTTACGGCTAGTAATAGGCACCGCCATGTTCAAGCGCAACATATCGCCACCGTTGGGCAGGAAGTTGTGGATGAATGGTTTGCCAACCGCCAATGGGTTGCCGTTTTTGCCAGTAGCCAATTGGTACGGTGGCATGTTTGGAGCACCCGTGTGGAAAATTGGCCAAAGGTCAACTGAACGCGCTTTACCTGGGCCGGGCAATAATAGGGTACCAAACACTGCATCGTCCAGGGCGGTACCAGCCAGTGCTGCATTACCTTTCAAACCAAAAAGGCCATCACGGCCATAGCCGAAGTCAAATGCACCCAGTGATTTGCGTTGGATACGAAGTTTCTTAAAGGCAGGAACTGCGCCTCCAAAACGGGAATCGTCCATGTACAGGGCCAATTCCGGATTGTAGAAATACTCGTCCAGGGTTACATCAGCCAGCTCTTCGTACGGAGTCAATGAGTTCCAGTAGTCTTTCATTCCGATTGGAATTACTGCTTCGTTGGTCAGTGGCATACCCAAACGAGAAACTTGGATCCATTCACCTTCTTCCGTAGGAGCAGAGCCATCCACTTTCAAGGTGCGCATGGTGCGGCGGCTTGCAGAAGCCCAAACCCCGATCACGTAGTCTGCATCCAGGATGTTGCGTGGCTCGGCAGGAGCACCCGCCTTGAGCAAAGTAGCAATTGGAACCTGAATCGCAATACTGTGTACGTTGGTCATGCCGATCCCATCGCGGATTTTTTGGCCACCTTGGCGTGGCAAATTGCCAAGGTCGAACACCCCGCCCAAATCCACAAAGAAAGGATCGTCAACGGGGCCACAGAACACGGTTTCGCCCGAGTTGCTGGTCATCACTGCTTTCTGCATCAGTGCAGCGTAAGTAGTGTTTAATCCTGCAGCACCACCAATTGAACGAGGGCCGATGTTGGCGGGTGGCACAAAGCCTTCGCTCAACACAACCTGGAAACTTTTACCACCATCAATGCTGCGTTCCAGCGTGTAAGTGGTTTTGAGGTTTTGTTTACCCAAACGAATGTTGAAGAAGGTAGTGGGGTCTTCATTCACCCGTTTGAAGGTAAAGCGGTACACGAGTTCGTCGCCGGGTTTTGAGGCGTCGTTGTCGATGTGGATTTCGTAGCGGATGTTTTCCCCAAAGGTGTTGTAGTTTGGTCCACCGTGAGGCAATTCCGCAGGAATGTAATTGGCGATAATGGTGATGGTGTTGGGCTTGTCCGGGCTACGGAAAGCGTAAACATCCGTGTTATCAGCCAGTGGATCGTTGGCAATCAATGGTGCCTCGCGGTGGCTGGAAGCCTGCGCGAACCACGACGCCGAAACGAATAGAAGTGATAAAATGGAATAACGTCGCATAATAGGTTATGATTAAATGAAAAAACTCAGTTGCGATTTTCCTGGACAAAGCATTGGCTAGTAGCAACATGTCGTGCATGTGCCCTGAAGTGAATGCTAAATCGAAGGATGGGAGGTAATTAAGTGAAAAGTGAAAAGCCGGAAGCTGCTACAGTTTTAACTGCCTTCAATGGCTTTATAGTAACCTGTTCGTTTAAATACAAAAACAAAAGAGGTCGAAAGTGATGATGGTTTCATGGTGGTGTTGGTTGTTGTTTCAAAGGTTCGAGAGTAATTACGAGGTGGGTGGGAAATTGGATTGGAGATAGGTGGATTTTTTTTGAAATGAAGGGGTGAGTTTGTATAAATAATTGAAAAATAAATTTTTATAAAATGAAGACGCAGATTAAATCTTAATCCCAGTTTTACCAACTGTTCTAATTTTGGTTTAAGCGCTGAAAGGTGCCCGAGCTCTTGAGCTTTTAGCAAAGCACCGGGCAAGTTGACTTCTTAGAGGTTTTAAAGTGCTAATGACACATCGGTACCTCCTGCCCAATCTCCCAAAACCGCATGGTTTCTGGCAAGTGGAAATTGATGCCTCTCGCCATAAAATACAGCCCGAATAAGCCCAACAAAATCGGACTCAAACGCCGCAACCTTTGCCGCCAATTCAAACTGATGAATTGCCCGGCCAGTGCTGTACCCAGCATTAATGGGAGGGTGCCTGCACCAAATCCCCCCATGTACAAGGCACTTTGTATCCAGGAATCACTCAGTACTGCGCCTGCAATGGCCACGTAGACGAGGCCGCAGGGCAATAAACCATTGAGTGCTCCAATCAGAAAGTGAGTAGATAAACCTTCCCGCCGAAGTAACTTCGCCATGCTGCGGGATACCCAATTTTGTAAGGATTGTACAGCAGGAAATCGTTTGATGTAGGATTCAACATTCAAGGACAATAGGGCGACCAGGATCAAAAGTGCTCCAATTAACACCGAAAACCAGGACTGAACCCCGGCCAAAAACAAACCCCGGCCAAATACCCCAATGATTAGCCCCAGCAACAGATAGGTAAGGATTCGGCCAAGGTTGTAGAGCAATGCACCAGCTGCTGCACCCCAGCCATGGGCGGCTTTAGGGAGCGCCAGGGCAATGGGGCCACACATGCCCACGCAATGCAAACTCCCTAAAAGACCCAGCAAAAACGCAGAGTAGAGCATGGTATGAAGGATTAGATAGTGCTAAAGGTGAATGACTTCCTCTTTGTAATACGCTTTTGTACCATCGCTCCAATCCACTTTTACACGCCACAGTCCTGTTTTGAGGCCGGAGGTGGAAATGACCTGGCGGTGATTGAGGTTGGGTGCAATATTGACTTTGAAATCCCGAGTTTGGTCAGAGGGGCAGAAAAAGTAAATTTCTCCATGGACGCTCGCCAATTCTGAGGGGAAAAACAATTCTACTTGAGACCCGGATTCCGAGGCCTCAATTTTTAGGTCTTCTTTCAGCAGTTGGGCATTGCTCAGTTTGTCAAATCTTTCCTGATACTTGAGGTCTTCAGCGTAGTACTGATCAGAAACCAGGCTATTGTCGAACTGTGTCGAACGGACTACTGCGTACACCATCGTGATGACGAACAGACTGTAAAAAATGGCAATGCCACTGCCCCAATTGATTTTCATGGTGTTTGTGATTTTAGTGAAAGTTGAGGAGTTGAGGAGTCGCTGCGGTGACCTCAACTCCTCAACTAAATCGGTCCTAAAAAATTGGTTTTTACCCGGTCGATTTTTTTGCCCTTGGAATAAACGTCAACTTCGATGCGGGTTTTCCGGCTGCCCAGGTTTTTGCGCTCAATCTCTATAAACATAGCACCTTCGGTTACTTCAGATGCTTTGGTGAATGGCGTTTTGCCCACCAGTTTGATGGTGCCTTTTGGTTTTACCAGGCGGAACTCAATCGGGAAAGTATCCCTGGTTTTGTTGATGATTTCGTAGTTGTACAGGTTGCTGATTTTGTCCTTGCCCACTTTTTGGAACAACATTCCAGGGGTGCGCAACAGGAGTACTTCCACATCGGTGCGCATGGAAAGCAGCACGATGTTCAAAATGACCATCAAAGCCAAAACCACCGTATATGCCTTCACCCGTGTCGTAAATACCTTCTGGGTTTTTGTTTCGATGCTGGTGGCACTGGCGTAGCGGATCAAACCTCGTGGGCGGCTCACCTTATCCATTACCTCATCACAGGCATCGATACAGGCAGTACAGTTTACACATTCCAATTGAGTGCCATTGCGGATGTCGATACCTGTGGGGCAAACGTGGATGCACAATTTACAATCGATACAATCACCCAGGCTTTTTTGGACCGCCTCAATCGGATTGGCGGCAGAAGGAAGTGCTTCGACCATTTCCAGCGCAACCGCTTTCTCACTTTGCAACACCGAAGATTGGATGCTTGAAATGGGTGAAATCGGTTTGTTGCCTGTTTCTTTTTTGATTTTTCCTCTTGGCTCACCGCGTACATGATCGTAATGAACCACAATCGAGTTTTTGTCCAAAAGTACCCCTTGCAAACGGCCATAAGGGCAAATGGCGATACACACTTGTTCCCGCATCCAGGCAAAAACAAAGTAGAAGGCAAAAGAAAAGACCAGCATGGCGATGAAGCCAGTCAGGTTTTGGGAGATGGGTTCGGTGGCAATTTTATACACCTCGTCTATCCCAATGATGTAGGCCAGGAAGGTATTGGAAATCAAAACGGCAATGGCGAAAAAGATTAGCTGTTTGCTCAGTTTTTTGATGATTTTGTCGCTGGTCCAGGGGCTATTGTTCAGGCGGCGTTGGGCATTGGCGTCGCCTTCGATGAGGTATTCAATTTTTCGGTACACCATTTCCATGAATACCGTTTGGGGGCATACCCACCCGCAAAACAAACGGCCATAAATGACCGTAAACAGGATGATGAAGACCACAAAAGTCAACATGGCCAATACAAACAAGTGAAAATCCTGAGGGGCAAAACTAACGCCAAAAATGATGAAATGGCGTTTGAGAATGTTAAAGAGCATCAAAGGTTCACCATTCACTTTGATAAAAGGGACGCCAAATAAAAAAATCAAAAAGGCCCAACTTAGGTAGGTGCGGGCTGAAGTGAATTTTCCTTTGGGTTTTTTGGGATAAACCCAGATCCGCTTGCCTTTTTCGTCTACTGTGGCAATGTGATCGCGGTATTCTTCAACATCTTCAAAAGGGGTGATTTCGCTCATGGCAATAAAAATTTTGGATGGAGGAATTCAGACCCCCAGGGTCAAGCATAACCCTGGGAGTCTGAATCAGCTATTCATTTACTACTGTGGTATCCGCAGGGGTTTCCTCCCCTTCAGCAACATATTTATCACCCTGTGGAGCTTTTCCATTGGGAGGATTGGTGCCTTGGATAGACAGAATGTAACTGCTAACTTTAAGGATATCTGCGGGTTTGAGTTGGGCACTCCAGGCGATCATCCCCTTTTCAGGCACGCCATTTTTTACGGTTTTGAATACATTGGTGATGCCACCACCGTGAATCCAGAACTCGTCGGTCAGGTTTGGACCTACTCCACCCTCGCCATTTGCGCCGTGACAAGCCACACAGTTGGTGGTGTATATGGTTTGACCAATGGACAAATCTTTAGTATCCGTGCTGGCTTCCAGGTTGTCTTCATCAATGGTGTTGGCCTGGGTAGCGGCAAAAGCAGCTTTGGCTTGTTCGGCCACTTTCATTTCTGCATTGTACTCATCGGACTGGCTGGGGCCACCCAACACATGGTAATAAGCGAGAAATACCACCCCCAGGAAAATTGTGATGTAAAACATGGCCACCCACCAAGGAGGAAGACTGTTGTCCAATTCTTTGATGCCATCGTAGTTGTGATCCAGCATTACTGTATCTTCTTTTTCTACGGGCACCACATTGGTCCAGGCTTTGTATTGGCGTTTCCACCAAGGATCTTTGTTGGTTTTTGCAACATCTTCCAGATAGGCTTCGATGCCTTGTTCCTGGTAAATTTTGATTTGTTGCACCTTGATCATCATACTGAGCAAGTGAAACAGGGCCAACACTGCCCCTAACATCGTCAAGCCTGCAAAAAAGATCAGGCCGTTGGCCAAAAGTGAGTTAAAGGTATCATTATCAGCTGGAGCAGCTGATCCTGCCCCCTGTGCAAACACGAGGGAAGAGGAAAGCAAAGCCAGGAGAGTGATGACCAATTGTTTTTTGAGCTTATTTTTCTTCATGGCGAATGTCAGTTTCCGATGTTTGAAGAATGGAATCCTCCAGGGGAAGATTCGACATTTTATTGAGGTATACGAGCGGGCTGCGGAAAGCCATAATGGCACTCACCAAAAAAACCGTTACGAAGGTGATTAAGGCGGAGATGGCCATCCAGTTGATGCTTCCAGCGCTTTCGAGAATGTATTTGTACATGGTTGAGGAGTTGAGATGTTGAGGAGTTGAGAATCCGGTCGCTGAGCGTATCCGAAGGGTAGGATTCTCAACTCCTCAAACAGATTTAGTTGGTTGCTTGCGATTTTGGTTTAATATCCGTACCCAATCTTTGCAGGTAGGCGATCAAAGCTACGATATCGCGTTTTTCCAATTTTTCGTCTTCCACGCCATCTTTGCGCAAGCGTTCGGCGATTTCACTTGCCTGTTTTTTCAGATCAGCTACCGCCTGGTTTTCATAACCTTCGGGGTATGGAGTACCTAACATGGTCAGTACCTTGATCTTTTTAGGCATGGTGCCCAGGTCCATCTCATCGCGCAGCAACCATGGATAACCAGGCATGATCGAACCTGGAGACATACTTTGTGGGTCTACCATGTGGTTGTAGTGCCAGCTGTCGGGATATTTGCCACCTTCACGATGTAAATCCGGACCAGTGCGTTTGGACCCCCAGAGGAAAGGCCGATCGTAGATGAATTCGCCCGATTTGGAGTATTCACCATACCGTTCAGTTTCAGAGCGGAATGGACGCACCATTTGAGAGTGGCAACCCAAACAACCTTCGCGGATGTACAGGTCACGTCCGTGCAACTCAAGTGGTGTGTAGGGTTTTACAGAAGCAATTTTAGGTACATTGGACTCAATCATCACCATTGGGAAAATTTCGATGATCCCACCAATCAGGATGGCAATGGCGCTGGCCACCAACATTTGCATGGGCCGACGCTCAATCCAACGGTGCCAGTGTTCACCTTTGTGTGCACCATCGGTAGCTACTCTGGCAGGCGCTTCTGCTGCTTCATCGCCAATGAATGATCCCTGGCGGATAGTGGCAATCAGGTTATAAATCATCACCAGCGTACCAGCAAAGTATAAGGTACCACCCAAAGCACGGATGTAGTACATCGGCATGATTTGAGTAACTGTTTCGAGGAAGTTACCGTATTTCAGGAAGCCATCAGGGGTGAATTCTTTCCACATCAAACTTTGAGCCCAACCCGCCCAATACAAGGGGATGGCGTAAAAAGCGATACCGAGGGTGCCAATCCAGAAGTGGGCATTGGCCAGTTTTCCTGAATACAGGTTGGTATTGAACAGGCGAGGGATCAGCCAGTAAAGGATACCAAAGGTCAGGAAGCCGTTCCAACCCAGGGTGCCAATGTGTACGTGACCAATCGTCCAGTCCGTAAAGTGACTGATGGCGTTGACCGATTTGATCGACAGCATTGGACCTTCAAAAGTGGCCATGCCGTAAGCCGTAATGGCTACCACCATGAATTTCAAAACCGGATCCTGGCGCACCCGGTCCCAGGCACCACGCAGGGTCAACAAACCATTCAGCATACCACCCCAGGAAGGAGCAATCAACATCACGGAGAATACAGAACCTAGGGATTGAGCCCAATCAGGCAAAGAGGTATACAACAAGTGGTGAGGACCAGCCCAGATGTAAATGAAGATCAGCGCCCAGAAGTGGATGATCGACAAGCGATAAGAGTACACCGGACGGTTGGCAGCCTTGGGCAGGAAGTAGTACATCAATCCCAGGTAGGGGGTAGTTAGGAAGAAGGCCACTGCATTGTGGCCGTACCACCACTGCACTAAAGCGTCTTGAACACCCGCGAAGATGTTGTAACTTTTGGTAGCCGAAACCGGAATTTCAATGTTGTTGCCAATGTGCAGCACAGTTACCGTGATCCAGGTGGCAATGTAAAACCAGATGGCTACGTACATGTGGTTTTCACGGCGTTTGATAATAGTCCCAAACATGTTGAT
Organism: Haliscomenobacter sp.; assembly: GCF_033763495.1. GTDB lineage: Bacteria > Bacteroidota > Bacteroidia > Chitinophagales > Saprospiraceae > Haliscomenobacter. The sequence continues at coordinate 7,947 of NZ_JANRKL010000244.1, read as the reverse complement.
CCCAAAGACCACCCAAACCAGCGCAATCGCGATGTCGATGGGCCATTCCAATTCGGCGTATTCTTTGGCACTGGTAATCCCCAATGGCAAGGTCAGTGCGGCCATCACAATGATGGATTGCCAACCCCAGAAGTGGATGTTACTCAGTGTGTTGCTGAACATGCGGGTTTTGAGCAAACGTTGCAGGGAATAATAAACCCCCATGTAAATGCCGTTTCCAACAAAAGCAAAGATTGCTGCATTGGTGTGCAAGGGGCGGATTCTACCAAAGGAAGTATACGGAATGCCAAAGTTTAATTCAGGCCAGATCAGCTGAAAAGCTGCGATAAGGCCCACCAGCATCCCGACAACCGCCCAGAGCATGGTCGCGTACGCAAATTTGCGCACGATAGCATTGTCGTAGTAAAAGGTCTCTACTTGTGCCATCAGGTTTGTGATTTTAAAGTTTTGTGTCAGTTGGTTTGTCGTCGTCGAGGAGCATACGGATCGACGGAGTATAATCGTCATCGTATTGTCCACCTTTGACGGCCCAGAAGAAAGCGCCTAAAAAGCCCAGGGCTAGGATAAGGCTGATCAGGATGAGCAAAAAAATGACTGTCATACCATTGTCAATTTTGTTGATGCAAGGTAGGCAGGGCACAAGGTTGGGCTGGATGACAGGGGTCAGGGGCAGGGGTGATTTTTGTCAGTGGAGAACTGAAAAAATGGCGGAGGATAAATGAAGCGGGTAATTGGAGGTTATTCTTGAGGGAAAATTTGAATACATGAAGGATGACAGGCTTTTGCTCCCCCAGAAAGACCTATTTTTAAGTAGATCTGCTGTAATTTGCTGGTCAGGCAATTGAAATAATGATTACACATTTTGGCATTATGAGTTTTGCTGGGTATACCCGAAGTACAACTCAAAACCATCAACGATTTACAAAAAACTTTGCACCAAAATGAGTAATCACTATTTCAAACAGCTTTGCTGCTACTGGCCTGTAAGCAGCCCACAATATTATTTCGGATACACCCAAGGCTTACGGTATTCCCTTGCCAACAACTTATTGGCCGCTTTGTCTCCCACGATCATATCCTTTTCATGATCCCACTCAATGGATCTGCCTATTTTGGCGGAAAGGTTGCCGAGTAAGGCCATGTTGGTGGCATGCCGTCCGCGTTCAATGTCGGCAAAAGGCAATTTTCCAGTTGGGATACAAGTCAAAAAATCATTCCAGACCAAATCGATGTTTTGTTGATCCGGCTCATTCAATTTAGCGGCCTCTTTGATGATTTCCTTTTTGGTATCGTTGGGGTAAAAAGTCCAGCCGCGTTGCCAGCCCATGTGGAAGACCCCTTCGGTGCCGTGGAAATAAACGCCCACGTTTTCGCCCTGCCGTTCCGGGTGGCTGCTCAATAAGGTATGTTCCCAGGTGCAAATGAAGGATTCAAACTCATAAACAACCCGTTGTTCCTCGGGAGCGTTGGCCAGGGAGTTGCGGATGTCCGAAAGTTGAGTGGAATATATTTTGCTAGGCATTTTTTCCTCGGTCCACCACAAAATTTGATCAAACCAGTGGGGCCCCCAATCCCCAATGTTGCCATTGGCAAACTGGGTGTATTGCCGCCAACCCCTCGGGTGCATACTGGGGTTGTAGGTACAGAGGGGGGCAGGTCCACAGTAGAAATCCCAGTCCATGCCAGCTGGAGGAGCACTTTCTTCCTCTTTTTTGCCCATACCATAATTGTACTGGACAAAGGCACGAACGCTGTAAATTTTGCCCGCCTTGCCCGATTTCAAAAACTCCATGCCACTCACGTTGTGGGGAGAGTAACGGCGGTGAAAATCGACGATGCACAACTTTTGGGCATCGCGGGCTGCTTTTTGAATGGCAGTACCTTCTTTGACCGTATGCGAAATGGGTTTTTCCAAAAAAACGTGAGCTCCACTGTGTAGGGCCTCAATGGCGATCAGGGCATGCCAGTGATCCGGGGTAGCATTGATGACGATATCGGGGCGCTCGGCTTTGATGCACTCGCGGTAATCCTTGTACACCTTGGGTTGGTCATTGCAGAGCTTATCAACTTCGATTTTGCATTTTTTGAGCTGGTTTTCATCTACATCGCAGAGGGCCGCTACGGTAACTTGTCCGCTGCGGATGGCTTCACGCAGGATGTTGAGGCCCCACCATCCACTGCCGATGAGTACGGTTTTGTATTTGGCGGGTCGATGAGGAATGAGGTAAGGGGGAGCCAAAAGGGTAGCACTGGCCATCCCGGTAGTTTGAATAAACGATCTGCGATCCATGTTTTTAATTTGTTTACGTTGAAGCGAAAATAGGCATTAGTCGGGTAAAAAGAGGCTGTCATATTTGTGACTTTTTGACATGAGATCACAAAGGGCGACTGACAGTGTGGCTGAAAATGGGATTTGGAACCAGTTTTGTAGCACCAATGCCAGACTAAACTGCATCATCAACCCGAATTTTACAGCTATGACGGTACAACATTTCACGGAAGGAAAAATTTACTTCGATGATGAGCTGAGCAAAAACGCCTGGGAAATGGCGAAACAACTCAACCCACCATCGCTGAGCCCCAACCCCGCTCTGAACATCAAAGAGAGCACCAAAGCTTTTTTGATTGAGTTGGTGGTACCTGGATTGACCCATGAAGACCTGAACATTCATCTGGCCGACAATAACATGTTGGTCCTGCAATACAAACGCGACCACAATGAATTTGAATCAGTTTTGACCCAGCGCCACTGGCGGCAGGAGTTCAAAATGCGCTCTTTTGTGCGCCAGATTCCGGTTTACCCCGAGATGGTGGAATTGGATCAGATCAAGATCACGTCCAAAAATGGGATCGTATCGATTCGTTTGCCCAAAACGGAAGCGCTAAGTGGAAAGGTAGCGTCGGTTATGCCTTTTTCCAATAACTAAATCCCCTTTCTAAGGTACCTCTTAGGTGTCTCTAGTTTCTTAGGTGGTGAAAATACGCTGCCTGCTTCGCAGGCTTTTTTCTTCACCACCTAAGGAACCACAGGCACCTAAGAGGCACCGTAGGGAGTGTTATTCTTGAAATTGCGGCAGGTCGAAATAGAAATTGGCCCCCTGGCCAAGCTGGCTGACTACCCCGATTTTTCCTCCCATCGCCTCCACAAAATCCTTGCTGATGGCCAGCCCCAGGCCCGTGCCACTCGACTTACTGCCAGGCGCTTTCACGTACTTTTCAAAAATTTTCTCCTGATATTCTGGTGCAATGCCCGGGCCTTGATCCTGTATGGAAAAATGAATCTGACGATCTGCTGTGGCCTCAATTTCCACCCGCAAATGATCTCCTTCCGAGGCATGCCGAATGGCGTTGGACAATAGGTTGATCAGCACCCAAATGGTTTTTTCGGGGTCCGACCAAACTTTGGGCAATTGGGGCGCAAACTGCGTGCTGATCTGTAATTTTTTGTCCTGAGTTTGTGGGTAAAGCGCCTGCAAAGCGGTGCGAACCAAATCGGCGGGGTCGTTGGCCTGCAACGTCAAATCAATTTTACCCGTTTCCAGCTGGGTCATGTTCAACAACTCGCTGGTGATGCGCAACAGGCGATCACTTTCACCGCGGATGTCATGCACCAATTGCACCTGATTAGGATTGAGGGCACCCGTTTTGGGGTTCTCCAACAATTGTAAACCCAGTTTAATGCCTGAAATGGGCGTTTTGAGTTCGTGTGAAATCGTGGCCAGAAAGTTGGTTTTAGCCACATCTTTTTCCAAAAATGTGGTGATGTTTTTGAGCACGTACACCGTGCCCGGCTCTTCATCCACCTGGATTTTATACGAATCAAGCAGGAAGTAATTCTCCCGATTGTCCATCACAATTTTGAAGGGCGAAGTGCCCGAAGGATTGTCCAAAATGAATTTGAGTAAATCATTGTGTGGAACAATGTCCTGGGCAGCTTGACCGATGGTGTTTTCTGCTTCCAAGCCCAATAGCTGCAGCGCTTTTTGGTTGGCAAAGAGGATGGTTTGGTTTTTGTCCATGCCGATACTGGCGTCGTCCAAACTGTTGATAACTGCCTCGGCTCGTTTTTTTTCAAACATCAACTGGGCTAAATTGCTGTGCTCGTACTCGTCCAGCTTGCCGGCCATTTGGTTGATGGCCACAGCTAGCTCCCCAAACTCATCGGCAGTATCGATGTGCATTCGGTAAGTGTAATTTTTACGACTAAGCTCTTGAATGGCCTCGTTGAAACGGCGAATTGGCCCGGCAATCAAACCCGGGAAATTGAGCACAAAAGTGAAACCAATCAGGAACAAAAAACCGGACAGGGTCGAGATGTACAATTTAGCTTGTTGAGCGGCACGGATGGCAATGTCGTTTTTGCGCCGGATGGCTTGCAGGTTGATTTGCAGGATTTTTAGGATGTTTTGACGGACTTTTAAGATGGCCGTACTATCACGGTCGACTTGCTCAAATGCTTTGCGGAGCGCAGCAGTTGCAGCAGACTCTCCTTTTTCAGTGATGTTTTTTTCCTGCAAGCGTAAATAAGCATTGAATTTGTGGTGGACTATTTGCTGAGCCGGGTCTTCCCTGTTCACCAGATTCAGCATTCCGTGGCAATAATTTAAACTTTCATAATTGTCCTTCAGTACTTCCTGTGTGACGTTTTTTTGTTCCGAAATGTAGTACATACTAATGCCCCCAATCAAAAGCAGCATCAGGAACAAAAAAGTGGTACCGAGGGCTATTTTGTTTTGCAGGGTCATATCGTTTTTTTAGCTACGCTTAGGATAAAATTACCACATCCACTTCATTTTCTTTCAAGGCCCGCAGCAATTGGTTAAAAATCCCGGTGTGCAAGACGATTTGCCAAAAAGTAAGATGGGGCTTGCCAATACAAATGGTAGTGATTTGTTTTTCCTTGACCACTTCCAAAATGGCTTTGCCAATGTCGGGCACGGCCACGTTGATGGCTTTGAGCGGAATGGCCACGGGCACCAACCAGCGACTCAAACGATTGGCGGCTTGGGCCTGAAGCACTTCGGCACCTAGCTCCACTGCCAATTGGAAATTGTTGATGAGGTGGCGCTGTTTGTCCAGGGGGATTTTGTCCAGGCTTTCATTGGGGGTTTGGACGTACAAAACGAACCATTTGCTTTGGTAATACCGCGCCAACCGGGCTGTTTTTCGGATGATCTTGCGGGCAGTAGCCTCATTGCTGCTGATACATGCTAAAAACCGTTCGTGACGTACCTTGACACTGCGTGGCACTTCTTGCTCCACTTTGCGTTCCACCTGGGTGGCCACTTCTTTGAGGGCCAATTCACGCAATTGCAGGATTTTTTCGGGCTGAAAAAAATTGCGCAGTGCCATTTCCACCTTGGCAGGATCGTAAATTTTACCTTCCTTCAAGCGGGTAATCAGGTCTTCCGCACTCAAATCGATGTTGACGACTTCGTCGGCTTTTTGCAAAAAATCGTCGGGCACCCTTTCCTGCACCTGAACTCCTGTAATTCGGAATACCTCGTCGTTGATGCTTTCGATGTGCTGGATGTTCACGGCCGTGATCACGTTGATGCCAGCGGCCAGCAACTCCATTACATCTTGCCAACGCTTGGGGTTTTTGCTTCCGGGGATATTGGAATGTGCCAGCTCGTCGACTACCACCCAAGTTGGATGTAAAACCAGGATGGCATTCAGGTCGAGCTCGGTCATTTTTTTTCCTTTGTAAAATACTTCACGAGGGGGCAGAACCGGCAAATCTTTCAACAAAGCTTCAGTTTCTTTCCGCCCATGAGTCACCACCAAACCAAGCACGACCTGAATGCCTTGATCCATCATTTGCCGGGCTTCCTGGAGCATACGGTAGGTTTTTCCTACCCCGGCACTCATGCCAATGTAGATTTTGAGTTTACCTCGCCCGGCCTTGCGGAGCTGGGCGAGGTATTGATCAGCCAATTGAGTGCGTTCGTCTTGCATCCTTTAAAAAGCTATGGCCAATGCAGTAGCGAAAAAAGTATTGCTGGAACTGCGTTGACCGTCCCGATTGAAAAAATAATCGCCCTGGCCCGACAAAGTTCGCCCTTCCAAACGCAAAGAAACATTGGAGACGGGCATGTAATCCAGATTGAGCGACAAGCCCAGCGTTTCAAAACCACTTCCTGGTGCACCTACAATCACTTCATCCTTGTCGCCATAATATTCTGCCCGACCCGCAATGGCGAATTGATCGTTGATGCTATAGCGCAAAATGGTGATGGGGGCGATCCACCTACCGGTCTCTTCATTTTCGATTTCCTGTACTCCAATGTCAAACCCGGTAATCAAACCCAACTTTGGGGTGAGGTTAAAAATACCGTAGAAATTGTTGAAAAAACGTTTGACAATTTGATCGCCAAATCTTTCATCGCCCAGGTAGGAGCTCCAGTTCAAGGTAATTTTGCTGCTGGGTTTGTAGCTGAGCTGGGTACCCAAAATGGCGCTTTGGATGCCCTCTGCCCGGGTCATCCGTTGCCATCCATTGAGCAACAAGGCAGCGGCGTACCATTTGCCATCGCTGGAATTGATGCTCAGTCGTGCTCCGGTTTCGTAGTAGGGCGAGTTCTCGGCCGCCAGACTCCGGCTTAGCGTCCAACAATCCTTGCCAACCGCACTTTCAAAGCCAATGTGCGAAGGCAACACGCCCAGGTCAAGCCAGAGATCCTGTTTTTTGGACAACTTAATCCCGGCGTTGGCTTCGTAAATGTGTTGGAGCAAGGCGGGTTCTGCCGCCAGATTGTATTGGGCATAGGTACCCGTCATCAGGGCCAGGTTGCCGCGTACCCGTTCGGTGGTATAGGCCGCTTTGAGGTAACCCAGGTTGAGGGCGACTTCATTGTGGCGATTGTAGCTGTAAAAAAATCCAGGTCGCAAATGATCGGCGGGATTCGCCAAGTCATTGCTGTAGTACGCCTCCACGTAGGCGCTGAATTTCAGGGCAGCAGTGGTGGTAGAATCTTGTGCAGAGGACAGGTTGGCGATGCCACAGATCGCCAAAAAAAGGACTAATTTGGTTTTCATGGTTAGCTTATTTCAGTTGGTCTAAAGCAATGTTCAAAGTTAGCACATTTACCTTTTCTGGGCCGAATAAACCGAGTAAGGGTTGTTGGGTGTGCTGCTCAACCAGCTGCTCTAATTGCTGCGCCGGAATACCACGCGCCTTGCTAATGCGTGCAATTTGAATTTTTGCCACAGCCGGAGAAATGTCCGGGTCAAGGCCGCTCCCGGAAGCAGTGACTAGCTCCGCAGGGATGTCTTTTTTTGCCACTTGAGGATTGTGGACCAAAAAACTGTCAATTCGGCTTTGTACAAGTACGAGGTAATCAGGGTTGGAAGGCCCTTTGTTGCTGCCAGCCGAACTGGCAGCGTTGTAATCCACTGCAGAAGGCCGGCCCCAGAAATAGTGGTCTTCGCTAAAATTTTGGCCAACCAGAGCAGCGCCTACGGCTTTACCTTGGTGGTAAACCAATTCGGCCTTACCCTGAGCTGGGCCAATGAATTGGGCAAAACCCCAGATGAGTAGGGGGTACAATACGGAGACCAAAATTAGGCTCACCAGGGTGAGTCGGATTGCTGGAAGAATATCTTGTTTCATTGTAAAGTTAAAGTTTAAACCCCGAAGGGGTGAAATGATTATAGAAAAAATCAATGAATTGGTGTTTTTCAAGAGAAACCCCGAAGGGGTGGTATTATAACTCCTTGAAAGACAATTTAAAAATGCCACCCCTCCGGGGTTTCTCTTGAAAAATGGTGGTGCCTGATCAATTGCTATAATCATTTCACCCCTTCGGGTAGGGTGTTCAGAATTGGGAAAAAACTACGTACCGTTTTTGCCTAAGAATTGAGTTTTCAAATAAAAAAAGGAATCGCGCTTAGCGGAAAGTTCTGTCAGATTCACCAGGGTAGAACTTTCCAATGCGGTTTTCAACA
>NZ_JANRKL010000243.1:0-10664 GCF_033763495.1 Haliscomenobacter sp. | reverse complement strand
TTCGGTACAGGAAATCGCTCAAAAACACTTCAAAGGAGGTGGGCATAAAAATGCTTCGGGTGGTGCTTCTTTTATCGGTTTAAAAGCAACGATTAAAAAGTTTCGTGAGTTATTGCCGGAATACCGCGAATCCCTGAATCGGGTGAATGAATTTACTGTGTAACCAAATTTGGGTTTTCCGTTTTGGGTTCCGACCTAAAGCCAGGAGCCTCTTAACATCAATAACAAACATGAGAATTTTGTCATGCTTATTCCTGGCGCTGGTATTGCTGTCAGGATGCAAAAAAGAGCAGAAGTTGCCGAGTGGGTACAAGTACGTACAACACACCAAATCATCGGGTAGTGCACTCAAGGCTGGTGATTTTGCTTATTATCGGTTTCAATTGCGGAATGGGGATAGCGTAGTCGCTTCCAATTTCCAGTTGATTCAAATACCCGATTCAGCACAAATGAAGCAGATGCCCCAAAACCCAATTTTTGAGGCACTCTTGCGCATGAAGGAAAAAGACAGCATCACAATCTTCGTTCCTCTGGATACCTTGAAGGAAGAGCAGAAGCCAGAAGGGTTTAAAGGCGCTAAGCTGATGTATTACGATATGGTGGTCAAAGATGTACTTACCACTGCTGAAATGCAGAAGGTATTTACTGATTTCCAGAAAAATGCTGAGTCCAAAGGTAAAAAGCGTAGCCCAGAACAGATGAAGTCTGAACTAGCCCGTGCTAAAGCTTTTACCGAGAATATCGCAAGAGAATACAAAGCGGGTAACCTGAAAGGCATCAAAACCACCCAATCCGGTTTGAAGTACCTCGTTCATGAGCCCGGTAGTGGCCCAACTTTCAAAAACGATGACATCGTTTACCTGGATTACTACGGCGCATTGACCGATGGTACCATGTTTGACAACTCTTTTGAGCGCGATGCAGACTTTTCTTTCCCGATGGGCCGCCAGCCCCTGATCCCAGGTTGGGTAGAAGGTCTGGCACTGGTTAAAAAGGGTATGAAAGTAACTTTCTTCATTCCCAGCAATTTGGGCTACGGCGAACAAGGTTCTCCTCCCAAAATTCCTGGCAATTCAGAATTGATTTTCTACATCGAAGGGAACAATTCCTTCACGCCATCACCTTATGTTTTGGCTGGACAACCAGGAATGTAATTGATTATCAATTGTAGAGACGCGATGCCGTGAGAAATTGACGCACGGCTCTGCGTCTCTACAGCCCTATTTTATTTACTTCACAATCTAAAAAGGAGCATCATGACGATAGAACAACTCCGCGATTTGCGCGAGCGTCTGATGAGTTTAGGGAGGTATCTTTGACGTCGATAACCGACTCATTCAAATCGAAGAAAAAGAGCAGTTATCACTCGATCCTACCTTTTGGAACGACCCCAAACGGGCCGAGTCCATTCTCAAAGAACTCAAGACGCACAAAAACTGGGTAGAACAATACCGCAATGCCGAAGCGCAGGTCGATGACGCCGAAGTACTCCTGGAATTCCAAAAAGAAGGGGAAGCCACGGAAGAAGAAGTAGATCAAAAGTACGCTGAAGCACTAGCCGTATTAGAGGATATGGAATTCCATAACACCCTCAATCAACCCGAAGACGAACTCAACGTCATACTCGAAATCAACGCCGGAGCAGGCGGTACCGAAGCTTGTGATTGGGCCGAAATGTTGTACCGCATGTACATGATGTGGGCACAGCGCAAAGGCTTTAAGTTCATCGAACTGAACCGCCAGGATGGCGATGTTGCGGGCCTGAAATCTGCAACCATCGAAGTTCAGGGTGAGTACGTATTTGGATTGCTCAAAGGAGAAAACGGAGTACACCGTCTGGTACGGGTCAGCCCTTACAACTCCCAAGGCAAACGGATGACCTCATTCTCGTCGGTATTTGTGCACCCCATGATCGACGATACCATCGAAATCGACATCAATCCAGCCGATCTGGAATGGGATACTTTCCGAGCAAGTGGAGCGGGTGGACAGCACGTCAACAAAACCGAATCTGCCGTAAGGGTACGCCATATCCCCTCGGGTATCGTGGCCGAATGCCAACAGGAACGCTCCCAGCACATGAACCGCGACAAAGCCATCCAGCTGCTCAAATCCAGATTGTACGAACGAGAACTCGAAAAACAAAGAGCTGAAAAGCAGGCAATCGAATCGGGCAAAATGAAAAACGAGTGGGGCTCTCAAATCCGCAGCTACGTTCTGGACGACCGCAGGGTGAAAGACCACCGTACAGGCCACCAAACCAGCCAAACGGATGCCGTACTCGATGGCGATATTGATGAATTTTTGAAAGCGTATTTATTGCACCACGATAACTAGTTGAGAGGTTGAGGCTGCCGCGAGCGGATTGGACAAAGACATTGTCAAAGTCGCTCGCGGTAGCCTCAACTCCTCAACCTCTCAACTTCTCAACCATATGTCTCTATCTCCTTCTTCCCGCGTATGGATTTACGCCAGTGATAAACCCTTTGCGGATGCCGATGTGCCAAGCATCCGTACCAAATTGAAATACTTTGCCCAACAATGGGTGAGCCACAACCGTCAACTGATGGCAGATGCCGATGTGCTGCACAATCGATTTGTGGTACTTATGGTCGACGAGTCACAAGCGGATGCCAGTGGTTGCTCGATCGATAAGTCGGTGGCATTCCTCAAAGGCTTGCAAGCAGAATACGGAGTGGACTTGTTCAACCGCATGATTTTTTCCTATCAGGACGCTGATGGAACCGTACATTCAGTAGATCGCGAGGCTTTTGCCCGTTTGTACGCTACCGAACAAATCAATGAAAACACCTTGGTTTTTGACCCCTTGGTGGCGACTAAAGCTGATTTGGATCAAGGTTTTGTGAAAAAATTGGGCCAGAGCTGGCACAAGCGCATGATTTAATGCTCAGTAACAAAGAGTCGATCGATATTTGCTTTCAGGCCCTTGAGTTTGCCGTAAATGTCAAAAATTTCCTCACCATCACAGGTTAATGCGGGAGCAATAGCGTATTCTTTGCCTTCTAGTACCATAAAGTGCCAAAGTTTGCCAACAATAAAGCAACCATAGATGTAATTTGAATGGGCATTAAGTGATAATGCAGTATACATGGCGATGAGCACCTGGCCTTTGGGATCGCCATTAGGGTCGGTAGCTCTTTTGTACTCATTCATACAAAAAAATGGCTGTTTGGGGTTGCGAAACCCTGAAGCGATCATGCCATCTACTTTACCGTACACTTCATAATCTTCAATGGTTGCGCTAAGTTCCCGCTCTAAAAAATAGGCGTATTTGCGGTTGTCAAAATCGGCAAATACAAACATTGGGCTAATGATCTTGTTTTCGAGTTCCACTTCATTCCAGTCATCTCCTCCAATGTTGTAGGTAGCTCGGAGATGCGATAGGTAGGTTTTTTCGTAATCGTTTAATCTATACTCATAAGCCATCCACTCATCCAAACGAGGTAGTGCATCTACCTGCACGGTACCAAATGCTTCATCTATCCGGTCAAGCGTCCATTCTCTAAAATTAACCCTCATCGATTGATCATTTTGCACAAAAATACGGGATTTTGTCTCACGAAACTTCATTTTTATCTATACTCTTACCGTAAATTGGACAATTAATTGCAATTTGTAGTAAAATTCATTGGAGATGATCGGAACAGTAAAGAAATGGTTGGGGATTGAAGGGGTGAAACTAGAACTCATTTTGGATGAAGACGCTGCCATCCAACCCGGAATGGTGAGTGGACTGATCCGTTTTACCAGCATGCATTCTCAGGTGGTGACCAAGGTAAAAGTGGTGCTCATCGAAAAATATTCGAGGGGCAGAGGAAAGGAGAAACGTGTGGATGAATACGAACTGGGCAATCTTGAATTGCAGGAAGACATCGAAGTCATTGCCGGTGAAGAGGTGGATGTTGAATTCACCCTCAAGTACAAACTGGTTCGCTCCGAAATGGATGAATTGGAAAAATCCAATTTTTTAATGTCTCCACTGGTGAAGTTGGCCAAAAGGTTGAGTGCTGTTCAATCAGAATACCGGATTGTAGCAGAAGCAAAAGTAAAAGGGACTGCACTAAATCCCTTTGACAGCAAAGAGGTCATCATCAAATGAACCATTCCTGGATTGGCCTGTTTCTTCTGTTTTCTCTAGTTAAACGGGCTCTATTTTTATGCAAGCACTCACCCTATTTTGGTTTCGACGCGACTTGCGACTGCAAGACAACGCAGGATTGTACCATGCCTTAAAAAGTAAGTTTCCCGTTCTTCCTCTTTTTATTTTTGATACGGATATACTGGACGAACTGGATGATCCGCAGGACGCCCGGGTGAGTTTTTTGCACAATTGTGTTCAAGATTTACAGGCTCAACTTCAGGAACTCGGCAGCAGTATGCTGGTGCGTTATGGCAAACCCAGAGAGATATGGGCACAAATTCTGGAGGAATTTGCCATTGCCGAGGTGTATACCAACCATGACTATGAACACAAGGCCATCCAGCGAGACGAACAAGTCAAAGCCCTGCTCACAGAGCGCCATATCCCCTTCTACACCTTTAAAGACCAGGTGATTTTTGAAAAACTGGAGGTGACCAAAGCTGACGGAGGCCCTTATACGGTGTTCACCCCTTACAGTCGAACTTGGAAAACCAAGTTGCTTTCCCACATGGAAAAACTGGAAGGAGCAGGCGAAGAGGCCATTTCATTTTACCTCAAGCCCTATCCTTGCGAAAAGTACTATGCCAATTTCCACCAAATACCACCTCTGCCTCTCCCAGCGCTCAGTGCAATGGGATTCCATACTTCCAATATTGACATTCCGCCCAACACAGTCAGCCGTGGCCTGATCAAGACCTATGACAAAACCCGGGATTTCCCCTACCTCCTCGGCACCTCGCGCTTGGGCATCCATTTCCGGTTTGGCACCATTAGCATTCGGGAAAAGGCACGTCGGGCCCTGGAACTCAATGAGACTTTCCTTAATGAGCTGATTTGGCGCGATTTTTATGCCCAAATCCTCGCCAATTTCCCCCATGTTGCCAAGGGCTCTTTCCGTCCAGAATACGACCGCATCGAGTGGCGCAACGATGAGAAAGAATTTGAAAAATGGTGTCAAGGCAAAACAGGGTACCCCATTGTGGATGCCGGGATGCGCGAATTGAACCAAACCGGGTTTATGCACAATCGCGTAAGGATGATCACGGCGAGTTTTTTGACCAAACATTTGTTGATCGACTGGCGCTGGGGCGAGGCCTATTTTGCCAAAAAACTCCTTGACTTCGATTTGGCCAGCAACAACGGTGGCTGGCAATGGGCAGCAGGGTGTGGTACCGACGCAGCGCCATATTTTCGGGTTTTTAGCCCGGCTGCTCAACAGGAAAAATTTGATCCGGAGTACAAGTATGTCCGCAAGTGGGTGCCTGAATACGGCACAGCGGCTTACCCCAAGCCCATCGTTGACCACAAAATGGCACGGGAACGCTGCCTAGAGGTATACAAGATTGCGTTGAAACCGCTCTAACTGGAACCACTTTCTGCCTCTAAAGCCAGGCAGGGATTATTGAAGGAATGATCTGCGTGTGAGTACAAACGATGTTTTTTGAATATTGTCTGCCCTCTTGCTGCTCACAAATGCATCCCCAAAAAAACATCCAATTCTTCCATCTCCACATCCTGCTTTAATACCCCCTCATAAGCCCAACTGATCTGCCCGGTTTCTTCGGACACCACCAGCGCAGCCACTTGTAGTTGCTCACTGGCACCTACTGCTGCCCGGTGCCGGAGGCCAACCTTGGGCGGTAAATTTGAACTTTCCGAAAGTGGCAAGACCCCACCCGCCGACAAGATTTTTCCTTTGCGGATGATCACCGCGCCATCGTGCAAGGGGCTGGTTTTGTTAAAAATGCTCTCCAGCAACTGTTCGCTGATATTGGCATTGATGGGGATTCCAGGATAGGCCAGACTGTCCATATTGGTGTCCTTTGCCAAAATGATCAAGGCACCGGTTTGTTGAGCACTGAGGTGAAGTAGCGCAGTTTTGACCGCTTTTTGCTCTTTTTTGAGGTCATTTTGAGGCTCGGCATCGCTTCGCCCAAGCAGGAATTTTACCAAAAAATTCGAGCGTTGTTGCAAAGTGTTTTTGCCAAGTAGTAATAAAAAATTGCGCACCTCCTGCTGGAAAATGATCACGATTACGATCACGCCGACACTTACAAACTTGTCCAGCACTGCCGAAAGCAACTGCATTTCCAGCTGGCGCACCAGCCAATAAAAAACATACAGGGTAAGCACCCCAATAAAAATATTAAAGGCGATATTGCCCCGCAACAGGCGATATATCAGGTACATCAAATACCCTACAATCAAGATATCCAACAAGTCCCAAATGCGGATGGGTAAAAAGCCTATTTTAAAAAGTAGGAGCATATTTTTTGTTGACCATGCAAAAATGATACAAATAGCGCAAGTTGTCCACTTTTTACGGGGGAATTATCGTTATTTTTGTGCTTAATCAACGTCCCAATTAGCGAAGCTATCTACGCACAGCATGAAAACACGTTTATTCTTCATCTTCCCGATCTGTTTTGCTTGTACTTATTTATCGGCACAAGTCATTCGCCAAAATGCTCAAGGCGAAAAGATTATTGTTTACCCTGACGGTACCTGGAAATATTTCAATGAGAAAAAGAGTGGGGGTGGGAGTGACTATCCCGTATACGAAGCCTCAGTAACGCCATTTGACAATCCGGTGCTCATCACCGAGGCAGATGCCCTCAAAATAGCAACCCGTCGCGCTCAATTGGCCCGGGAAGCAGCCGATATCGCTCAGGAGCGGGCAGTTAAAGCAACAGAGCAACGTTTGAAACTGGAACAGGACCTCAGCACCGCCACTGCACGCGAAGCTGCGGAAAGTGAAAACCTGCGCCGCCTCAATATCCGCCTTAGTGCGGCCCGAAAAACGGAAGTAGAATCCAAAAATGAGGCTTTGGTCGCCCAGCAGGAATTGGCCAAGGCTGACGAGTTGACGCACAAAGGCAATATCCTGGAGGTATTTAAAGCTGCTGAAGCAAGCCGCAAAAACCAGATTTACTTCCCCAGAGCAGATGCGCTTTCAGCTGACTTTTTTTCCTCCATCAACCCCACAACGCCTTATTACCAGGATTTTGTCAAAACCAACCCCTATTACGGCCTGGAAAAACAGGTGCAGTGCAAGTTTAAATTCAATGGTAAGGACCCCAACAATGGGCGCTTGCGCAAAGAATTGGATGCCCAGCATCTCTTCAGTTTCACGGATGATAAACTACGCATTTTCCTCAAAGACAAAGAATACCTGAGTTGCAAGGGGTATTTGAGCAGCCTGGATGGAGGTTATCGTTTTTTGACCCTGGAATTCACTTTTTCCACCCCTAACGCCAAAGAAGCGTATGGTTTTATCGAAAAAGGAAGCATCCTGACCATCCGACTGATCAATGGGGATTACATCAACCTGAAATCGGGTACCATGGACCGGGGGAGTTACGATACCAAGGAAAACCTGCTGACCTACCGCGTGCACTACGGTATTGCTTCAGATCAATTGAGTTTTTTGGAAAAAAGTGAAGTGGATAAAATTCGGGTCTTTTGGAGCAGTGGCTACGAAGAATACGAAGTGTACCAACTGGATTTTTTCATGAAACAACTGGCTTGTTTAGACAAATAACGTGTAATGAAAACCCTTCTACTGATTGATTTACAAAATGACTTTTGCCCTGGTGGAGCCTTGGCTGTTGATGAAGGTAACTTGCTGATCCCAATTGCGAATTCCCTGATGCCAAAGTTTGATCTGGTTCTGGCGACCCAGGACTGGCATCCGGCAACCCATGGTAGTTTTGCTGCCAACCACCCCTGGCGCAGACCCGGCCAAGTGATTGACCTCAATGGTTTGCCTCAAGTTCTTTGGCCCATTCACTGTGTGCAGGAAAGTTTTGGAGCTGAATTTGTCAAAGACCTGAATACAGCGGGGATTCACAAAATATTCGTTAAAGGCACCGATCCTGAAATTGACAGTTACAGTGGTTTTTTTGACAATGGTCACCGCAAGGCCACTGGCTTGGGCGATTACCTCAAAGCACAAGGTGTTACTGAATTATGGGTGATGGGAATTGCTACCGATTACTGTGTGAAATTCACTGTACTGGATGCGTTGGAACTGGGCTTCAAGGTCAATTTGATCGAAGATGCTTGCCGTGGTGTTAACCTACAAGCAGGTGATGTCACACAGGCGGTGATTGACATGCAAAACAAAGGAGCAGACTTAGTTCAGTCGCAAGACATATAAGTTTCCTTTAGTTATGTTAAAATTTTATAAATTTCTCCCTTTATTGGGTTAAACCTGTAGGGTAAAACGTTGGATGATGCATCCAATTATTTGGTCTACAAGCCATAAGTGCCAGATATAAACCATTAGCTGGCACTTGAATCCCTAAACGGATAATCAATCAAAGATGATGACCAAAAAGGTTCTTTTATTGCCTTTACTGCTGTTGTGCTTCCTCTCCCTTCACGCGCAGCAAACAGCAGTGTACACCGAAGCCAACCGAGCTTTCAAACGCGGCGTAACGCTGTATGAACAAGGCGTTTTGGCCAAAGCCAAACGTGAATTCCAAAAAGCCATTGACTTGAGTTTGCCTGTAAACGAAACAGCTGCGGAGAGCTTTCGTACCCGTGCAGCATTGTATATGGCCAAATGTGCAGTTGAATTGCGCCAAAAGGAAGGTGAAATCATGACCATGGATTTCATCCGCTCCTTCCGTCCCGATCCTGAATACCAGGAAGCCTTGATGGATATGGGCAATTATTACTTCAACGTGGCGGACTATGCCAAAGCACTGGAATTTTACAATGAAGTGCCAACTCTGGGCATGTCCAAAAGCACTTTGACCCAGATGCGCTTCCGCCAGGGCTACGCCAATTTTGCCCTGAAAGAATTTAATCTCGCCAAGTCGTTTTTCCGCGACGTAATCGCCGAGGCAGATGGCGAATATTATGCACCAGCCAATTATTACATGGGCTTGAGCTCTTTTTTTGAAGGAGACTATGCCCAAGCGGCAACCTCCTTACAAATTGTAGAGAGCAACCCAACTTACCGACCCTACATTCCTTTTTATTTGACCCAAATTCTGTTTGCGCAGAAAAAATACCAGGATGTCATTGCTTATGCAGAGCCTAAAGCCAATGACAAAGGTATTCGGGATTTGAAAGAAATTCAGCAGTTGGTGGGTCAATCCTATTTTGAATTGGGCAATTACCAGCGGGCATTGCCTTATTTGGAATACTACCAGGAGAACTCCAAAAAATTGCGCGAGGAAGAGTTGTACCAAATCGGGTATACCCAGTACCAAACTGGCAATTTCCAGAAGGCCATTCAGACTTTGAAACCACTGTCGGGGGCTGAATCCCCCATTGGTCAGAATGCCATGTTTTATCTGGCTGACTGTTATTTGAAAGTCAATCAAAAGAACAATGCATTGAACGCTTTGGCTGCAGCCAAACGTTTGAATTTCGACCCGGTCATCAAGGAAGAGGCAACCTTCAACTATGCCAAGCTGGCTTATGAGCTGAATCAACCCCGCGAAGCAGTAGCCAACCTGACTGATTTTGCGCCCAACTCCCGCTACTATCAGGATGCTCAGCGCTTGTTGGCTGATGTGCTGCTCAACTACCGTGACTATCAGCAAGCACTGGAAATCATCACAGATATCCGTCGCCGCAATGGGGGAGGGTTACAGCCTCAAATGCAGGCAACCTATCAAAAAGTGGCTGTAAACCGGGGGTTGCAATTGTTGCAAAACAACGAAAACCAGGCTGCACGGGAGATTTTGCAAAAGTCGCTGGAAAATCCAGTGGACATGAGCGTTCAAGCAATCGCCCTCTTTTGGTTGGGTGATGTTGCACATCGCGAAAAGGATTATCAAGAAAGCGCTCAATATATGGATCGTTTCCTTGGCTTGTCCCGCAGTATCAGCAATTTACCGGAAGAATCTTCGGTAGCTACTGCCAATTATATTCAGGGCTACAACCTGATCAAACAAAACAACTATGAACGTGCACGAGGCTTTTTTCAGGCTACAGTGGACGGCATCAACCGCAACCGCAGCCTGTACCGCAATGACAAAGTAGCCAATAACGTACTGGGCGATGCTACCCTGCGCCTGGGTGATTCCTTCTTCAAATTCAACCAGTACGACAACGCCTTGCGCTATTACAACGAAGCCATCGACCGCAAATACGGCGGTTTCGACTATGCTATTTACCAAAAGGCAATCATTGAAGGTTTGCGGGGCCGCAGAACCGAAGAAATTGCTGCATTGGAGCGCCTGACCCGGGACTTCCCAGGATCTGAGTTTGCCGACGATGCCCTCTTGCGCATTGGGCAAACCTACCAGGAAATTGGCCGCGCCAATGATGCTATTCCACACCTCCAAAACCTGGTGACCAAATACCGCGGCAAATCACCGCTGGTCAATCAAGGATTCCTGGCCTTAGGTTTGATCAACTACAACGCGGGCAACTACGATGGAGCGATCAACTACTACAAACAGGTATTCAAAAATAGCCCCGAAGCCAATGAAGCCAACCTGGCTCGCGCTTCCCTGGAAGAAATTTATGTCAAAGACCTGGG
>NZ_JANRKL010000242.1:0-3811 GCF_033763495.1 Haliscomenobacter sp. | reverse complement strand
GGTAAGTCCCAAAGCTTCACGGAGGTGGTACACCAGCAACTGGCGAGGTTCAACCTCACTGGTGTATTTTTTCCCGTTAATGCTTACTGAAATTTTTACTGACATAGGTTATGGTAATTTGTGTCTTGCGAAAATGGTAATCTCAATCTACAGAAGATCCTGTCATAAGAAGAGTATCTCTTTAACAAAAAGAAGATACGAGAATTTTATTTCGTCGGGTTGTCAAATCAAGTGATTTTTTTGGGAAAATCCAAGAAAGGCGGAATATTTGGGAGTTATTTAGAATAGGTCTAAGATAGATAAAGTATTACGCAGTTATTTAAATTTTAGCCTGAAAACCATCCACCAAATCAGTATAATTCTTTGCCACATTTTGAACCTGTTCCTCCGTCCAACCCAGTTCCTGGCCCAGCAATTGTGCAACCAGCGGAGTCACTTCCTTCGTTGCTGCCCAATCCAATACTTCCAGCCGCAGGCGACGAGCCAGCACATCCCGGGGTTGTACCGCCATTTCGGCGCGGGCCTGGTAGATTACTTCTGCCTGGATAAAAGGATAAGCGGGGTGTAAGCGGCTACGCCACTCTGCATTTTCATTCAACAATTCCAGGACCTGGCTGGCGCGGCTGCCATATTTGAGGGAAAGGTGTTCACAAATATCGGAGTCGAGGCCAAACTGGCTGGTCCAGTTTTTCCAGGCCTGGGGATCATAGCCTTCCGCTCCGGCGAGTAGTTGTTCTGCAGTACGACAAGGTGCTTCACTGGCCAGATGTTGGCAAGCCTCGTTGATGGTATCGGCGGCCATGAGGCGGTAAGTAGTCCATTTGCCGCCCAGAAGGCTGAGTAACCCCGACTGGGCGTCCCATTCCACTTCATGGTCGCGCACCAACGCCTTGGTAGAGCGATTGGGGTCGGAAGCAATCAAGGGGCGGAGGCCCCCAAAACCAGCTTTAACCTGGTCTACACCGATGGGTTGAGCCAGGTAACGATTCAGGTTTTCGATTAAAAATTCGCTTTCCTCGCGCTCCAGAATGGGTTCTTCTTCACTTTGGTAAGGAGTATCCGTAGTACCCAGCAGGAGTTTGTTTTCCCAGGGAATGGCAAAAATGACCCGGCCATCGGTGGTTTTGGGAATCAATAGTGCGGTTGCTGCGCTGCCCAAGGTTTCGAGTGGCAAAACAGCGTGGACTCCTTTGCTGGGAATGATCCGGGCAGACAGGGCTGGATTGGCCTGTTGGCGCACAAAATCGGCGTGGGCTCCGGTGCAGTTGATGAACAAACGGGCGCGGATCGAAAATTGCTCTCCACTCAACTCATCCTGTACCTGAGCGGCAAGGAGTTTGCCCTGTTCGTCTTTTTCAAAACCGAGCAGGGGCAGGTGGTTGGCCAGAGTGGCCCCTTTTTCGGCTGCTGTTTTAGCCAGGAGCATGCAATAACGGGCATCGTCGAGTTGGCCGTCGTAGTACAACACTGCACTGTGCAATTTAGGGCTCAGGCCTTTGGCGCGTTGCAAAACTTCCTTTTTGCTGATCCAGCGGCTTTTGGGCATGCTATCACCTTTGGCAAAGGCGTCGTAAACGCGCAGGCCAATGGCGTAATAACAGCCTTCCACCCAAGAATAACAAGGGGTAAGTAGCGGCAGTGGATGCGCCAGGAAGGGGGCATTCTGGATGACGATGTGGCGCTCTTCCAGTCCGTGGCGCACTTGTTTGAGCTGGGCCAAATCAAAATTATTGACGGCTTGCTCCAGGTAGCGGACCCCGCCATGGATGAGTTTGGTCGACTTGGAAGAGGTGGCAGCGGCGAAGTCGTCTTTTTCAATCAAGGCGACTTTGAAGCCACGCAGGGCTGCATCCAGCGCACATCCAGCGCCCGAAGCGCCTGCGCCAATGATGCAGATGTCGAAAGTTTCCGTTTGGAGTTTGTGCAGATGTTGAACGCGATTCACTTGGTTCGGCAGTTTGGCCGAAGTTAGGGATTACTTTATTAATTCAGAAATTCAGGCTAATTTTGAAAAGAATTTAATGGACATTATTAAAACTGATATACCGATGGGACTTCGCGAAGCCATTTTGGAAGATGTTAGAAAACAAGGTATTGAACAAGGCATCGAGCAGGGTATTGAACAAGGTATTGAGACCAAGGAACGTGCTTTTGTCCAAACACTTTGGTCTCTTCAGGAGTTCCCCCTTGAAAAAATGGCAATTTTGGTAGGCATTACTCAAGAGCGGCTTGTCGAAATAGTACAAGCGATTTTGCAAGAAGAGGGAAAAACAGCAGCGGAAAGCCAGCAAATATTGGAAGTTTATGCTGCAAAATTTGCTGCGCTTTAGTTGTAGTATATAGTTGAAGGTTTTGAGAAAATTTTCCCAAAACCTTCAACTATCCACTTACTGCTTCAACATCTTTTGACTGTATTGCTCGCTACCTTGGGTAATCCGCAGCAGGTATTCCCCTTTGGGTTCTTTACTCAGGTCGATTTGACCATTGTACGTACCGTCAAACTTGGTGAGTGACTGTTGGTAAACCCGTTGTCCGGCCATATTGTACACTTCAATGTTGGTTGCCTTACCCTCCGCTCGAAAGCTCAGGTTGAAGAGTCCTTTACTGGGGTTGGGTGAGGCTTTGAAATCCTCTACTTTTAGCCGCGTCGTATTGGTAGGCAATTCAGTGGATTTTTTATCGTCCAATTTGAAACGAATGGGAAGGTTGAATTGGACGGCTACGGCCTGCCCACGTTGTTTTCCTGCAATCCACTTGGGCATCGCGTTGACCACGCGCAAAGCTTCTTCGTCACAGCCCGCTCCAATGCCTTTTACTACCTTGGCATTCGTGATGCTGCCGTCTTTTTCAATGACATATTGTACCACAACCATACCTTCTATGCCATTGTCCTTAGCTGTTTTTGGGTAGTTGATGTTTGTTGCTAAAAATTTGAGTAAATCGCCTTGGCCCCCAGGGTAGCTTGGCATTTGCTCTACAACCTTGAGCATTTCCTTAGGCGCCTCACCTTTTTTATCGGAAGCTCCCCCTTCCAACATAAAGCGAATCGGCAAGTTGAATTGCACATTTACGGCCTGTCCTCTTTGTACGCCGGGCTTCCATTTGGGCATGATGCTTACCACCCTCAGGGCTTCTTCATTGGCACCACCACCGATGCCTTGTACCACGTGAGGGTCTATGATTGCACCATCCTTGTCGATGATGAATTGTACCACCACCATGCCCTGGATGTTTTCTTTTTTAGCAATTTCAGGGTAACGGATATTTTGCGCTAAAAATTTAATCAATTCATCCATGCCCCCTGGATATTCGGGCATTTTTTCTACTACCTTAAATACTTCGCCGGGAATAGAGTCCTTTTTAGGCGCAAACCCCACAACAACAAACTCTTTAGTCGAATTTGCTCTATATGGATAACTCAATACTGTCAATTCTTGAAGCTGAGCAGAGTTCAATGGAAAACCTTGGACCACCCGTTCCTCAAGTACCTTCGGTGTGGTATCTCTACGAATGATTACCTCTTGGGACATGCTGCTGTAGGGTGCTTCAGCTTTTCCTTTTTCAACTACGCCGGGTGCCGTCATGGGCGGTGGCGGTGGCAGGGTGGAATTTTGCGAAGTAGTAGGCACTTGTGCCTCAATGTTGATTTGGGCAAACAAAAAGCCCAGTGCAACCAGCAGTGGCAAGCTTAGCGCATAGCGCAATTGTGCCCGGCCCTCTGTTTTTTTGCGCATCATCATGTGAATACGTTTTTTGAGTTGAGATGTAGAAAAATGGTTTACGAGGGCAATCGAAGGTCCGGACAAGGATT
>NZ_JANRKL010000241.1:0-30014 GCF_033763495.1 Haliscomenobacter sp. | reverse complement strand
CCGTATTGGTAACCTTTTTTTTAGAAAACATTCGTCCTCACCTCCTGATCCGAAACGAATGGAGTAAATCCAAATTGCTGCAAAATCAAGCAGTGGCCGTAGTCCCTGTACCCCTCCTTTTTTGCATCCTTGTGCTTACCTCGTAAAGCCTTGAGTAATCCGGTCGGATACAAAACTTTGCAATTGTAAACCAATCCGGCAGGCGCATCTACCAAGTGTGGCAACTGTTCTTGCATATGGTTTGAAATTGCCCGGAATAATTCAGTTTCAGGTATTGCAAGCGCCTCCTCCAGTCGAAATTGGCGGATGTTCCTTTTTGGTTGTGCAAACTCTTTCGCTGTTCGCCTGTCCGCTGGTTGGGCAACCTCGACCCGTTGGCCGGGTTTCCAAATCGCGACCTCTCCAGCTAATTCCTCGTTGGACTGTTGAAGACGTTTGTTGTCTTGTTCCAATTGGGTCAAGCGGTTTTGTAATTCTGCCAACTGTTCATTATCCATTTTCTACGCTGGTTTGAATTTGTGAAATAATACCCCGCATAAAATCCGACAGACTTAGACCTGCCTCATTAGCGAGTTTTAAAACAATCGCCTTTTCATTTGCAGGCAACCGGAAACGTATTGAATCGTTTTTCATTTTATAAACATTTTGACTATGCAAATGTAACTTATTTGTTTCACAGAAAGAAGACCTGTTAAAAATAAATGTTTAACAATACCCAAAATATGGTATTTACAAACGAATTAAACAATTAGATTGCGAAGTATTTACCCCAAATTGTTGATAAACTCGCTCAGAATGTGGAAAACTTTTTTTTCAATCCAGCATGGAAGTAGCCGTTAGGCCACCTCCAAAACTGGTTGTTTCTTGTTCTGCTTTATCGCTGCATCGTAGAATTGCACCCAATCCGAATTATTCACAATCGCATTTTTGATTTTCTTGGAAACTGGTTTTCCTGCACGCTGCAACGCAATTTCTTTTTGTTGCGCAGTCCATAACCTTTTCCGGTAAAATCTCCGACGTTGGAATAATTGGAAATTATTTAATCCTACATCTGTGCTTATAAAGCCCCCAGCACCTAATGTTTCCCGTTCCCGTTTCCATTCGATGAATGACCGTTCAACAATTCCGAGGGAATCTGCTTTTTTGGCCTGCCGGGTTTTCCGTTTCCCACGTTGGCGGGTTGTGCTTGTTGTTGTGCTGCGAGTTGATTTTTCAAAAACTCAATTTCATCTTGCATGCCCTGCACATCTGGAGCAGTCGGAGTAGGCAGGGGGGTAGGGGGTTGCACCTGGTTGAGCATGGAAGCAGCACCCGCCGATTGTTCACCCTTCACCAAGCCGAATGCCTCAGCACCTTTTTTGATAAAGTTGACCTCAAGTAAGTAGCCGAACATTATCACCATGCCCCCGAATAGAAACATGCTCCAAAATTCTGCACCTGACATTTTGAGATGTTGAAGGGAAAAGGACAACTCCAGGAGAGCCACAGCAGTGGCCGCCGTTGCGATTATTGCGGGTAGGGTAGACCGTTTGCCAGTCGGATTAAGAAAGTCCACGAATACGATTGCAAAGCGCCCGAATTGAATTGCTAAGGCAGCAGGGATTGAGATGTAGACGGGTAGTGGGATTGACCACACGTTTAATGCAGCCGTGACCCCGTACGTTGCCAGGATGCCCCAAAAAGTAATTGCGGGCATATTGCGAGTGATGCCGTCAAAGATTGAGGCGAAAGCAGGATTTACAAAACCCTTGGTTGTTTGAGTTGGAATACTCATTTTTGTATAAGTTTTCTTTTTTTGGAAAATTGCCCTTTCTTGGTTGCCGTCGAAATCTTCCAAGTGAGGGCTTTTTTTTCAGGTCATACAGGTTGGGCGTATGTCCCCAGGTAACTTCATAAATCAAAAATTTCAACACCTAGTTTTTCAGCAGTCACAATAACTAGGTTGTGTAAATCATCGCCTTCGATAAGCTTTTTACTTATCAGCTCGTTAGCCACAAATTGTACTGCTTCCCAGTTCTTTTTTATATTATCCACTACATCCGTAAAATCTGAATGTAGAAATTCTGTGATGTTGCTATTCTCAGTTACATGGAAAATAGACAATTCAACTATCCCGTCCGAATCACTTCCCTCTAACTCCATTTGTTCAGCAAGTAACGTATCTAAAAACTGGAATGAGTTATTTTCACCAGACAGAATAAAATCGGAGGCAGCACCAGCCATAAGAACAGGTAAGATATTATAGTACTTCGCATCGGGATGATTTACGAGGCGTCCAAAGGAATCACCATCAGGGATAATACTAAGGCTTTCAAGTTCCAGACCTTCGTAGCCATATTCTTTGGCGATGTAAAGCAAATAGGCGATAAAGTGCCCGGCTTCATGGTGTGCTGTTTTATGAGTTTGTTCCATCGGATATTTTTTAATAGCATATAATTGGTGAAAAATTCTCATTCATCCCATGTATTAAAAAATCTGTGATCGCGGTAGTCAATAGCAATCGTTACCAATTGCCTACGGTCGTAAATGTCGCTCACTGCATTTGAGGAATGCCCGGTAAATAGATCAATATCGCGTTGCGGTATCTGTGCTCGCCTTGCTTCACTTTCAAAGCAATTTCTTGAAACATGGCAAGTCAATAGTTCAAATTTGGAGTGCTTGGTTTCAATGACCCGCCCTTTGCGCACCGTCTTGGATGTTTGGTCTATCATCCCTACAGCATGACCAATTTCTTTTAAATTCTGGTTTGTCTTCTGGTTTGAAATGACAGGCAACACGCCGTTGTGCTTCTTTAAAATTTCCATCACTGCCGGGTGACAGGGAACGACAACGCGAGGTTGGGGTTTTTTGTCCAGGACAATAGATAGAGCTTTTTTCCCTTCGCCCAGGTCTATTAAATTTTCATTGCACACCTTATGCCAGTCCCCATATCGAAGCCCTAAAAGAACAGCACAAACAAAGGCATCGCGTACGTTGGCCAAATGGAGGGGTAGGGGGTATTCGTACATTTGTTTAAGTTCGGAGCGGGTGAGGTAAATTTTGTCCCCCTTCGTTTTTTGTACACCTACTTTTTTTGGTGTGACATCCTTGTAGGCAGTGAAGAAATTGACCCCGGCATCAGTAGCTTCATTCAAGAACCGCTTTAGACCCGCAAAAACAATCTTCTCAATGGTATTATCACCCAATCCTTTTTTATTCCTCAAGTAGTTCACAAATTGCCCGTATAACTGTCTATTGAAGTGCTGAAAGTCCAGATCAATATCTTCATCATTTGCAAAGGCTTTCAGGTGACGTAGGGAGGTTGATAGTATCTTCCCAGTACTTTCGTTGTATGTAGAATCTTTTGGGAAAATAGACTTTAGGTAGTCCTCCGACCATGCGAAAAATGTAGTACCAACTTTGATTGGTCGGGAAACTTCAAAGACCTGGTCAAGCTCTTGCCGCATCCGGTCGCGGGTCAATTCGATCAATTTTCTTTCAGCTTGGTATTTCCGGTATATGACCCTTACTTCTTGCGCCATTTTATCCAAATGCTCAGTTAGTAGGGCATACTCGCGTTCGTAGCCGATTATGTTTTTTGGACGTTGGGTTTTCTTGTTCCAGTGGGATCGGAGTATAGAAGCTTTTGCCGCATACATTAAGCGGATATTTACACCACTTACTACAGTCCATTGAAAGTCTAGTGTGATAGGGGATTTACCGTCCTGACTTGTATAAGCTTGCAATCTAAAATTTGGCTCGCCCATGTGAAATAAATTTCATGCAAGCTAAATCCATTACTAAAACTATACAAGACCAGATTTACTTTAAAATTTCGCATCACAATTTTAATGTTATAAATCCATGCCATTGAAAAACAAATCATTGAGTATTTATCTTTAATAAATCCTATTCAAAAGGCATTCCCCTTACCTCCACAAATAAAAAGCCGCAATTGGTTGAAATTCAACTTTTTGCGGCTTTTTTTATTTTTACGCTTGTATACCATCTAGTTACCGCTCCGCAATTTCCCGAATCCGGGTCATCACCTCTGGCAAAATCCGCCGATAGTTTTTCCCCAAGGCACTGCCAAATATTCCTTTGCTCAGCCCGGTGAACCAAACCTCATGGGTAAAATAGGTTTTGCCCTCCTTTTCCTCCAAATACCTTTTGACGTGTAAAGCGCCCAAAGGGAGTTTGGTTTTGAAGGTATACGACTTACCGGCCACCAGTTCGGTGAGGATGAAGCTAGATTTTGGCCCTTTGTCAGGAATCAATTTACCTTTGGTGCCAATCGCAAATGCGCCCAACAATTCAGCGCTTTTTAAGCCGGTATCCCATTGTTGCCAATTGGGCACATCGCTCCAGATTTGCCAGATTTTTGCGGGCTTAGCCCTGGTTTCAAGACTGTAGCTAAAATGGGTATTGGATTGGGCAATGCCGAGGGAAGCCATAAGCAGCAGTGTTTGAAGTGAAAGAAATGCTTTGTTCATGATTGAATTTTCCACAAAGTTCCGGCAGATCTTTCCCTATCCACTGCACCTAGGTTAAGTTCGGAGTTGGTGCTGGATTTTTTTGCGAATGCGACTGAGGGACTGTGGCGCTATGCCCAGGTAGGAAGCCAGGTGTTTAAGCGGAACACGCTGTAACAAATCGGCATCTTGCTGCAGCAGCATTTTGTAGCGTTGCTCGGCGGTTTGGGTTTGTAACGCCTCCAGAATTTCCTCGGTATAAGTTTGTACTTCCTGTATCAGCAGGCGGATGAAGGTACTCCAGGGCTTGAGTTCCAGCAGGTGCTGGGCATGCTCGTAACTCATTTGCCAAATGATACTGTCTTCGAGTGTTTCAATACTTTCCTGTGCAGGGACCTGTTGGTTGAAGCTTTTTTGAGAGGTAAAAACATAGGGTACGTCTGTAAAGTACTTGGTGATGTCAATGCCATCTTTCCAAACAAAAAAACGCAGCAAACCTTTTTCCAAAAAATAGAGGTGTTTGCAGGTTTTACCTTCTTCCAGCAAAAGGGTTTCTTTTTTAAGTTCTCGGCGAAGCAGGCAGTTAGAAATGGCCTGCCAGTCTTGTTCCGCTACCGGAGTGAATTGTGAAATGAACTGGCGGAGTGGGTGCATGGCTTTTTGATCAATTCAAGTGGAAACAAAAGCTTGCATCATTGGTTTATTTCTGCTTCACCGCCGCATACATCTTCTTCACCTCCTCCAGCGAAAACCGTTGGTTCAGCGCAGTGGTAAACACAATTTCCGTGTCCCGCACCAGGTGTACATAGCGAAAACTATAGCGGTCTTCATGATGGCCTTTCACTTCGTAAATAAAGCCGTCACTGTGTTGTTCTACAATTTTGTGGAATTCAGGATTACTGTGTACTTCGCGGATTTGGCGGAAAGTTTGTTCGACCAATTTGTTTCCCTTGGCTTTACCTGCATAAATTTGTACAGCAAAGGGCGTCTCACCTGTGGAGGTGATGGAGACGTCTTTGATGCCCGAAAGTTCGAAATTTTCTATTTGGGTGCTGTCCGCAGGGGCGAGGATGGTCGCCGGGATACCATAGCCTTTGAGGTCCAATGCCTCCCAGGATTTGGATTTAGAGCCTCCACAGGTATGGAATACCGAGGCCATGAGTAGGAAGATTAAAAATTGTTTCATTGTGGTTACTCAAGAATGGGTGTGAGTGTGGGTGTGAAGGTGTGGGTGTGATTCTGTGGGTGTAAACCCAATTATTTTGATGCAAAATTAATGCTTTGTGCAAGAAGTCCAATTTTTTCAAACAAAACCTTTATTTTTACGCGCAGTATTTTTAAAGCGCTATGATAAAAAGGCTTCACATCCGCAATTATGCCATCATCGAGCTCCTTGACATTGATTTTGCCAAGGGCTTGACCATCATTACCGGGGAAACTGGCGCCGGAAAATCAATCCTTTTGGGGGCATTGGGACTGATTATGGGCGATCGGGCCGATACCAAATCCTTGTACAACCAGGAGGAAAAATGCATCATTGAAGGCATTTTTGACCTGAGTGCGCACGATTTGCGCGAGTTTTTTGCCGAAAACGACCTCGACTACGAAACAGAAGTGGTCGTCCGGCGCGAGCTTACCCCTTCAGGGAAGTCCCGCGCCTTCGTCAATGACAGCCCGGTTACACTCAAAGTGCTCCAGGACCTCAGTGCAGAGTTGATCGACCTCCATCAGCAATTTGACACCCTCGACATCCACAATCTTTCCTTCCAACTCCGGATGATCGACGCCCTGGCCGGCAACAAAGAACTCCTCTTGCAATACCGCAATCTTTATCGCGAATACAGCGCCAACCAGCGCCGCTTGTCGGAACTGCTGAACCGGAATGAACAATCCACCAAAGAGATGGACTTCATCCAATTTCAGTTGGAAGAGTTCAACAAAGCAGAGTTGGTAGCTGGTGAGCAGGAGACTTTGGAAGAAGAACTGACCAGGCTCAGCCATGCCGAAGACATCAAACGCACCCTGGGCATGGCCTTTGATGTTTTGACCGAAAACGAGCAATCCATTGTAGGTCAAATGCAGAGCCTTAGTGTTGCCCTGACGACTATAGGGAAATATGCCCCCAAATTGGGTGAATATTCCGATCGTTTTGCCAGCATGATTTTTGAGTTGCGTGAAATGAGCAACGAGTTTGAAAAAGTGGCTGACCAAACCGAATACGATCCCGAACGGATTCAGGAGGTGCAGCAACGCCTGGATTTGATTTATCGGCTACTCAAAAAACATACCGTTGCTTCGGTCGATGAACTTTTGGCCATTCAGGGCAATCTGGAGCAGCAATTGGCAGGTTTTGCCGATCTAGGCAATGAAATAGGTGCCCTGCGCGATAAAATCAAGGTGCAGGAAGAACAGTTGTACCGTTGGGCAGACGAGCTCAGCGACCGACGTCAAGCCGTGATTCCAGGCTATGAGCAAAAAGTGGTAGACATGTTGACCCAATTGGCCATGCCTTATGCCCAGCTCAAGATCGAAAACCGCAAGTTGGAGCAGTTGAGCCCAACCGGTCTGGACGAAGTGCAATTTTTATTTGCTGCCAACCGGGGTAGCCGCCTGCAACAAATCAAGGATGTGGCTTCGGGTGGGGAAATGTCGCGTCTTGCACTGGTTACCAAATCTCTGGTTGCGAGCGCGATTCCACTACCAACGCTTATTTTTGACGAAATTGACTCGGGCATTTCCGGTGATGTGGCGCTCAAGATGGGCAATATCCTGCGGAACTTGTCCAATGAGCACCAGGTGGTGACCATCACCCATTCACCCCAGGTTGCTTCAAAGGCTGATCGACACTATTTTGTCTTTAAAGTGGACAAACCCGATCGTACGGTTACCAACGTGCGTTTGCTCAGCGATGATGACAGGGTGCGTGCCATCGCAGTGATGCTTAGCCAAAGCCCACCGAGTGAGTCGGCGTTGGTGAATGCACGGGAATTGCTGGGACTTTGATAAAGATGAAAGATGAGAGATGAAAGATGCTATCGCAGCGTTTTTGACAATGACCTTGTCCATGTTCCTGCGGTAGTATCTTCCTTCTTTAATCTTTTCTCACTCATCTTTCATCTCTCATCTTTCATCTTTTCTTACTTTTGCTCCGCCTAAGACATAAATGTTAAAAAAACAACCAATGGCGAACAACTTATTGCAAGGGAAACGCGGCGTCATTTCTGGCGCCCTTGATGAAAACTCAATTGCCTGGAAAATAGCCGAGCGCTGTGTAGAGGAAGGGGCAACGATTGTACTGACCAATGCACCAGTAGCCATGCGGATGGGCGAGATCAATCAGCTCGCAGAAAAAACGAATGCTCAAATCATCCCAGCAGACGCTACGGATATGAATGATTTGGAAAATCTGTTTGGCAAATCGGTAGAAATATTGGGTGGGCCACTCGATTTTGTGCTTCACTCTATTGGTATGTCGCTCAACGTGCGCAAAAAGAAGGACTATACCGACCTCAACTACGAGTGGATGCAAAAATCCTTCGACATTTCGGCGATTTCTTTCCACCGCATGATGCAAACCCTTTATAAATTGGACGCCATGAACGATTGGGGTTCTATTGTGGGTTTGTCCTATATCGCAGCACAGCGCACTTTCCCCGATTACAGTGAAATGGCTGAATCGAAGGCCCTGCTCGAATCTTTTGCGCGCAGCTTTGGCTACCACTGGGCGATGAAAAAACATGTACGAGTCAATACAATCTCCCAATCCCCTACCAAAACCACGGCTGGTTCGGGCGTTAAAGGGTTTGGTGATTTTTTTGACTATGCCGACAAGATGTCTCCACTGGGCAATGCTTCTGCTGATGCCTGCGCGGATTATTGCATCGCCATGTTCTCCGACCTCACCAAGATGGTCACCATGCAAAACCTTTACCACGATGGTGGATTCTCCTCGATGGGGATGAACCCGGCGATACTTGGCTTGTAAAAGATAAGAGATGAAAGATGAAAGATGAGACAAAAGAGATGAAAGATGAAAGATGAAAGATGCTACCGCAGGGACATGGACAAGGTCTTTGTAAAAAACGCTGCGGTAGCATCTTTCATCTTTCATCTTTCATCTTTCATCTCATCTCTTATCTTTCATCTTTCATCTTTCATAATTCCTTTTTTGTGCTAAAACTTCTCACCACGCTCCTTTTCCTTTCCGGCACTGCCATGCTGATGGCTCAGTTTCCAACCCAGGGTCCGGGTGGTTTTGGAACCAACAATGGTTTGAACGTACAAAGGCCAGGGCAATCGGCACAAGATTCCATCCAAGAGGAAGTCAAGCGGGATACTTTTGGGGTTTATCGGTTTTTTGCCAAAAATCCCTTTCAGGAAAAAAACTTTGCGGACACCCTGCTGCATGATTACGTATACCAGCACGACCCTGCCCGGCAGCGCCAATGGGATTACATGCATCTGGGGATATCGGGTTCCGCTGCACAACCGATAGTGTATCAGCCTACCTTGCGTCGGGGTTTTCACCTTGGCTGGCACCAGTACGATCTGTATTTAAAATCGGCGGATGACATTCCTTTTTATCGGCACGAATCGGCCTTTACCAATGTTGGCTACAATCAATTGGGGGATCAGAACAACAGTTTTTTCACCCTGCAATTTTCGCGCAATTTTGGGAAAGGTTTTAATGCATCCATCGATTATCAGCGGCTTTCACAGCGCGGCACCACTACCCTATTTACGCAGCAATCCTTGCGCAATACGACACTCGGCCTCAACTTTTGGTTCAAAGGCCAGAGTGGTCGCTACAATGCCTATCTCACCCTGGTCAACAACAAACTTGAGCGGCTGGAAAATGGCGGTCTGGTTAGGGATACCCTTACCCTGAAAGGCAATTTGGCCACCCCAGCTCAAGCAGAGGTTTTTCTGGAGTCAGGGCGCTCTCGTTATCAACACGAGGAGGCACAGTTCACCCAGTATTTCCAATTGAATCGCCTGGGTAAGCGGGATACCAGTAATCAGGATAGTTTACCGCTGGTGGCCGTCGCCGGCAAACAGATTTATCAGGTAGCACACAGTGTGAGTTTTCAAAAAATTTTTTCGCGCTACAGCGACGATGACCTCACGCTGCTGGATACCTACTACCGCAACTTTAATACTGATCCACGGGGAATCCGCAATTTTGTTGGGCACCAAAAAATAGAAAACCAGTTTCGCCTAATAACTTACCGTAGCCAGGGGCCTTTGCGTGGTAGAGTGCGCCAGGAAAATGGCCTTTTGGAGTTAGGTTTAGTCCATGCTTACCACCGAATTGAGTTGGAAGGTAAAGATTCCAGCCTCAATGAAGTATTTGCTACCGGGCGCTGGGATTTACAACCGATCCCCTTGCTAGATTTGCGCTTGAATGCCAAACTAGGGCTGCTGGGCAATATCGGTGATTATCAGGCCAGTGGAGAGATGGATTTTAAATTGGGCAAATTGGGGCATTTGGAAGGCAAAGCAAGCAATCAATTGTACAGCCCCAGCCTGATACAGCGCGAATTTTGGGTAACGCAACAACGCATTTGGAACAATGATTTCAAAAAAACACTGGAAACCAATCTGGAAGCGACACTCAACATTGAGCGTTTTCAGGTAGAAGTTGGCGCAGCTTACCATTTGATTAACAATTTGATATACTTTGATACTACTGGCTATGCGCAGCAATCCGGAAAACCGGTGAGTGTTTTACAATTTTTTGTAAAGAAAAATTTTGTATTTTGGCGTATTCATCTTGATAATCAAGCTATACTGCAACAATCTTCAGAAGACATCGTGCGTTTGCCACAATATTTTGGTAAACATTCCTTGTACTTTGAGGGTAAATTGTTCCAGGTCTTGAATGCTCGAATTGGGGTTGATGTGCGGTACCAGGCAGCTTATCGGGCAGATTATTACATGCCGCTGATTGGTCAATTCCAATTGCAAGATAAGCGCAGCGTGGATTTCTATCCGGCAGCAGATGTATTTGCTGCTTTCCAGGTAACTAAGTTTCGAGCTTTTTTTAAATTGGAAAACATTACGCGATTTATTTACCCCAATAATTATTTGTTTTATCAAACTTCCTTCTATCCAATGCCACCAAGTAGTGGATTCCGCCTGGGAATCAAATGGTTATTCCTGGATTGATCTGCTTCCTGAGGAAAGGCATCTAACCCAAAACACAATGAGAAACGTTGAACTAGGTAAAGTGGGACGCAAAATCCGACAACTGCGCAAGGAGCGTGGCATGAACCTACAAGAGGTAGCTGACAAAAGTGACATCACTGCCGGGCTACTTTCCCGCATCGAAAATTTCCGCACCCTACCCTCCCTTCCGGTTTTGCACAACATTTCGATGGCACTGAATGTCCCTCTGGCTGAGTTGGTCGACCTGGTGGGCAACAATGGAGAGTCCAATTACATTTTGGTACGCAAAGGCCAGGGTGAAAAAGAAGAACGGGAGGATTCACAAGGGCTTTTGTACGAAAATATCCTGAGTACGGGTCTTGCTGAAACCAACCTGCAAGTTTCCATCATTTCAATTCCGGGAGGCACTTATCGCCGTCCACTTTCAAATGATAGTATGGAATTGATTCACGTGGTGCAGGGCTCAGTCAAATATGGTTTAGGTGACAACATCCTCGAACTCCACCACGGCGATACCCTTTTTTTTGACGGGAGTATCCCCCATTCTTTGAACAATACCACTGCGGAGACAGCAGTATTGTTCAAAGTGTATTTGTTGCGGAGGAGGTAAGGGCGATAAAAAAATAAGTGTTCATTTTGCCACAGAATTAGATGAGTAAACGGTTCATTTCAAGTGTCTCAGCTAATCCTGTGGCCTAAAAAAAATGAACACTTATTTTTGCCTCACTACTAAGCCAATTTATTTTCCTGGCAGGTACGTCCGATTGGCTCCTTTTTGGTACTCCTCAGGGTAAAAAAGCACGTCCTTAAACTTACCCTCGCTGTACATTTTGGCTTGATCTAAGAAATGTGGTGAATTGGGGTTGCTGCTTTGCCCACCGGTAACAATGGACTTAGCTTTAATCCGTGGCCCAAATTCCACCACTGCCACAAAACTATTGCCCACACTGCCATAGCGCCTTTTTGTCCCAGGATAGGTTCGTGCACCAAAAGCAGCCAGTGAGCCCCAATGCGAAGAAGTAAAGGCAACCGGCAAACTAGGCTTTTGATCATCAAAAGTTTCGCGGATTTTGCCGGTCAGGCGTTGAAAACGATTGATCTCACCCCAGGCAATTTTCCAGCTGCCGAAGTCGCGGGTCAATTCGTCCAGTACCAGGTTGAACTGTTTGATTTTTTCCTCAGAGGTACTGCGCTTGATGATGTGTTCCGTCAAACTCAGGGCATCGTTGGGTTCGTCTTCGGGCAAATGATAGCGGGTATAGGTCAGCATTTTTTCCCCCCAATACATGGCCAAAGTGGTTGCCTGGGATTCCAGGCTATATTTGTAATTCCATTGCCGGAGTACATTGATGGCTTCAGTAAGCCGGGGATTTTTGTCGGTATACTCATCATAGGCCTTAATCAAAGCCGGGATGATGGGCTCAAAACCAGGTAGCTGAGGTTCGTATGCCGTTTCAATCAGCTTATCCAGGGTAAACCCACTGGCATCTTTGAGTACCCGGACGGCGTGAATCCCTCGGTAGTTTTCAGGATCAGGCGCCATGTAACTGGGATACTTTTTGGGGTCCGGGCTTTGCGCGGCAGCAGCGGTATATGGTGTGGAGTTGCAGTTTTGCAACCAGCCCGTGCCTGGGTTCAGCAGTTGAACCGTTTCTTTAACCGGGTGAAGGCCTTGCCAATCGGTCAAAGGATTGCTGCCATCTACGGGTTTTTCCCAATCAAAACTGGGGTTGCGTTTAGGCATAAAATTGCCGTGCCAATAAGCGATATTGCCTTTGCTGTCGGCAAAAACGGTATTGTTGGAGGCATTGCCCCGCCAGTCCATGGCCTTGTTGTATTGTTTGTAGCCCTTGGCCTTGGTGCGCAGGAAAGATTGCGCCAGGGCCTTGTAAGGCTCATTCATCATGCTGATGCTGATCCACTTGCCATCCTTTTCGGAAATGACGGGGCCGTGGTGGGTGTGGTAAGTGTCAAACTCCTTTTGTTTGAGCGCATTGCCGTCCTTGTACCACAATTTTATTTTTTCTACCCGCACAGGTTTGAGGGTGCCTCCGTGCTGGTAAAAGGGTTTCCCATCTTTCCATTCTATCGTTTCGAGGTATTCATCCAGCACATCGGCGGCGCTGGAGGTATGCATCCAACCACAGTTTTCATTAAAGCCCTGGTAGATAAAAAACTGGCCCCAAGTTACCGCCCCATAGACGTTCAATCCTTCCTCACTACGAATATGTAGCTCGCTGCGGAAATAAAAAGTGGTGTGCGGATTGATGAGCAAAAGGGCATGCCCGGAAGCACTTTTGCCTGGTGCAATGGCAAAACCATTGGAGCCGACGGGTTCCCATTCTTTTTCCTGCCAATCCTTGAACCGCCAGGAGGTAGAATGATTTTTGGTGTAAAAATTCTTCAAGCGCTCCACCGAAATTGCACTGATGTTTCCTCCAATACTGCCTTCGCTGAACATCAGCGGCATCCAGGGTTCAAAACGTTTGATCAAACGGGGCTTTACCTCCGGGTGGGTATAGAGGTAATAATTACAGCCATCGGCAAAGGCGTGTAAGAGTTTTTTCATCCAGCCTGGGCAGGTCTGGTAGATGGCTTTGACCCGATTGGTATCCAAAAACAGGCGCGCCCGTAAGTCTTGATACAAATAAGCCTCGCCTTCCACTTCGGACATACGCCCCATGTTGGTGATGTAATTGTCTTCAACCCGCATGAAGTCGTCTTCACACTGCACGTAAAGCATACCGAAGATGGCATCGGCGTCGGTTTTGCCCGAAACGTGCGGGATGTCCCACTTGTCGCGGGTGATGGTAATGCCTTGGGCCTGGGCTTTCCAGGCGGCAATTTCAGCAGCGCTGAAGGATTGGCTCCAGGCGCTGGAACTGATGAAGAGGAGGGAAAAAATATAGAATGGTTTCATAGTTTGTTGGTTTAGGGCACCCGCGAGGGCAGGGCCGATCAGGTCTAACTTTAGGCGCTGACGCTGGTACAAGTCTCCAGACTTGTACCATTATCAACACATCTCTGACGTGTGTTTTCCCAGTATTTTCGCGTTGCTCATGCGTCTGGAGACGCGAAAATGTT
The DNA here is from genome assembly GCF_033763495.1 of Haliscomenobacter sp. GTDB lineage: Bacteria > Bacteroidota > Bacteroidia > Chitinophagales > Saprospiraceae > Haliscomenobacter. The sequence continues at coordinate 16,311 of NZ_JANRKL010000241.1, read as the reverse complement.
GGTACAAGTCTGGAGACTTGTACCAGCTAAGGGTTCGTGGTTGGTGATTTGGGGCGGCCACATAGAGCCGCCCTTATGGCAATTATTTCCGATAATCCAGCGGTGGTTTCCGCGTTCCGATCAAACATTGGTATTTAAAATCCTTCCCGGTGCGTTCCTTCAATTCCGCCTTGGCCTTGATACAAGTTTCTGGCGCATTGAACAGGTCGATCGCCGTCAGGGCCATCGTTTTGGCCGCCACCATCATCCCTTTTGCACCAATCCCGGTACCTCCTGCTGCCACTGCCTGCCAGCTGTGCGCAGAAGTGCCAGGTACCCAAGTAGCTGCACCCATACCCACGGTAGGCACCACCCAGCTGATGTCGCCCACATCGGTGGAGCCACTGTTGCGTTCCTCTTTTTGTTCAAAAGGAGAAACACTGGCAGCCGATTCGATTTTTACATCGGGCAAGTTGAGCGTAGGGAAGATTTTTTCAGCAAACTGGCGCTCTTCGGCATTGTAGATCACGCCTCCAACTGCGGTAAGGTTGTTGTGCATGAGGCGGGCCAGGGTTTCATTGGGCATGAGGTTGTATACCCCGTTGATGTGTTCAAATTCCATGCGGGTGCCTGTGCCCAGTGCAGCACCTTCGGCAGCTTTGACGATCCGGTCAAAAATTTCCTGAGTCGTTTTTGCATCCGGGTGGCGGGCGTAATAGTACACTTCGGCGAAGGCTGGAACCACGTTGGGTGCATCGCCACCACGGGTGATCACGTAGTGGATGCGGGTATCCTCGGGAATGTGCTCGCGCATCATGTTGACCATGTAGTTCATTGATTCTACCCCATCCAGAGCAGAACGACCCCGATCGGGGGCCATGGCAGCGTGGGAAGCCTGGCCGTAAAAGCGGAACTTGGCAGAGATATTGGCCAAAGAAGAGCTGGCCCGGGCACTGTTTTCACTCGCCGGGTGCCAGTGGATAACTGCATCTGCATCGTCGAACAAACCTGCACGCACCATGTACACCTTGCCGCCCCCACCTTCTTCGGCAGGAGTGCCGTAAAAACGGATGGTCCCCGATTTGCCACTTTTTTGCAGCCATTCTTTGACTGCCACCACGGCTGCTGCTGAACCTGCGCCAAATAAGTGGTGCCCACAGGCGTGACCAGATTTCACCTCCGGGCGTTCTTGACGGGTAGGCACGGCGGCTTGGGATACCCCTGGCAAGGCATCGAATTCGCCAAGGATGCCGATGACGGGTTTGCCCGAGCCAAAGCTGGCCACAAAGGCGGTAGGCATATCGGCTACTCCGGCTTTGACTTCAAACCCGGCACTCTTCAGCTGTTCTTGCAGGAGTTGGGAGCTTTTGGTTTCCTGGTACCCCAATTCTGCCCAGTCCCAGATTTTCATGGCGACCTGGGTATAGCTGCCAGACAACTCATCGAGGCGTTTGATGATTTGGGTTTTATCTTTAGAGAGAGCAGGCGTGGTTTGGGCAAAAAGGCCCAGGCCGCTCAGTAGTAAAAGAAGGCTAAATAATGGCTTCATGCAATTTGGTTTTTTCATACTGTTGGGATAAAGCTAGAATTTTTTGGGCTTTTTTGGTGCCGAAGTCGATAGAAATATGGGTATAGCCGCAAAATCAACGCAGGATTCACTTCAAGTGCCATTTCCGCCGCTTCCCTGCATTTCATTTGCATTTCCCCGTCCAAAATCCCTTATTTTGTAACATCGCTTAAAACCATTGCAATGAAATTGTCTTTTTTCATATTGAGTATAGGTCTTCTCCTGTGGAGTTGTGGCAAAGAAAAACCACAGCTTGCTCAGCCCGAAATCGCCAAATTGACCGAAGCCGTTTATGCCTCCGGCACCCTGGTGCCCGAATCCGAATACCGGGTGATGAGTGTATCCGATGGCATCATCACTTCAGTACGCATCAAAGCCGGAGACGTGGTCAAAGCGGGTAGCCTGCTGTTTTCATTGAGCAATTCCAATTTGACAGCCAACGTGAGTGCAGCCCAACAATTGCTCAACAAAACCCTACCCCTGACCAACGATGCCGCGCCTCAATTGCGCGAGCTGCGGAATCGCCTGCAAAACGCTCAAGCCAAACTGCGTTTTGATAGTCTGCAATATCAGCGGTTCAGCAGGCTATGGGAGTCGGAAGCCATTTCCAAACGCGAATTTGAACAGGCTCAATTGCAATACGAATCCAGCCAGCGCGAGGTCCAGGCCTTGCAGCAACAAATCCGCCAGGTCAACCTCAATGCAGCACTCCAGACGCAGCAAGCGGAAAACCAGATGCGCATCGCCAACACCTCGCAGCAAAATACCCAATTGAAAAGTTTTGGCGAAGGAATGGTTTATGAAGTGCTCAAGTATCCTGGCGATATGGTTTATCCCAATCAGCCGCTAGCCATCATTGGCAGCAAAACCTTGATTGCCAAGCTAATGATCGACGAAACAGATTTGGGAAAAATCCAAATGGGGCAAAAGGTATTGCTCACCATGGATGCCTTCGCCGACCAAATTTTTCAGGCAGAAATCACCCGAATATATCCTATGCTCAACCGGGTGGAGCAATCCATCCGGGTTGATGCTACTTTGCTGGACACTTTGCCGCAACAACTCTACGGCCTCAATGTAGAAGCCAATATTGTGATTCGGGAAGCAGAAAATGCGCTGGTAATTCCAAAATCTTTGCTCCTACCCGGCGATAGTGTTTGGGTCATGGAAGGAAAGGAAAAACGCAAAGTGAAGATTCAACGCGGCGTGGAAGATGCCCAGCGGGTGCAGGTGAAAAGTGGTTTGACTGAAAATTCTCAATTGATACTCAAATAATGAAGCGCAGCCTCACTTTGGAAATTGCCCTGACGCACTTGCTGACCAAGCGCAAACAGACCGTTGTGGCCATGTTGGGGGTAACCTTTGGCATCTCGATGTTTTTGGTGATGATCAGCTTTATGACCGGGGTAAACGATTTTACCAAAAATCTGGCCATGGAGGAAGCCCCGGATATTCGCATTTACAACCCTCTAGAAATCGAAAAAAACACCATCATCGCCAAAGCCGCCCCGGATACCACAGGCAATCTATATGTGGTCCACCACCAACGCCCTAAAAACGTTGTACCTAAATTGCGCAACGCCATCATGCTCGCACAATCCCTGGAAGCCATGCCCGAAGTAAAAGGAGTAGCGCCGCAGGTAGCCACCCAGGTTTTTTTCAACAATGGCCCCATTCGAATCACCGGATCCTTGCAAGGCATTGATGTCAAAAAGCAGGGGGAATTGTTTACCCTGGCCCGCAAAATGGACGCTGGGGAACTGATTGACTTGTTGGGCATCAACGATGGGGTGATTTTGGGTTATGGTTTGGCCAATAAAATGAACGTAGGCATTGGTGACCGCTTGAGCATCACCACCTCTGAAGGCAGTATCCTGATGTTGCGCGTAGTGGGGATTTTTTCCTACGGGCTGGCTGATTTTGACAATGCCCGAGCCTACGCCACCCTGGCTACGGTACAAAAAGTGATGCAACGCGACCCGAGTTTTATCACCGACCTACACATCAAAATGTATGACAACAACCAAGCTAAAGCCATGGCCGCAACCATCAGCAAACGTTTTGGGGTACATGCCGAAGACTGGTCTACAGCCAACGCACCACTGCTGGCTGGGGAGAGCATCCGTTTTGCCATGACTGGGATCATTTCGTTTACCCTGTTGTTGGTGGCCGGGTTTGGCATCTACAACATCATGAACATGAACATCATCAACAAACTCAAGGACATTGCCATTCTGAAAGCTACGGGTTTTGAAAGCCACCAGATTGTGGGCATTTTTTTGTGGCAATCGGCCATCATTGGTTTGTTGGGTGGGATCATTGGCCTATTGCTGGGCTATGGTTTTTGTGTGGCCTTGTCGCATACCCCCTTTCCGGGCGGCAGCGTAGTGCGGATTGCCACCATGCCCGTCAATTTTAATCCACAACATTACATCATGGGCTTTTGCTTTGGCGTAATCACCACCGTTCTGGCTGGTTTTTTCCCTTCTTTGAAGGCTGCCAAGGTAGACCCCGTACAGATCATCAGAGGATAACACCATGCCGATACTACAAGCCAAACAAATCACCAAATACTTTCACGAGCCTGAAACCGTGCAAGTGCTCAAGGGCGTGGACATCAGCGTGGAGCAAGGTGAATTCCTGTCCATCGTGGGGAAGTCGGGTTGTGGCAAGTCGACCTTGTTGTACATCCTCAGTACGATGGATACCGATTATGAAGGAACGCTCAACATCAAAGGGGAAAGACTCAATGGCTGGTCGCAGAATCAATTGGCACGTTTTCGCAATGAAAACCTGGGCTTTGTCTTCCAGTTTCACTTTCTTTTGCCCGAATTTACTGCCCTGCGCAATGTGATGATGCCCGCCTTGAAACTGGGCAAATACAGCTACGCCGAAATTGAACAACGCGCAATTGACAAATTACGCATGGTGGAAATGGATGGATTTGCCCATAAAATGGCCTCCAAACTCTCCGGTGGGCAGCAACAACGAGTGGCGATCGCCCGCGCACTCATCAACGACCCCGCAATCATCATGGGCGATGAACCTACCGGGAACCTGGATAAAGTGAACTCCCAACGCGTATTTGAGATTTTTCAGGAATTAGCCAGACAAAATCACCAAACCATCATTACCGTCACTCACGATCAGGATTTTGCGGCGGGTAGCGATCGGATCATTGTGATGAGTGATGGGCAAATTGTCACAGAATGAAACGGCGGTATTGGACTTATCTCTTTATTGGGCTGTTTTGTTTGTTTGGCACCTATGTTCGCTCCAGAATTTTGATAGGCTTGCCCTGGTATTTTTATGTATTGATGTTCGTTCTTCAATTTTTCATCATCCTAGGTATCTGGGAATTGATCATTTGGGTGAACCGCAAGTTGGAACTTCGTTTTTCTTTGGACAAACGTCCTTTTGTGCGAATTTTGGTTCCCGTATTGGTTTCCACTACCGGGATTTCGACCATTTTTTTGGTGATGATCCAGCTGTTTCACGGCTATTTTCCAACGTATGCTAATCGTGAGTTTTTGCTGGTACTCGGGGCATTGGCTGTAGTTATGATCGCCTTATTGAATTTTATCTTTTTCACCTTTGATTTTTTAAAAAAGCTCAAAATGAGCCAGGAGGAAAAAACAGCGTACGAATTGCAGGCTTTGCAGGCGGAACGCGAAAAAACCTTGATGCAATACCACAATTTACGCAATCAAATCAACCCCCATTTTTTGTTCAATACCCTAACCTCTTTGGATGGTTTGGTACAACAAGACCCCAAATTGGCTTCCCGTTTTATTCGCCATTTGGCCAAAGTGTACCGTTATGTATTGGAACACAAAGAAAACGAGGTAGTGAGCATACAAACCGAACTCGATTTCATCGCGCATTACATTTCCCTTCTGAACATTCGTTATGGAGAAGCATTACAAATTGAAATAGACATTGTCGAATCAGCCAGAGACCAGGGGATTGTGATGGTCACTTTGCAGCTGTTGATCGACAATGCCCTGAAACACAACATCGTCCAAAACGACCGCCCATTGTACATCAGTATTGTTTGTCAAAAAGGCTATTTGGAAGTAAAAAACAACAAACAGATTCGCCGCCAAATCGAATCCTCCAATGGCCAAGGTTTGGCCCAGTTGCAGCAATTGTATCAGTTTTTGAGTGAAAAACCAGTTCAGATTCTGGATGGTGATCTATTTTTTAAAGTACAAATTCCACTACTTTGATGCCCAAAGCCTTGAACATATTGATGCTGGAAGATGAACCCCTGGTGGCGATAAGTCTTCTGAACCTGGTACAGGAAATTGAACCTGCCGCCAGCATTACAGGGCCTATCGCCAGTGTGCGGGAAGCCCAGGAATGGTTGGATACCCACCCCAGCCCTGATTTGGTACTGGCTGATATTCAATTGGCTGACGGCATTAGCCTGGATGTTTTTGCCCATCGGCCACTCGATTGCCCCATTATTTTCACTACCGCCTACAATGAATACGCCATCCGGGCCTTCAAGCTCAACAGCGTGGATTATTTGCTCAAGCCCATTGAAAAAGAGGATTTAAAAGCTGCCTTGGACAAATTTCACCTGCTACAGGACAAGTTCAAAAACACCTCTTACCTCAGCCAAATGCAGGAGCTCTTTGCCAATTTCGCGCAGCAAAATAAAAAATACAAAACCCGGTTCTCGGTGCACCAAGGGCGCAGTATGATCCTGATTCCGGTTGAAGACATCGTGTGTTTTGGCAAAGAGGAATACATCTATCTCCTGAGCACCGATGGCAAAAAATACCTCAGCGACTACCGTTCACTGGACGAGGTGGCAGAATTGTTGGACCCAACCCAGTTCTTTCGCGCCAATCGCCAATATTTAGTTGCCCTAAATGCCTTGGAAGGCTTTCGTAGTGACGATTGGGGAAAGTTGAAATTAAAATTAAAGGTGTCACCCGGTGAAGAGGTGACCGTAAGCCGGGAAAAAGCCGGAGAGTTTAGGCGTTGGGTTGAACGCTAGCTACACTCCCCTCATTCTGTTTGTTCCTCAGCTATTTTTTCTCTCAGCGAGGTGAAATCAATCGGTTTGTTGAGGAAGTCGTCGGCCCCCAGCTTGTTTGCCCTTTCCCGATTGTCTTTGTCTCCATAAGCAGTAATCATGAATACTTTGGGTGGAGCTGCCGGAAAAATACCTCGTACCCTGCGCAACAATTCCAGCCCACTCATGCCTGGCATGTTGATATCCGAAAGGATAAGTACAATCTTGCTGTCTTCCAATAGCCCCAGCGCTTCTTCGCCAGAATGGGCAAATTTAAAATTGAAGACTTTATCCCGGATTTCTTTGCGGAATTTTTGTTCAAAAAGGGTACGGATGTCCTTTTCATCGTCTACAACTAAGATGTTCATAGCCCTTAATTTTTAGGGTTTATTAATGGCAGCTCAATGGTAAAAGTGCTGCCTTGGTTTTCAGTGGATTCAAGATGTAGTTTTCCTCCATGCCCTTTGGTGATGATGTCGTAAGTCAGGCTTAATCCTAATCCTGTGCCCTGTCCGGTTGGTTTGGTGGTGAAAAAGGGTTGGAAAATTTTGTCCCGGATGGCTTCGGGGATGCCGTTGCCGTTGTCTTTTACCCTTATTTCAATGGCATTATTCATTTTCTTGGTGCTGATAGATACCGTTGGCGCGAAACCTTCAATTCCTTGTCTGGCTTTTTCTTGGACCGCATAAAATGCATTGTTGATCAAATTGAGCAGCACCCGCCCAATGTCCTGTGGAATGACGGAGACCAGCGGTAAATCAGGATCAAAATGCATCTCCATTGTGGCGTTGAAACTACTGTCCTTCGCCCGCAATCCGTGATAAGCCAAACGCAGAAATTCATCGGCCAGCGCATTGAGGTTGGTAAGTTCTTTTACACCTGTACTGGTCCGCGAATGTTCGAGCATCCCTTTGACGATGGAGGAGGCTCGACCGCCGTGGTGGTTGATTTTGCCGAGGTTGACCTGTAAGTCTTCGGCAATAGCTTTTACTTCTTCTATATCCCCTTTTTCCAGTTCTTCTTTCAACTCGTCCAGCATTTCAGCGCTGACTTCGGCGAAGTTGTTGACGAAGTTGAGCGGGTTTTGGATTTCGTGGGCGATGCCAGCGGTGAGTTCGCCGAGGGAGGCGAGTTTTTCGGATTGGATGAGTTGGGCTTGGGTGGATTGGAGTTGAGAAAGCGTTTGTTGAACTTCTTTGTTCTTTGATTGTAAGAGTGCATTTGCCGTTTGTTTTTGGCGATTGTTGCGGTATAAAATGCTAGTCAGCAAGGCTATTCCTACCAAAATCACTAACAGGATATTAAATCTATTCCTGGCTTGAATGGCTTCGACTCGTCGTTGGGCTTCCGCTGCTCGCTCTCGTTCTTCAAAGGCAAAACGCTCTACTTCACGCGCTTTTTCTTGCGGAAAAAATTTATCTTTTGCTTCAAAGGCAATCAATCGATACCTTAAGGCTTGTATTGAATCCGTATTTTTATAAAGGCCGTACAAAAAATTGGCAGAAAGAATAATATACTCATTTCGGTTTGCAGCGATTTGTTCGGCTAAAGCTGCTTTAGCATAATATTTTGCTGAATCCAATTGATTGAAATCCTTTTTGATACGCGCCAAATAATAATAGACCTCTCCTGTATGTAGCTGCCCTTCAGCAAGAGAACGATACAAATAGTACAGTGCCGAATCGCGCTTATTTTGTCTATAAAAAATTTCGGCAAAGTGCCTGTAATAGCTGTTGGGTTTAATGGCTGCTTTTCCATTAAACGACAGTTCGTAGCCTTTTCTTAAAAATAGCATCGCCGTATCTAAAATACCAGCATCTTTGTAGGCATACCCAATAGGCGCATAAATAGGCCAAGAAGATTCGTCATCTAACTTGTGTAGGATCATGAGACGCCATGCTTCTTTGTAGTAGGTTATGGATTTTTTAAAATCTATACTATTGTAAGCATATCCTAGGTAAGTTAATGAGGTAATCAGCATCTTCGTTTCCCCGTTCTCCTCACTCCATTGTTTGGCTTCCAATAAAAGGGTAATTGACTTAAATACATCGATGTGTACCAACCGGAAAGCCATAAAAACATCGCACTCCATCTGCCCTTTTTTATAACCGATTTTTTGGGCTAAAGCGTGCCCTTTTTGAGCGAATTCCAAAACTTGAGACCAATCTCCGATTCTAAAGTCCGCTAATTTTGCATAAATGTCAACCCTTGTTCTATCCGATTCTGCGTATCTTAGCGCATTTACCAGGCTATCTTTGACGGATAGTTGCCGTTGTTGAGCGCATAGAGGGGCAGCAAAAAGAAGGAAGATAAAGGTTGAAAATATCATGGAATAATTTTTTAAAAGTCTCATGCCAACGCCATTTTTTAAAAGCTTTTCTAAATATAGCCAAAGCGGTGCATGAATACAAAAAGACTTTCCCAATGGAGCGTTTGATCATCCGAATGGTAGGAAATGGCCTCCGAATGAAATGGAGGAAAGGCAATGGTTCTTTAAATCGGGTTATCGGCAACTACAAAGGGTTACCTCTACGACCATTCTTTCCATTGGTACACCTCCCCACCCAGGAAAACGACATAAAATCCACGTACATCCGGGCGAGAAAAACGTTCGCTGGTCATGTATTCATTCAATTGCTGTGCGGCTTGCTGGGTTACTTTTTCTAAGGTATGTTGGGCAGATTTTTTGACGTATTTCAACTCTAGGACAATGTCGTATTTGACCGGGCGGTTGGGCATTTTTTCGAGGTAGATATCGGGATAACCCTTGCGGGCTTCGTATTCGCTGTGGATGAAATACGATTCGTAGGGGAACAACAAGCCGATCATTAGGGTTTGCAGGTGTTTTTCGCCGTAGCTCAGTTCATCACGGTTGGAGTGATTTTCGGCCAGAACGTATTCTACTATTTTGAAAAAAGGCTCAGGATTGCCCTGGCTGATCAGGGCTGAAATGGTTTGGGCAATGGGTCTTTTTGTTTTCGCGAATTTGGTTTTGTCCAGGAAGATTGCGGTAAAGTATTCAAAATATAGTTTTTTGATAACGTAGTTGGGGATTTCAAAACGCCAACCGATATCCGCCAATTCCTTGAAACTGAGCATACCCATGTAAAAAAGCAGGCTTAAAAAATCATCTTGGGTAAATTCAGCTTCCAGATTGTAAAGGCGGGTGAGGGGAAAATCAATGTGTCCTTTTTCCACTAAGTTCTCCAATAGCTCGAATTTTGCTTCTTCAGCGCCACCTATTTTGAAGATGTTGCGCACTTTGCGATAATCCGAAATTACATTGGTATCCAGCATCACTTCAGGATAATACCCCATGATGCCATACTCTTTCAAAAAATAAAGCACCATATCTGGATTGAAGAGACGAATATTGACTTGATTCGTAAAACGATACCCATTGTACCAATCTTGCAGATCGTGCATCATATCAGGTATTTTCTCTTGAGGAATTGCTGCTTTTCCCAAAAGTGCTTTGACCTCCTCATGGGTAAACCCCATCATGTTGTGGAAAATAGGGTTGAGGCTGATGTTGTCGCTGATGTTGAAACCACTGGTCAAGGAATCCAGAGTAATGGGGGAAACGCCAGTGATGAATATTCGATCAACAATGCCATCGCGAGTAGCTGTTTTGAGGCTTTCGTAAAACTTGCGCACAAAGCCATTGCGGCTCACATTCTCTTTGAAGCGATTTAGATCAAAGGACAACAATTCATTAGCGAAATGGTCGTATTCGTCAATGAGGAGGTAAATTTTGTAGGGAATTTTGTTTTGTTCTGTAAAATCAAAAATGGCATTGATTACAGCCTCCGGGCTTTTTTCAAACTCAATGCTTTTTTTTTGTTCTTCAGTATAGTATGAACTATAGGCACCAAAAAAGCGCCGGGCTCCCGAGACGACATTTCTTAAAAAACCAGTATAGGTGCTTTCCTGGCTACTGGTATCGATTCGACTGAACTCAAAACTGAGCACAAAATAACTGTTCGCATGCGGGCTGGGGTGCTCACCAATGTATAAGCCGCCAAAAAGGGTTTGAAAGTCAGCCTGAAACTCTAGACCATAATAATGGTGCAGCATACTAATAAACAAACTTTTACCAAAACGGCGAGGGCGCAGAAAAACTGGATAATTAGAATTCCATTGCTCCAATTTCTCAATGAAATGCGTACGATCCTGATAGAAATAATCTTCTACCCTCAACTTTGTAAAATCACTTTCTCCGTATGGAATTTTGAGCATTATCCAAATATTTGACCCTAAAAGTACAAAATGTTGTTGCTGTTTACAAGTCTACACTAAACGAATGACGAATTCAGTTCCGAGTCCCTCCGTGCTGTTAACCTCTAAAATCCCACCATGCCCCTTGGTCACAATATCATACGCCAAACTCAATCCCAAGCCCGTACCCTGCCCCGTCGGCTTGGTGGTTAAAAAGGGCTGGAAGATTTTCTCACGAATGGCTTCGGGGATGCCGTTGCCATTGTCTTTAACCCTTATTTCAATGGCATTATCCATTTTCTTGGTGCTGATAGATACCATTGGCGCGAAACCTTCAATTCCTTGTCTGGCTTTTTCTTGTACCGCATAAAATGCATTGTTGATCAAATTGAGCAGCACCCGCCCAATGTCCTGTGGAATGACGGAGACCAGCGGTAAATCAGGATCAAAATGCATCTCCATTGTGGCGTTGAAACTACTGTCCTTCGCCCGCAAGCCGTGATAAGCCAAACGCAGAAATTCATCGGCCAAGGCATTGAGGTTGGTGGGTTCTTTTACGCCTGTGCTGGTCCGCGAGTGCTCCAACATCCCTTTGACGATGGAAGAAGCTCGACCGCCGTGGTGGTTGATTTTGCCGAGGTTCACCTGCAAGTCTTCGGCAATGGCTTTTACTTCTTCTATATCCCCTTTTTCCAGTTCTTCTTTCAACTCGTCCAGCATTTCAGCGCTGACTTCGGCGAAGTTGTTGACGAAGTTGAGTGGGTTCTGGATTTCGTGGGCGATGCCAGCAGTGAGTTCACCGAGTGAGGCGAGTTTTTCGGATTGGATGAGTTGGTTTTGGGTGGCTTTGAGCTCAGTCAGGGATTGCTCCAACTGGGTGCTCTTTTGGTCAATTTCTGCTTTTTGTTCCTGCAAAAGTTTGTTGGCCTTTTGTTTTTGGTTGAAGGCATAACCAATAAAACCCAGCAAAATAGCCAGTAGGGCAAATGCAGTGATAAAAAAGTTGCGCTGCGAGCTTTGGCGCTGCACTTCTGCTTGTGAAAGCGCCAGGGCTGATGCATTCAGGGCGTCTCTTTTTTCCTGTTCCAGTTTGGCTAGGGCTTCTTTCCGTTTTTGTTCGGCCTCTATTTGTGCTGTTTTTCGGGCATAAGCGGCTTCGATCTCTTGCCGCTTCAGTTGTTGTTCGAATCTCAATTGTTGTTTCTCTTTTTCACTTTTTGCCGCGGCCTGCTTTTTTTCGTATTCAAAATTGAGGGCTTTTAATTCCAATTCTTTTTGCAAGGCCAATTCCTTCTTTTCTTGTTCGGCTTTTTGGGCGGCTTCTTTGAGGTCGAATTCGTATTGCAATTGGTAGGTAGTGGTTTTTTTGGTGTTTTCTTCATTGTAGAGCTGGTCGCGTGCAGCGATGTATTGTTGGTAATGCGCATGGGCGTCTTTCTAATTGCCACGGATACTGTCGACGCGTGAGAGGTAGAGATGGGCATCGCGCCTATCTTCAATGTATTCCAGCATATTGCTGTAAACAGCTCTCTCCAAAGCTTTGGCCCCCAGGGTTAAAAAAGAGTCGGCAAGTACGGGGTTGTTTAGTTTAAAGTGGGCAATTCCGATTTGTATGTTCATTCGGTCGGCCACGATTGTGGAGAATTGTGTGCGATAAAGTTCTTGGGATTTAAAATAATACTTTAAGGCTTCTTTTAGATGGGTAGGAGCCTTGGAGGTTTCTTTTCTCGCGGTACTTAATTCAGCTCTTTTCATCTGAACCTTTGCCATATATAAGTAGGACAATGGCAAACCCCAGTAGTAGGCTTTTCCTTCCAATTCTGTAAAAAGGCTCACGGACCTGTTAAGGCTTGTTTGTGCGGAATCCAAGAGACCTAACTCGGGGTAAATTCCACCCATAGTCAAATGGCATTGCGCTATTTGATTTTTATCATTTAATTTTTCTAGAATGTTTAGTGCAAAACGATAGTGCTCCAAGGCTTTAACATAGTTTTTTTGAATTCCAGTAAAGTAAGCCAGGTTCATATGGCTTTCGGCTATTTTCGGTTTATCTTGGAGCGATTCGTATTCTTTTAATTCAATATAAATGTATTTTATTCCTTCGGATAAATTTCCCGTAACCTCATAAAGCGAAATTAGTAGATCAGCAAAGGCCCCAACATCTTTCCTTGAGTTTATTTTTTGACTATGCTCCAGGCCTTTTTTGTAAAACTCAGCGGCTTTGTCGTAATTTTTTGGGATGCGGTTTTCGTACATATTTCCAAGGGCATAAAAATAACGCAATTGGCCCCGTTCAAATCCTATTTTGTAGGCTAGATTTAAACCTTTTTCATAAAATTGTAGGGCTTTTTCTCGGTCGTTTTTGTCGGTGTATAAACCAGCCATTAAATAATGTGCATTTACTTTAAAGGTATCATCTTTTAGCGCAGCCAAGTTTTTCTGGTAAAATTCAATGGCATCGGGCGCTTCAATTTTTAAAAATTTATTGGGCGTTGCGCCTATTATCTCGGCTTTGTAAAGGGTATCCAGGCCGATTCGGCTCATCCCTCTAGTTCGTCTTAAACCCATTTCAGTTTCAAAGTCATTTTTATATATGGTTTTCCAGGTTCCATTCTTTATTTCAACATCCAGCTGAAAATTATCAAAGAAAATCCTACCCCCATAAAAAGCTAAAAACCCCAAAAACATTCGAGTGCCCGTGGAATCTATGGTTCCTTCGATGCTGTAGGTCTTCCATTCTGGCGTGCGAATGGGGCGCTCAGACATATCTTCAAAAAAGCCCCTGCCAGAGGGCTTATCTACCCTTAACCAAAGTTGCGCCCTGGTGAAAGTGTCCTTCGATTCGATACGGACTAATGCCGAAAATTTGAATTTGCAACCCTCGTAATCCTTAACTGGAATTGTGGTAACATAGAATACAGACTGGTTCTGAGCTGTGGACACCCAGGAAAAAACAAACATCAAAAACAGGGCATATAAATATTTCATAAACAGATGATTAATGCATTATAAAATTAAAGGGGCTGTAAACTACTTCACTGGGCAATGGGTAAACAAATTGTGAAAATTGCTCCTTGATCGGGTGAATTTTCCACTTTCAGCTCGCCACCATGCCCTTTGGTCACAATGTCATAGGCCAAACTAAGTCCAAGTCCGGTGCCTTGCCCAGTAGGTTTGGTGGTGAAAAACGGTTGAAAAATTTTGTCACGGATGGCTTCGGGGATGCCGTTGCCATTGTCTTGGACCTTTATGATGATTTGATTGTCTGTTTTTTGGGTGGAAATGGTGACGGTGGGCTCGTAGGGGCACCCCTCGCGGGTGTCCCTATCACGCAGGGCACCCACGAGGGGTGCCCCTACGGTGATGGCGCGTTGCTGCACCGCATAAAATGCATTGTTGATCAAATTCAAAAACACCCGCCCAATGTCCTGCGGAATGACGTATACCAGTGGTAAATCCGGATCAAAATGCGTCTCGATGGTGGCATTAAAACTACTGTCCTTCGCCCGCAAGCCATGGTAAGTCAAGCGCAGAAATTCATCCACCAGCGCATTGAGGTCGGTGGGTTCTTTTACTCCTGAACTGGCTCGCGAGTGCTCTAACATCCCTTTGACGATGGAAGAGGCGCGTTGGCCGTGGTGGTTGATTTTTTCCAGGTTTATTTTTAAATCAGTAGCAATAGCGATGGCTTCAGTCGTATCCCCTTTTTCCAGTTCTTCGTGCATCTCGTCCAGCATCTCCGCACTGACTTCGGCGAAGTTGTTGACGAAATTGAGCGGGTTCTGGATTTCGTGGGCGATGCCAGCAGTGAGCTCGCCGAGGGAGGCGAGTTTTTCGGATTGGATGAGTTGAGCCTGGGTGGTACGTAGATCCGCCAAAGTAGTTTCTAAATCTCGATTTTTCAGGGCTAGTTCCAGCCCCGAATTGATCAAATCTTGATTCTGATTTTCGATTTGCAATTTTTGTTGTTGCAAGGTATCATTTAGCGTTTTTTTACGCCGATTTGTAAAAATCAAAACTCCTGCCAGGAGTATAAAGGTGAACAACCCGCCTAAAAGAGCATTTTGACGAATTCTATTTTTCGTATTTATCTCTTTTTTTTCTAATTCAGCCAGCTTGTTTCGCTGTTCACTTTCCAAAAAATACCGCTTATTCGTTTGGTCTTGAGTAAATAGTTTCTCTTTGATTGCATTGTGCCTTTTTAAATAAAACAAAGACTTGCCTGGATTGCTTTTTTCAAAATACTCCGACAAAATCAAAGCTGCATTCATTTCATTTATATCATTACCCATTTTAGTAGCACCATCATAAGCGATTTTAGCGTAATAATACATGGAGTCGAGAGCACCCTTTTTTTGCATGGCCCTTGCCAGGTATATTTGCGTTTCCTGCAACGCAAATTCATTGTTTATTTCAGCCATAGCTAAACGCATTATGTGTAAATGGGCAATTGCTGAATCAGGTTTATTTTGGGTCAAATATCCAAGGCCAATGGCATTATGGGCATACCCCACAAAATGTCTTGTATTAAATGGTATAGACTGGCCGTAGCCTAGGCATTTAAAGGCATAAATTAAAGCAGAATCAGCCTGTTGTTCCTTGCTGAACATTTGAGAAGCCGTCATATAGGTCGCCCATTTGTCAACGGGGTTGAACGCTATTTCCGGATGAGCATTGAACATCCTAATGTTTTCTTGACATTCTTCAAAACACCTTTTATAATCACCTTGCTTTTCATAGGCCAATTGTGCCATATTTACATAGTTACCAAGCTCAATCAGGTCGTCTTTATATCTTTCTTTTCCTTCCAAAGCCAATTCTAAACCTTTTGCCCATTGACCACTTATGCTGTATTGAAAAGATAAGGGGCCCAATATTTTTCGAAAGCCCTTGGTATAATTGAGTTTTCGGGTGAGTGTGAGGGCTTCTTCTCCAAGGAGTAAGGATTTTCCCACATTCGTATTGGAGTAGATTACGGCTACTTCGGTTAAAGTTTTAACTCGATTGGTGTCATTAGGCAGCGTGGCTAATTTTTTCTCCAAACTATCCAATAAAGTTTTCGAAAACCCTTGTGGCTGAGCTACAATGCATAGGTTGCCCACCAGACACAAAAAACACGTAAGGGTTACTATTCTCATTTTGTTCTTTTTACGATTGTACCTGGAATGGTAAAATGATGGAAAACTCGGAGCCGATTCCTTCAGTACTTTCGATTTTAAAAGTGCCACCATGTCCTTTGGTTACGATATCATAGGCCAAACTCAAGCCCAATCCGGTGCCTTGCCCAGTGGGTTTGGTGGTGAAAAAAGGTTGGAAGATCTTGTCGCGAATGGCTTCGGGTATGCCGTTGCCATTGTCCATTACCTTGATGATGATTTGATTGTCTGTTTTTTGGGTGAAAACGGTGACGGTGGGTTGGTACATAGTGTCGGGGTGGCGCGAAGTAACGCCCGCAATAGCCCCCGGTTGCACCCTGCGTCGGCTACGCTCACCACCATCAAAAAAATCATGTTTTTTGAAA
>NZ_JANRKL010000240.1:0-31167 GCF_033763495.1 Haliscomenobacter sp. | reverse complement strand
CGACAATTTCTTCACTGCACTGGAAGATGTATTCACCTCTGAGTTGAATGGCCGCTTCTTCTTCAACTCCTTGCAAGATATCGAGTTGCAGAAACCTTCTCGTTATGTACGTGAAGTGTACCTCGGCGAAGGCGAACCCTGGGTACGTTACAATGTACTGGATGTATCTGCTTTCGCACAAGTGGATTTCGAATTGGCCAAAAACCTGGATGCGGTAATCGGTGTTCGTTGGGATGGAACAGCGTTTTTGACTACGCCTACCCCTAATGCTGATTTGGCAGAAAGCCTGAAAGTTTTCACCAACACCGCTCCGGTTGATTTTGACAACTTCCAACCCCGGGTTCAATTGACCTGGAACGTGGGGGGTAAAAACAAAGACATCATCAAGCTTGGCGCTGGTGGCTTTTCCAACATGGCCATGTACTACAACCTGGCCAATAACATGCTTTTTGATGGCAACAAAGTGGCTTCGATCGACGTGTCTACGAATGTTCCTTTCCCCGATTTTAAAGCTTATCGCGAAGACCCAAGTACAGCTCCAGGTGTAACTCCTGGCCAGCCTTATGTGTCTACCATCAATGCGATCGGGCCTGATTTTGAAATTCCTTTTACCTGGAAAGCCAATTTGAGCTACAACCGTTTGTTGTTCAACGACAAGTTGCGGGTAGGAATCAACCTGCTTGCTTCACACACTACTGACAACTACGTTTATCAGGAAACCAACCTGGTAGATGAGCCCTATTTCCGCCTGGCTAATGAAGACAACCGGGGGGTATTTGTACCTGCTGACAAAATTGGTACCAATGGCATTCTGAAATGGCAGGATAGCCGTAAAGATCCAAACCTGGGCCGGGTCTTGGAACTGAATCCTGATGGCATTTTGGATCAAACTGCGTTGATTGTGGACGCTGAATTGCGCTTGGGCAACAAGGGCGGCTATGTAGCAGTCAGCTACACCAACAACAATACAAAAGACAACTCTTCGTACAACTGTTGTGTAGCCAATACGTCAACCTTCTTGCCCGTAAAAGACGATCCTCGGGCACTGAATTATGGTTATTCTGATTCACAGTTCCGCCACAAAGTATTGGTGAGTGGTGCTACTCCAGAGATTGCCGGATTCCAGTTGGGTGCAACATTCAACGGCCAAGGAGGTTATCCCTTCGCTTTTCACGCTTACCGAGCTGGTACCAGCTTGAATGGCGATTTTAATGAGCAAAACGACCTGGCCTTCTTGTTCGATCCCAATGACCCAAAAACTGATCCAGCATTGGCTACCGCTATTAAGGCATGGTTGAACAACCCTCTGGTGGCCGATGCCGCCAAGGAATACTACCGCGAGAATGTGGGTAAAATTGCTCCACGCAACGGTGGCAGCAATCCATTCTTCTCTACCATCGACCTTCGTTTGAGCAAAAAATTCAACACCTTTGGCAAACAGTCACTGGAATTCAGTGCAGACCTGTTCAACTTTGTAAACCTGTTGGACAAGAACAAGGGGCGCAACACCAACCTGAGCCGCGAATCCCGTTTGCTGAATATTTCCGGTTTTGACAAAACCTTGCAGCAATACAAATATACCCTCAACGCCAATACTGGTGTAGATCCGGTAGGAGGTACGCCCTGGCGCTTGCAATTGGGCTTGCGTTACAATTTCTAATTAGCCGTTTCATACATTACTCTTTTTGCCCAGTTGACTCAGTTGTCAACTGGGCATTTTTATTTGACCTATAATTGCTTTCAGAAAGTATAGTGTGTATTTTTGTCAATCATTTCGGTTTAAAAACGCTGTAACTGCAAGCACCGGACTCCGCGACCAATCTCACATGAAAAATACCATTTACTGCATTTTTCTGATTCTTTGTAGCGTGTATTCCTTTGCCGCCGACGTTCCTTTGATCCTTAATTTTCCGGCAAAAACCTATCAGGCATCCAATCAAATTTGGTCCATCACTCAAGACCAACACGGCATCATCTATGCAGGCAATAATGATGGCTTACTGGAGTTCGATGGAGCCAATTGGGAGCTCCACCCCTTGCCTAACGGCCAAACCGCACGGGCCGTGGCAAGTGATCAAGGCGGGAGAATCTATTGTGGTAGTTATGGTGAATTCGGCTTTTGGCAACGCGATCAACTTGGGAGTTTGTACTACACCTCCCTCAGCAAGCAGGTACCACATGAGGACATCCGCAAGGAAGAGTTTTGGCACATTTTGGTGTACAAAAACGTGGTTTATTTTCAGTCGTTTGGAGTCATGTACCAATATACTGGTAAAAAAGTAACCCGGGTTCCAGCGTATTTCCCTTTTATGTTCATCAAGGAATGCAATGGCCGTTTATTGATTCCTGCCATCCGTGCGTCCATCTATGAATTGGGTACAAATCAAAAAGTTACTGCATTAAGTGGCAGTGGTTTTTTTGCCAATCAAACCATTACTGCCCTGATCGCTGATCCGGCTGGCTTGTTGGTAGGAACCAGTCATGAGGGTATTTTTAGGCAAAAGGGCAATTCTTTTGTTCCCTGGGAGCATCCGGTCAATGCCGAATTAAAACGGTATCAACTGAACAAAGCGATCCGGCTGCGGGATGGCCGTTTGGCCCTGGGTACCATCCTGAATGGCGTTTTTATTGTCAAAGGGGCACAAATCCAGTACCACCTCAATCAGAACAATGGCTTGCAAAACAACACTATTCTGAGCTTGTTTGAGGACAAAAAACAAAACTTGTGGCTGGGGCTCGACAAGGGCCTGGACCTGGTTGCGCTCCACGATCCTATGTTGTATTACACCGATCGGGAAGGCGAAATCGGTGCCGTTTACACGGCAGCGATTCACAAAAAACAGCTTTTTATTGGCAGCAATCAGGGAGTGTTTTACCGAAGCTGGCCATTGCTCAAAAATGAAAGATATCAACTCTTACCTGGCTCACAGGGCCAGGTATGGCAATTAAATGTAGTTGATAATCAATTGCTTTGTGGGCACAACGAGGGCACTTTTGTCATTGAAGGCAATCAATTCCGACGCATCTCCAGTGTAACGGGCGGGTGGTGGGTTGTACGTCCAGCTCAACGGCCAGAGTATTTACTGCAAGGTACTTATACTGGCCTTGTCGTTTTTCAAAAGGACGCCAGCGGACACTGGCAATTCAGTCATCAAATTGAAGGTTTGAAGGAGCCGCTGCAAAAACTGCTGTTGCAAAACGCCAGGGAGTGCTGGGCGGTTAATCCTTACGAAAGTATTTATCATTTGACACTTGATGCCAACTACAAAAAAATCACGTCGATTGATACCATCAACACCTTAGATGGTTTGCCTGCCAACTCCAACCTGGATGTTTTTTTAAAAAGGAATGAAGTGTGGATTTGGTCCAGAGGGCGCCAGTTCATCTACCAGCCTAAAACCAAACAATGCCAACCTGCCCCCCTCAAGGGCGAAACCCAATCAAAATTTTTCCAATCTAGTACTGGGGAATTGTTCGAAATTTTGCCCCAACAGGTGCGGGTCAAAAAAGACCAGCAGCTCAAAAGTATCATCAATACCACCCTGGCCACACATTACAATCCCGTTGTAGAATTACAAAATGGTGCCTACCTGTTTTGTATCGACAATGGTTACGCCTTGCTCAACCGGTTAGATGCACTAGAGAAAAGCATTGAATCAAGCTTGCGCATCAAAAAAATCGAATACTTGAATCCCAAAAACAGGCATAAAATTTACCAAAAAGATGGGGTTGTTTATTTCCCGGCCGGCACACGTACTTTGCGTTTTGTGTTTTCAATCGACGAATATACCCGCACCACTCTCTTCCGGTATCGGCTAAAAGAAGAACAAAAACAGTGGTCTGGCTGGAGTCGGTTTTCAGAAAGAGAGTTCAGTAGTTTATCCCCAGGCCATTATACTTTAGAAATACAACATGACCTCAGCGAACATACCACCAGTTGCAGTTTTGTCATCGCTCCGCACTGGTATCAAACTTCCTGGATGTACCTTTTGTATTTTTTGAGCCTGGTTGGCCTTTATGGCTTGTTGAATCGGATGCACCAAAGGCGACTCCAAATACAGCGCCGCAAGCTGATCCTCGAAAAGGAGCGGGAACTCCACCAGCAACGCATCCAAAACCGCAACATCCAGCTGCAAAATGATGTGCTCAACAAATCCAAAGAACTAGCCAGTTCCACTTTTCACCTGATCCGCAAAAATGAAGCACTGCTCCAGATCAAGGAGGAGTTGATTCGCTTCAAGGCTGAAAGTGGAGACCGCCCTGCCGCAAAGCACTACCAAAAAATGCTGCGCCTGGTGGATGAACACCTGGGCAATGAACAAGATTGGCAGGTTTTTGAAGACAATTTCAACCAGGTACACGACGAATTTTTTAAAAAACTCAAATCCATGTTCCCCTCCATTACCCCCGGTGACTTGCGCCTGGCGGCTTACCTGCGTATGAATTTGAGTTCAAAAGAAATTGCACCCCTGCTGCACCTTTCCATCCGGGGCATCGAAAACAAACGTTATCGACTTCGTCGAAAACTTGAATTGGAAGGTGATGACAACCTGGTGGAATTTTTGATGGGTTTGTAAAAAAAGACAAAACGCATCTGCTCAACAACTGACAATCCTGCATTTTTCGATTGGGAAAAGGCATTAAATAAGCCGCTGATTATCAATATAAAAAAAATCAACTAATCAATGATTTTTTGCAATGGCGTAGTAATGGTGAGGTCAAAAAGTAGCTATTCTAGTTTAAATGAAATAAGATTGCACTTACAACTATTTGATCGCGAAAATGAAGCAACGCTACCTACATTTTTTCTGCTATCTATTCCTCTCTTTACAGGCCTGTGTGCCAACTTATAGTCAGGAAGTTTACTTTTTCAGTGACAGCAACAATCCTGGCTACTATGACACTGGTTTGGCTTTTAAGTCTGGAACCAGTTTTTTAGAACAAACGGGTGGCAGTGGCGATAAAATCCCTACTGATGCAACTGCTTTTCAAGGTCGCAATAGCTTGCGCCTGCGCTGGAACTCACGTAGCGGTGGAGACTGGTCAGCTTTAGTGATTGCTCCAGGTTTTCCTTTTCAGGACATCAGCAATACCGACACCCTGGCCTTCTGGGTTTATGCCCCCAATGGTCTGAATAAAGCCGACTGGCCCAATATTTTTTTAGAAGGTGCCCCTGGCGCTACCAAATCACGCAAATACAACATTGGCAACTATGCGCCCGGGCTGGATGCCAAAACCTGGACCCAAGTTAAAATTCCCCTCAAAGTAATATTTAGCGATCCCAACCAGAGCGGGATCAATTTTAAACAAATCAAAGCCATCATTTTTGGGCAAAATGCCGCCGATGCCCTGGAACACACCCTCTTGATTGATGAGGTGCGGACTTACCGGGCTTCCGGCACTACAAATTTACTCGTGCCAGACCAGGTTCTGGCCAAAGGTTATGACAGCCATATCGAATTGCGCTGGAAAAACACCGGGAACTCCGGTGGGACTGCTTTCAGGGTCTATCGCTCTCTGGATGAAGGCCAAACCTTCAACCTCATTGGGCAAGCGGGCAAGTCCGACAGCATTTACCTGGATTTTGTACGCCCACTTGGGCTCAATGTAAAGGCGAGTTATCGCCTCACCACTGCCAGCGGCAGCGGACAGGAAAGCCAACCCAGTGCAGTAGTCAGCGCCAGTAGTGCGCCAATGAGTGATGACCAATTGCTTGACATGGTGCAGGAATACACCTTCCGTTATTTTTGGGAGTTTGCGCACCCACAATCCGGATTAATCCGTGAACGGAACACTTCAGGCGATATAGTGACCATTGGGGGAACAGGTTTTGGCGTAATGGCTTTGTTGATAGGGATCGAAAGAGGTTTCGTGACCAAGGAACAAGGACGCGACCGGCTCCTGAAAATGCTGAATTTCCTGGAGAAAGCGGATCGTTTTAAAGGAGCATTCCCACACTGGATGAATGGAGTTAGTGGCAAAGTGGTGCCTTTCAGTACCCGCGACGACGGAGGCGATTTGGTGGAAACAGCCTTTCTTTTTGAGGGTTTACTCGCTGCTCGGGAATACTTCAAGGGAAACAGCAGTGAGGAGCAGCAAATCCGCAACAAAATTACCACCCTCTGGGAAGCCATTGAGTGGGATTGGTACCGCCAATACTTCCAGAATTTTATTTACTGGCACTGGTCCCCCAACTACCAATTCGCCATGAATTTTCCGGTGCGTGGCTGGAACGAGGGTATGATCGTTTACCTCCTGGGCATTGCGTCGCCAACCCACGGCGTACCCGAAGGTTTGTATGAAAAAGGCTGGGCTGGCAACAGCAACTACGTCAATAAGAATCAGTATTACAGTGTTCTATTACCTCTAGGGCCTGCTTTGGGTGGGCCCCTTTTCTTCGCACATTATTCCTTTATGGGTTTCGACCCCCGCAACATCAAGGATAAATACACCAACTACTTTACCCAAAACCGCAATCACACCTTGATCAATCGGGCCTATTGCATCGCCAATCCCAAGAAATTCAAGGGATATGGAGAAAATTGCTGGGGTTTAACCGCAAGTGATGATCCCGTACAAGGCTACCTGGCCCACGAACCCAATAGTGGCCCACAAGACAATGGCACCATTGCTCCTACTGCTGCACTTGGTTCTTTTCCCTACACTCCCGTAGAATCTTTAGCTGCGCTCAAGCATTTTTACCGCGAATACGGCGCCGATTTATTTGGCCCGATGGGTTTTTACGATGCCTTTAACCCTCAACTCAATTGGACCGCCGATAGTTACCTGGCTATCGACCAGGGGCCCATCATCAATATGATTGAAAACCACCGCAGTGGTTTATTGTGGAAGCATTTTATGGCCAATGCTGAAATCCAAACTGCGCTCAAAAAAATTGGTTTCACGGCCGATATTACTAAGGTTGAAGCCATTCCAGCTACCGACCTGCAACTCAAAATATACCCCAATCCGGTTAAAAAAAACCTTGATCTTTCCTTTGCACAAGCTTCAAGCGAAACGGTCAAGATCGAATTGTGCGATACTGCAGGCCGGATTGTACACCGTTTATTTGGACCTACACGACTCAATACCGGACCACAACGTCAGCAATTTACCTTGCCAACACTAGCCAAAGGAACTTACTTCTTGCAAATCAGTTCACCTACGTATACAAGCACTTATCCACTGGTCATTTCGCAATAGGTTCAACACATGAACCCAAAATCTAACAACATGAAAAAACATCTGCTCTTTTTCACCATGCTTCTGCTACCCTTGCTGGGTATGACTCAAGTAGTACTCGAAGACTTCGAGGGCGGCGCCAAGTTGCCCTGGAATGCCATCGAGGGGACATACTCGGTTGTTGACAACGCCGCTGGAGGCAACACGCTAGGCCTCAACAGCAGCGCTAAGGTTGGTTCTTACACCAAAAAAGCGGGCTCTGCGTACAGCCTTTTCCTGGCTGAGTTACCCACAGCGCTGGACCTCAGCACCAACAACCAATTCAAAATCCAGGTTAAAGCAGCTGTTGCTTCGGCCTTTATCCTGAAACTGGAAGGTGCCAACGGTGCCATCGAAGGCAATAAAAACATTGCCGTAAGTGGCGAATGGATTGAATATTCCTTCGATTTCAGCAAGGCAGCAGCTACACCAAACCTGAAAAAAATCATCCTGTTTTTTGATCCGGGTGTGGATGCTAGCGCTGACACTTATTTGTTTGATAACCTGACTGTAGGCCCAGCTTGTGGTGGTGCTGCACCTAGTGCCTATATTCTGGACAACTTTGAGTGCGCTCGCAACATCGCTTATGGCAGCCCAGGTTTTGCCGACATCACTTCTGTGGATAATCCCGACAAGACGGGCATCAACACTAGCGATAAGGTAGGCCGCTATAAAGACACAGGTGGCGAATGGCACGCGATGGTTATTGATTGGGGTGGTGCTTTACCACTTAAAGACCGCAACATTGTTAAATTCAAGCTCTGGGCACCTAAAGCAGGTCGACTGTTGGTGAAACTGGAAGCTGGCACCTCGCCACAAAAAGAGGTTTTTCTCGACGTCACTGAATTGAATAAGTGGGTGGAGTATACGGTCAATATGACCAGCGAGGCTGCCGCAAATCATACCAAGTTGGTTTTCTTCTTCAACGCCGGGGTACTTCCAGGTGCTGACGACGTGTACTACATCGACGATATCGCTTTGGATCCAGCCCCTACTTCGTTTGTGTATGAAGACTTTGAAGGTGGTGCCAAATTGAATTGGAACCCCATCGAAGGTTCATTCGCGGTTGTACCTAATCCTCCAGGTGGCGATACGCTGAAAATCAATGGCAGCACTCAGGTTGGCGCGTATACCAAAAAATCTGGAGCTGGTTACAGCCTTTTCCTTACTGAATTGGCAAAGCCCCTTGATTTGTCCATTTACAACGTGTTTAAAATTCAGGTCAAAGCTGCAGTGGCCAGCTCTTTCCTGCTCAAGCTGGAAGGCCCTGGCGTTGCGGTAGAAGAAGTGAAAAACATTGCGGTAAAAGACCAGTGGGTTGAATATACCTTCAACTTCAGCAAATCTGCGGGAGTCAAAACCTTCAACAAGATCATCCTGTTCTTTGATCCCGGAGTGGACGCCAGCTCGGATACTTACCTCTTCGACAACCTGATCGCAGTAACCGCAGGAGATTGCGCAGGTGTAGACAAGAACCCGGATATTCTGGATGACTTTGAGTGCCAGCGCAACATCGCTTATGCTCAACCTGGCTTTGATGACATTACAGCCGTAGACAATCCAGATAAATTTGGGGCTAACCTAAGTGCCAAAGTAGGTCGGTACAAAGATGTAGGCGGCGAATACCACGCCTTGGTAATGGACTGGGGTGGTAGCATTCCACTCAAAGACCGCAACCAGTTGAAGCTGAAAGTATGGGCACCGGTTGCCGGTAACCTCCTGCTCAAGTTGGAAGGTGGTACTTCTGGTGCCAAAGAAATCCCCGTAGCAGTTACTCAACTGAACAAGTGGGTTGAATACTCCGCTGATTTCAGTGACCAGGAAAATGCCAACCACACCAAAATTGTCATCTTCTTCAACGCGGGTAAACTGCCAGGAGCAAATGACATTTACTACATAGACGACATTAGCCTGGTAGCTCCTGAAAAGAGTAGCGCTTTGGAAGATTTTGAAGGCGGTGCCAAAATGGGTTGGGAATCCCTGGGAGCTGACGCGGTATTCGGCAAATACAACGGCGAAATTGCCAACCCTGATAAAACAATTAACACTTCTGCTACGGTTGGTTC
This sequence comes from Haliscomenobacter sp., assembly GCF_033763495.1. Lineage (GTDB taxonomy): Bacteria > Bacteroidota > Bacteroidia > Chitinophagales > Saprospiraceae > Haliscomenobacter. Next base: position 21,880 of record NZ_JANRKL010000240.1, on the reverse strand, counting down.
TTACACCAAAGGAAGTTCCAAGCTGGGTGGTTTGAAAGCCTTGTTGCCTCAAGGATTCACCCTGAGCGCTTTCCCACAAGTCAATTTGCAAGTATGGGCCCCAGCTGGTGCAAAAAGCCTGACCCTGCGTTTGGTTTCTGCTTCCCAAGGTACCAAGGAAATCAACCGCCCTATTGATGCCACAGGCAAATGGGTAGAATTGAACTTCAATTTCAGCAACTTCAAAAACGTGACTGATTTTGAACAAGTTGAAGTGGTATTTGATCCAGATCTTACTTCTACCGCTACCTGGTATTTCGACAACCTGACCCAAACCATCTCTACCGTAAACCTTTGTGAAGGTGTAGTAGCGCTAGCCGGGCAAGTGGATGACTTTGAATGTCAGCGCAATTTCACCAAAGTGTCTACCACGGGTGGTGACTTCCTTAAAGTAGTCAATAACCCTGATCCTAGTGGAATCAATTCTTCTGCCAGTGACAAAGTAGGGGAATATAGTGATCCTCGGGATGAGTGGTCTGCCATCGTTTACGAATTCCCACAAGCAATTGATCTTTCTGTTTTGAACCAGTTGCAAGTGAAAATCTGGTCGCCTAAAGCCGTTCCGATTCTGTTCAAACTAGAAGGCGGCCAGCAAGTTGAAGTATTTTCGGAAGTAAAAGCCGCCGACACCCGCAAGTGGGTACAATACTCCATCGACTTCAGCGCTGCGGCAGGAAAAGGCAATACCAAACTGGTCATCTTCTTCAATGCTGGCCAATTGCCAACTGCTGACGACGTGTATTACATCGATGACATCGAACTGCGCAGAGCACCCTACACTTCTTGTGTCTCCAATTTTGAAACCAGTCTGGATGACCTGGGCCGCTGGCAATATTTTGCCAATGGTTCCCTAGATGGGCAAAAGGTTAACATCATTGTAGACAATCCGAAGAAGAGTGGCATCAACACCAGCAACAAGGTAGCTGAATTCATTGAGCGCCCTGGTGGTGAAATCTTTGCTGGTTATTTCAACGATGCAATTCCTGCGGCCATCTCGATGGGCAAGAACAAGAAGATCACCATGAAAGTGCTGATGGATCATGAAGCGGATGTGGTTTTCAAATTGGAGCGCAGTAGCAATGGAGCACCCAATACTGGCGATACCAAAGTGAAATACACTACGCCAAACGAATGGCAGGAACTGACCTGGGATTTCACTACACTGAACATTCCAGACGGAGCCCTGTATTCCACTCTGGCAATGATCATGGACTTCGGCACCGTACCAACCACCGAAAAACGCTACTATTTCGACGACATTGCCATTGGTGACAAGTCTTGTTCGGCTGCTACTGTTGGTGTGCGTGATCTTGCTTTGAGCAACCTCAAAGTTTATCCTAACCCAGTAAGCAATGAGTTGATCATCGAAAACGGTCAAAATTTGTACGGCTATGATGTATTCAATGCCTTGGGACAAAAGGTTTATTCCATCCGTTCCAGTGGTCAAAATTACGTCAACCTCAATACTTCTGACCTTGAGCGCGGCATGTACATTCTGGCTGCTTACGATAAGCAAGGCTTGATGAAAGCCAAGACGAAGTTTATTAAGCAATAGTTGGGTTTTAGTTGAGAGGTTGAGGAGTTGAGAAGTTGAGGAGTTGAGTACCGTCTACGCTTGGGTCGCTGCGGTAGCCTCAACTTCTCAACCTCTCAACTTCTCAACTCTTCAACTTACTCAGCCCCAAATAAGACCGACATGCGATCTTTATACACTCTGCTCCTATTGGGCGCGACTGGTTTTTTTTCGCAACTGCAAGCCCAGGTTACCATCACCGGGAAGGTAACGGATGAAAAAAAAGAGGCGCTGATTGGCGTCAATATTCAGGTTAAAAATACGACCCTTGGCGGGGTCACCGATCTTGAGGGGAACTACAGCCTGGAAGTTCCCGATGCCCAGGCCGTCCTGGTTTTTACTTACACAGGGTTCCAAACCCAGGAAATTTCAGTCAAAGGCCGCACCAGTATCGATGTTACCATGGGTGAAGCCACGCTCATGATCAACGAGGTGGTAGTAGTCGGTTATGGCACCCAGCGCAAAAGTGACCTCACCGGCTCAGTAGGCTCCATCAAATCGAGTGAATTACAAAAAGTAGCGGCTTCCAACGTGACCCAGGCCCTGCAAGGCAAAATTGCCGGGGTTAACGTCAGTTCAGCTTCTGGTCGGCCCGGCGAAGGGCCTGTCATCCGTATCCGGGGTACCGGAACCTTGAACAATGCCAACCCCATCTACGTAGTCGACGGCCTCATCCTCGACAATATCGACTTCCTCAACCCCAGTGACATTGAAAGTATGGAAGTGCTCAAAGATGCTTCCGCTGCTGCCATCTACGGCACCCGGGGTTCCAATGGGGTGGTGCTCATCACCACGAAAAAAGGGATTCGCGGCCAAAAAGCCCAGTTTAACTTCAGCGCTTACAATGGGATTCAACAAGTGGGCAAAAGGCTTGACCTGGCTACTGGTTCTGAATACGCCAGTTTGGTCAATGAATTTTTCACCAACGCCAATGGCACTCCGCCCTATACCAATCCTGAATCTTTTGGAGCGGGCACCGATTGGCAGGACATCATTTTCCGCGATGCTTCCATCCAAAACTACAACCTCAGCATCCGGGGCGGCTCTGAAGCCATGACCTACAGCATCAGCGGTGACGCCTTCCTCCAGAACGGTATCATCCGTAGTTCCTATTTCAACCGCTACTCCTTGCGGGTCAATAACGAATACAACCTCATCAAAGGCGTAAAACTGGGCCATAATCTGGCTTTTGTTTCCAGTGCCAATAACCGTGAGCCAGGAGGCATTGTCTTTAATGCCTATGCTGCCGACCCCACCGTGGTTGCCATCAACGAAGCGGGTAAATACGGCAGTACTTCCACCAATTCCAACGTGAGTAACCCTGCTGCCCAATTGGAATACAACAGCTACAATCGCGGCTATGGCCAGCAGCTCAATGGCAATGCCTACCTTGAAATTTACCCGATCAAAAACCTGACTGCGCGCAGCAGCTTTGGGTTCAACAGCATCAACAACCAGGGAAAGGGTTACGAGCCCCAGTTTGAAGTGGACGACAAACAACGCAACCCTCAAAGCCGCATCAATGCCGAGTTTTCGCGCTACAACGACTGGCAGTGGGAAAACACACTCAACTACTCTCGAGAAATTGGGGTACATCGCTTCAGTATCCTGGCGGGTTATACCATGCAAGCCCGCAGCGGAGAACGCATCGGTGGTTCCCGTCAACGTTTGATTGGCGATACTGAAGAATTCTTTTACCTGGATGCCGGTGATGTTGAAACCGCCACCAACTACAACATTGGCAACAACCCCGAGCGTTACCAATCGGTCTTGTTTCGTGCCAATTACAACCTGAAAGAACGTTACCTCTTTACCGCTACTTTCCGTAGAGACGGTTCATCCAAGTTCGGTTCCGAGCGCCGTTACGGTAATTTCCCTGCTTTTGCGGTAGCCTGGCGGGTGATTGAAGAGCCGTTTATGAAAGGCCAAAAAATACTCGACAACTTGAAACTGCGCGCCAGTTGGGGTCGTTTGGGCAATGATAAATTCCCATCCGATGCCGCCATTCCAACGGTTACCAATAACTTAAGTGCGGTATTTGGTGGTACAGAAAGCCTGAACTTTGGCGCTTCACTCATTTCGCTGGCCAACCCATTTTTGCAATGGGAAGAAACCAACAGCACTGACATCGGGGCAGAATTGGGCTTTTTGAACAATCGCCTAACCCTGGAAGTGGAATACTACCAGCGCAATACCAATAAAATCCTCGTTCCGGTGCCGATTCCCGATTACGTAGGATCTGCTTCTAATCCTTTCGTCAACGCAGCAGATGTGCGCAACTCGGGCTTTGATTTCACCCTGAACTACCGCAATTCAGAGGGAAAACTCAACTATCGTTTTGGGGCCCTAGCTTCCACCTTGAAAAACGAAGTGCTTTCCCTGGGAACGGGCAATGAAGCCTTGTTTGCCTTCGCTACGCGTACCATTGTTGGCCAACCCATTGGTTCCTTTTACGGATTCAAAGTAGTGGGGGTCTACCAAACGGCGGAAGAGATTGCCCAAAATCCGGCGCGTGAAGCCGTGAAGCCCGGCGACCTGCGTTTTGAGGACACCAACGGGGATGGCATCGTGGATTCACAAGACCGTACCTGGCTGGGTAGTCCCATTCCCAATTTGATTTACGGTTTCAATTTTGGATTCGACGTTTACGGTTTTGACTTCTCCGTAGATTTCAACGGGGTAAGCGGCAACAAAATCTACAACAGTAAGCGGGCCGCCCGTGGTTTTGGAATTCCGAACTATGAAGCGTCCTTCCTGGAGCGTTGGACAGGGCCCGGCACCTCTAATTTTGAACCACGCATTACCAATGGTGGTTACAATTACCAGGTATCGGAGCGCTTTTTAGAAGATGGTTCTTTCTTCCGTTTGCGCAGTGCTGTTTTGGGTTACAACCTGCCCAAAAGCCTGCTGGAACGCATCAAGCTGAACAGCCTGCGGGTATATGTGAGTGGAAACAACATTTTTACCCAAACAAAATACTCTGGTTTTACACCCGAAATATCTAGTGAGAACGTATTACAAGTAGGCATCGATGGCGGGGTGTATCCCTTATCGCGTACCTGGTTGGCTGGAGTGAATATTTCTTTTTAATGCCCTAAATCGAAACATATGTTCAATAAGTATTTATTTCGAATAACGGCAAGTGCACTGCTGGTTTTGCTGCTGGCACCAGCTTGCCAAAACGGAGACTTCCTGGAGGTAAAACCACAAGGTGTCATCAACGCCAACAATTACTTCCAGACTGCTCAGCACGCGACCTGGTCGGTCAATGCAGTATACAATTCCATGCGAGATTGGAACCTGACCTCCTTTCCCTGGTTGGCCATGACGGATATTGTTACCGACGACGCAGTTAAGGGGAGCTTCCCAGCTGACGCCCAACGCCTCAGCGCCTTTGATGATTTCAGCTGGGATCCTGGGTTCCCTGAAGACATCCGTGGTTCCTGGCGAGGGCATTACCAGGGCATTTTCCGGGCCAATGTGGCCATTGATGGAATTCCCAAAGTGCCTACGATGGATGAAACTCTGCGCAAAAGATTGATCGGGGAAGCCAAATTTCTCCGGGCGCATTTTTACTTCAATCTGGTGCGCTGGTTTGGTGATTTGCCATTGATCACGCGGCCACTGACTCAGGATGAGTTTTACACTCAAACCCGTGCAGCAAGCACCGAGATTTACAAATTGATTGCCAGCGACCTCACTGAGGCGATTGCCAATTTGCCGGAAAAATCAGCCTATGCGCCTGAAGATTTGGGGCGGGTGACTAAAGGTGCAGCCCGTGGTTTGTTGGCTAAAGTATATTTGACCATCAAGGATTATCCCAACGCTGAAAAGTACGCTTTGGAGGTCATCAATTCAAACGAGTACAAACTGCTGGCGGATTACACCAAAATTTTCCTGCCTGAAGGGGAAAACTCCAGCGAGTCGGTTTTTGAAGTACAAGCAACTGCCCTGGAAGCATCCTATGCGGGAGCAACGCCCTGGAATATGGTGCAGGGGGTAAGGGGCACGCCCAATCTGGGTTGGGGCTTCAATTTGCCTTCGGATGACCTGATGAAAGCCTTTGAATTTGGAGATCCGCGCCGCGATGCTACGGCTCTTTTGGTCGGTGAAGCATTGCCTGATGGTTCGGCGCTGGTGGAAGACAACCCACAAATGGAGAACGAACGGTACAACCAAAAAGCCTGGACGCCCGCACATGCCCTGCTACAGGACAATGGGCCCAGCAATATCCGCATTTTGCGCTATGCTGACGTTTTGCTCATTGCTGCCGAGGCGCTGAATGAAAACAACAAGCCTCAACAGGCACTGGTACACCTCAATGCCGTACGCATCCGAGCCCGAGGCAACCGCAGAAACGTCCTACCAGACATTACCATCACCGATAAAGATGGACTACGCCAGAAAATTTGGCAAGAGCGTCGGGTGGAACTGGCCATGGAGCAACAACGCTGGTTTGACCTGGTGCGTACCGGTCAGGTTGAAGCGAGGATGAAAGCGGTAGGCAAGAATTTTGTCAAAGGTAAACACGAGTTGTTCCCAATTCCACAAACAGAGATTGATTTGGGAGGAGGGAATATTGCGCAGAATCCAGGGTATTAGCCGCACGTAGGGGCAACCCTTGCGGTTGCCCCACGTTTAAATTATCCCGTGATTGGGCAACAGCAAGGGTTGCCCTTACCGCATTACCGATTTCAATTCCCCAAACGGCACAAAAATCTTTAACTCTCCCGCCGCGTATGCCCCAATTTCATACGGCACATAATTGAAACAAATCCCTTTTCCGGTCAGGAAAAAATTGCCGTTGGGTTCTACTTTGTCCACAAACAGCACCTCACTTAAATCCTTGGTCTTGAATTTTTTCTTGGCAGCCTCGGTGAGGGCCTGGGTAAGAGCAGCTTCATATCCTGGTTTAAAGACATCTTCCAGGCTGATTTTTTTCTTTTTGGCCACATCAAAACTCGAACATGCGGAGCCATAATTGCCATGAGCGCCACCTGCGTAGCTGTAATCCATTACGGCAATGCTCAGCAGATTGTCCTGATTAAACAGGACTTCCATCGTTTTGTCATTGTCATAATTCATGTATAGGTTATCTTCCCTGTCCTCCAACAGTCCGGCGATTTCTTCATGGTAGTCTTTAAAAAACTGTTGCTGTTCGGCCTCAAAAGCTTTTTGGGGCGTTTTGTACACCTGAGCAAGAGAGTCGCCAACCATTTCTTGCAAAAACGCGTCTTTCAACCAGTTTTCCTTCGGGATAAAAAACTCATAGCTAAAATGGCCTTTGGGTGAATCTTTGCGGCTTTTATCGGCTGCTTCGGTTTTTTCGAGGCGCATCGCGGCGAATTCCTGGGTTCCTTCCGGGAAACCAAGGATCAGCTTAAAGGGAGACTTTTTACCGTCGGCAGCAGTATAATCTCCTGAATATACCCCTTTTTCGAGTTTGCCTGTGAAGCGGCCAAAGGGTTCGTCGGCAACCAAAGATTCGGTCAAAATAAGGAGCCCCTGGCCCGTAGAATCCATTGAGGAATAAATGCCAATTGGTTCTTGAGCACCCTCGTGGTGATAATAACCATTGAACCAGGGATTGTCATCATAATCAAGGTCTTGCAATAAATTCATTCTAATGGATTCAGTTCCAATGGTTCCTGTAAAATGCAAATACGCAAAATCCTTGGAATTGGGCATTTTCGCTGAGGGATCACTTTTTTCAGGATTACAAGCCAAGGCAATCGAGGCTACAAACAAGGCAAAAAACAGTTTTTTCATAAATGCTTATTTAGGTGTTTAATGGTTATACGACCAAAATAAAAGAATAATTGCCTTATTTTTCGGTCGAAAATATTCAGCAGTTGAGTACAAAAGCCTAAAAGCTGGTTTTCAACTAAAACAATGCACGATGAGACAAAGAATCACAAGCTTTATGTTGCTCTTGAGTTTGATCATGCTTAACGCATGTTTCAACCTGACCTCCAAAGAAGAAGAACGATTTGAAGAGCAGCAGGCCATTATTGAAAAATACGTGAGCGATAAGGGCCTAAATGCTCAAAAGGACCCTTCCGGGGTGTATTACATCAGTACCCTGGAGGGAACTGGAAAAGCAATCCGTGCCGACTCTACAGATGTGGTGACCTTCAATTATCGGGGTTACCTCATTGATGGTACCGAGTTTGACAAATCTGAAGCAGGAAAACCAGTTACTTTCGCTTTACGCGGACTGATTCCCGGTTTTCAGGTGGGGATTCTCAAAATGAAAAAGGGGGGCAAAGCGACCTTTATTATTCCTTCGGATTTGGCTTATGGAGGAAACCCTCCCCAGGGTATCCCTGCTAATGCGATCGTGATCTTCGACGTGGAGTTGGTGGGCTTTGGCACTCAGGCTGAAAACGACGACGAAGTCATCCGCAAGTACCTGACCGACAATAGCCTGACTGCGGAAAAACATTCCTCGGGCATGTACTACATCATCAGCGAGCCGGGCACTGGCGACAATCCAAGCTCCAGTTCGGTAGTAACAGTCAAGTACAAAGGTTATTTCACCGACAAAAAGGTATTTGATGAAACCAAAACCGACGCGGTGGCGCAGTTCCCTTTGAGCGGTGTGATTTCAGGCTGGAGGGTTGCTGTACCTCTGCTAAAAAAAGGGGGGAAGGGCACCTTTTTATTTCCATCCAGGTTGGGCTATGGCACAACGGGCTCTGGTGGGATTCCTCCAAATACAGTGATTATTTTTGATATTGAGTTGGTGAGTTTCTAAGGATACCGTTCCATTATACCTATGGCGCAAAAGCGACTTAATAGCAGCGTGGATGACACGGATTGGGCGGATTTACGAGGATTTTTATCACGCCTTCGGCGCGATGGAAGGAGCCACAAATTGCACAAATTTTCACAAATTTAAGCACAAACTTCGTTTGCGCGAAAGCGCTTTGACATGAACGAAGTGAATGTCTGATTTGTGAAAATTTGTGCAATTTGTGGCTAAAAAACTTTCGCCGAAGGTGAAAGCAACTCCGCGTAAATCCGCCCAATCCGTGTTCATCCGCGCTGCTATTATTGTCGCTTTGTTAGGTGATTGTTCGCTTCACAAATGCCTCCACTTATTCCTTTTGCCTGTATACTTGCTTCTAGGACTATTTTATACCTCCCCATTTCCCTCCCTGCCACAACATTTGAATAAAAAAAAATTTCGCTACATTTGCTTAGACTCAATGTATTCCTATGCTGGCAGTAGCTATATCGACCAAGTGGCTTGGTATCGTGAAAATTCTGGCGGAAAAACCCACCCAGTTGGCAGCAAAAAAGCCAACGAGTTGGGCATTTATGATATGAGTGGCAATGTGTGGGAGTGGTGTCGGGATGTCTGGCACGACAATTATCGGGGTGCGCCCGCGGACGGAAGTGCTTGGGACAACGATAGCAAAGACGCTCATCGAGTTTTGCGCGGCGGCTCCTGGTACCTCAATCCTAACTATTGCCGGGCTGCTAACCGCAACGACAACTTTCCGACTCTTCGCAGCTCCGATTATGGTTTCCGATTGGTCCGGCACTAACCCTTTATCCCTTTTTACCCATTTACCCTTTAGCTGTCGTTTTGGCAAGGAGGGCGCATAGCACCGAGATTTTTGGGGAATGAAAACCTGCAAGCAACTGAAGAATCAATAAGGTGGTGTGTACAATTTTCTATCAATTGGCGCTCTGCTGAAATTTCATTCGATTGCTAATCCAGCCAGGACATTACCATCGCAAATTTGCACAACCACTAACCCAACCCCGCAGGGGTGAAATGATTATAGAAAAAACGATCCCATATTTTCCTACGAAAAACCCTGAAGGGGTGGCATTATTAGATGACAATAAAATGCCACCCCTTCAGGGTTTTTAATCACCATTACACCTATTGCTAGCTATAATCATGTCAGCCCTTCGGGCTTTTATCGGGTGATCCCTTATATTTAGGCTGTTTATTTGAAGATCACAGTTGGGTGGCAAAAGTGCCGATGTGAGGGGGCAAAACAAGTCCCCTAAAACCATTAGTGAGTGTTTATTTCCGGCACTGCCCTTGAATCCTAGTGATAAAAGCCCTATTTTTACCTTAAAAGTTAGTTATGACCAAGTCAACCAGTGCTTACGATAGCCTTGCCGAATTCATGGCTATGTTAGATCCAGTTAAAGTGCTGGCTTTTCATGCTCCCGAAGCTTTACAAGATCGGGTAGAAGAGCTTTTGGACAAAAAACAAGAAGAAGGACTTGCGGATGCTGAACAAGAAGAGCTTGATCATTATCTGATTTATGAACACATCGTTCGTTTGGCCAAATCCAGAGCTAGGTTACACCTTTCCAAGGCGAGCGCATGAGCAAAAAAATACCAGAAGCTTTACGGCGAGAAGTGGCAATACGAGCAGGATACCGTTGTGAATATTGTCGACGACCAGAGGTGGATTCCTTTATTCGGTAACAGTCTGATCACATCATTAGTCGAAAACATGGTGGAAAGACAGAATTGGGTAACCTTGCGCATACTTGTCCCATCTGTAACAATGCCAAAGGCAGCGATTTGGCCACAATACTAGAAGATGAAGAAAAATTGATCCGTTTGTTTCATCCCAGAAAAGACAATTGGTTTGATCATTTCGAAGTGTATGAGGGTGAAATTCTGCATAAAACAGAAATTGGAGAAGCTACGATCAAACTGCTTAAATTGAATGATATTGATCGAATTCTGGAAAGAGTGGATTTGATTGCTGCAGGATTGTTTCCTTGAACCACCTGTTAGTTCAAGTCTGGAGATTTGTGCCAGCGACGAGACTTTCACGAGCGATTCAGGAGCAAGCAAAAACTTTGTAGGAAATTTTCCTTAATCAGACCTTCCTCAAAACCAACACCCCCCACCTTGTTTCATCCAAAAACACATCTATGCCTTCACCCATCACCCCCGAAAACTGGCCTACCATCCGCCAAAACTTCCGCCACGGATTCGCCACCAACCTCCACGTCTCCATCGCTACAGCGGATGCGGAGGGGCAACCCAACGTCACGCCCATCGGTTCCTTCTTTCTCAATCGGGATGATTTTTCAGGGTTTTACTTTGAAATTTTTTCCCAAACTATTCCCCGGAATGCTGCGACCAACCCCAAAGTCTGTATCATGGCCGTGAACAGCGGAAAGTGGTACTGGCTGAAAAGTATGTTGTTTGGCCAATTCAACACCCCGCCCATGACCAAAATTTATGGCACCATTGGGGAGCGCCGGGCACCCACCTCTGCCGAAATAGAACGGGGGAATCGGCGACTAGGGGGAATGAAAGTGTTGCCAGGGGGCAAAAAACTATTCGGCAATATGGCCTTTGTGCGGGAGGTACATTTCCATACTTTTGAGCTGGCGAAACTACCGATGTAAAGGGTCCAAAGCACATTCTCGCTTCCAATCTGTGGAATTGTAAGGAATCGACAGGCCTTAAACCGCCTTAAAAAATTAGGAATCACTAGGGGGCCATAAAAACACGAGCCCTCCCGAATTTACAAGTATCACCATGAAAAAATGAGCACAAAGGACATAAAGACGCGATTTTGACAAAGCAATACGCATGGAGTTTATCTTATTTTGGGTCCACATCTCACCTTTGTGTCCTTGGTGCACTCTTTTTTCCCTTTGTGATAAAAAATGTCGCTTTGGTAATGCTCTAAGAAATTCGGGATGATTCAGGCTACCCCACTGCTTAAGTTCTAATCAGCACCTTTTCCACGCCATTCCGCCCATACAACACTGGAAAGTACATCTCCTCCACCCGCACCGGGTTCAAGGTATAAGTCCCACTGAAACGCGGCTCCAAATCCACCACAAAGCGTTGTTTACCAATAGGCAGTCGCTCACAAAAGATACTCACCTTTTCAGCAAAATACTCCCGATGCACTTCGGGCGAACGATAACTTTGTGGCTTTTTGAAATAGGAGCACCCAGCGGGAATCGGGATTTCGATCATGGCGTATTGTGCCTCCTTTTTGACCTCAATTTCGACCACTAATTGGGCGGGTTTACCAAATTGCAACTGCTTGATTTCCGCCCCATTTTGCTCCAAATGGCTTTTTACGGCAAAAAGATCGGACTTTGGCTGAGGGTTGGCATTCCAGGTTTGTTGATAGGCCGTGCAGAAAAATGGGCCTGCACCATTGAGTTTTAGGGTCAAAGGTTGGCTGGCATCAAAAGTGGTTTGTAGGGCAGATGTACTTACCTCCCCACTAAGCGCACCCGACAATTGGAGTTTCCCCAACTGAGCCGACTTTTCAAGCAATAAATCAGGCAGAATGGTCTTGAGTACAGCAGCTACTTCCAGGGTATTGCGCCAACCATAAGCACTGCGTAAGCCATTTTGAGTGTACCCACGATTGGCCATCAGGTGGATACGGATGCGACGCAGTTCGTCTTTTAAACCTGCCTTTTGGGCAATTTGGTAGGCGAGCAAGGTGTTGCTCAGGCGGTTGTTGTACCAATCGTATTGCCAATCCTGATTTGTTTCCGATTCTTCCCAAAAAGCGCCACCATATACATCCAATTTGCGGTATTTCAGCAAACTATCCAGTGAAGGCTTCAATCCAAGCTCCTGTTGAACCCAAAGCTTCAACAAGCGATTGTATAACAACTTCTGGGGTTTATTCAAAGAATCGCTGAGTTCCTTTGAAACCGTGATTTTTTGGCCAGTCTGCAAAAGGGTTTCTAAGGTCTGTAAAAACTCCTGATCATTTTTCAAAGGGAATTGATTCGTCAACCAACGCAGGCCATTTTCAAGGGCCTTACTGGGATAACCCATCGTTTGGGCGCTGTGCAGTGCCCGTGTCACATAATTGCTCATCCAGATATTGGCTGCCCCATTGGCCCACCAACCCCAGGATCCATCCGCGTTTTGGGCTTTCACCAGACGGGTAACGGCACTACGGATCGTTTTTTCGCCAGTAAAGGGCTTATTCAAGGCTTGACAAACTTGTTTTTCACTCAATAATCCGATCAACTTACTAGCCGTCTGCTCATTGCAGGTGTAGGGATAGTCTTGCAAGTACTGGAAGTCTTCCTGGAGGAGATGTAGGGCTGAGGGCTGAGCTCGGAACTGGATTTGCCCGTTTTTATCCCTGAAGTCCAACAGGGTATCGCGCTCAATGATCATGAAGTGGCCATCTGTTTCTAAGGTACCGATGGGGAACACAGGGATTTGGCGCTCTTCTCCGTCTGTGTATCCTTGCGGGGTTTCGAGGGCGAAACGAAAGGTTAGGGAATCGCCACTATCGGGCACCTTAAATTCGGTTTTCTCCACCATAGCTTCTTTAACCAGGCCTTGTTTTTCCGCGAGACGCTGCTCGGCGGCCTGGAAGTAAGTTTTGAGCTGGAAACTATCCTGCGTGTAATTGAGCACTTTGCCGCTCAGGGTGGTTTGATCTCCATGCAGCAAAAACCGGGGGAGGGACAGTTGCGCCATTAGGGGTTTGTAGGACTGGATACTGCCCGTGTAGAGCCCGGCCCGGCGATTTTTATCAGCACCCAATACAAATACCTTCCAATTGGTGATATCGTCGGGGAATTTTACTTTGAATTGCGCTTCTCCACTGCGGTTACTGCGCAGGCGAGGTTGCCAAAAAGCATGGTCGTGAAAACTTTTGCGGATGCCAGAAAAACTAAGGGTATCGGAACCTTGCTCCTCTCCATCTAGACTAGCGAATCCCCGGGAGCGTACTCCATCCACATAGTAACCCTCGGTTGAAGTACGGGCGCCTCGAACTGCCACACCTGGCACTTTTCCTGCTAACGAAACACTAGCCTCCTGGGTACGGGTCGCAGCAACACCATAACCTGTTACTACCACCTCGCTCAACATTGACAGAGATTCGTTTAATAGTATATCCTGCGAAGCATAATTTCGGTCATTTACCAACAATTCCTGGGTGCGGTAACCGGTATAACTGACTACAATAGTTTGGTAGCCTAATGGTGCAAACACGCTATAAGTGCCATCAAAATCTGTAACCGTTCCAACGCTGGTTCCTTTGACCAAAACCGAAGCCCCAATCAAGGGTTCACCATTGCTATCCAAAATCCGGCCTTTCAGGAGTTGGGTCTGGCCATAATAGTTGCCAGTACGCATGGAAGTACTTGGTACAGGCTGAATGGGTATGTATTTTTCACCCAGCAGTGACGGCAACAGGGAGTCGATTTGTTGAAATTGAATCTTGGATAAATCTTCGTACAGCAGCGTGTCTCTGCGGATTTGGATGTTTTTGCGGAACGCCGCCTCTTTTCGGTTAAAAAGCAACAACTCGTAGGTGCCTGCGGGCAAATTGGGGATAAATCTCGTGTTGGGATTTAATACCAACTGACTGTCTGCTTTTAAGTTGCGGATGATCAAGAAGGAAAGATTTAAGGAATCAGCAGATGTTTTAAATGTGGGGTAAAAAAACTGGTATTTACCTGCTCCCCTTTCCTGTTTTGCAGGCGTTTGATCAAAAACGATGGATCGTTTTACTGGTGAAAATGCCCGAACCGACTTGGGCGAAATGACATTTTGCCCTATGGCTGGATGAGGCAAACTGCGGGGCAAGAGCGCTTCTTTTTTGTTGGCTGGAAACAACTCATGCTGGTACAAACGTTCCCGTTTTTTTTCCACAGCATAGCTGAACCCGGGTTCAAAAACAAAGGAACTTTTGAACTGATTCATGCTCAAATAGGTCAAGTTTGTGCCGGCATTAAAGGGTCCGACATAATTGTTTTGACCGGACGGGTCCGTGATAAAATGAATGTTTTGGGGATCATCCCAAACAAAAACACTGTCCTTGGCTTTCAGATTTTGGATAACAAAGATGCTGTTGCGGAGCAACCCCTTTTCCACTGAACTGAAACTTTGGGCAACAGGTATCCTTTTGAAATGGGCCGGAGCACTTCCATTCGGCCAAAAATCTTCATTGAGCACCAGCTCCAGTTTTTCACCACGCCGCAAAAAAATGCTGTCCAAAACGTACTCATACTCCCGGGTGCGGATGGTGATTTGATGATACCCCTCGGTTCCCAGAAAGCTGTAAGGGTGCGGATCCTGAGTAAGGTGAGAATAGACCAATTTGCGGTTGAGGTAAATGAGGAAAATGGGCTGCATTTTTCCTCCCTTGACCACAAATGGCGCAAATTGAGCGATGTTTTGATAAAAAGAATCTTGCCGTAGTGCCGAGTCCCTGCGAGTGAGTAGCAATTGTGAGGTATAGCGGTATTGGTAATACAGTACCTCTTGCAACTGAAAAGTTTGGGTCAAAAACCGCGTCATCGGAAGCTTGTAGTTTCGATCCGAATCGTACAATCGGAAAGAAGGAAAAGTGCGGGGAACAGGTTGTCGCCGATAACCAATATTGGGGGTACTGTAACTGGTTTCATCGCCAAACTGGGCATTGATGGCTCCTGCACTGAGATCTACCCCTTTGGCTGGCCGACCTGAGCCATGTTTCACCTGGACCTTGTAACTGTTTTCCTGGCCAGGAATGACCAGATCAGGGCCCTCCATTTCAATGGAAAGTGCTTTAGGGTAATGCCTAAACTCTTGTCTTTCTTCATGAATTTCTCCAGCCCAGAGGTACTGGTAATAGAGGTGGTAAAAATTGGAACTTTGATCCTGGTGTTGCCACAACCACAAGGAATCACGAATAAAGCCTGTTTCAATTGTGCCAGAGCGGGTTTTAATTTGGTACCAAAGCGGTAAATTACGTGGGTTTTCAATCCGGAGATGGACCGAATCGGCACTGCGCTCACCCATAATCAATAAGCCTTCTTTTTCCGGATAGAGAGGGAGTTTAAATTCGGCTAGGGTTTTGGGATTCAACAAGGTGTACGATTCTACATTGGGATCGAGGGGTAGCTGTGCTGGCAATAATACTTTTTGGGTTAGGCTTTTTTCATCAGGGTATTGTGCTAGCAGGACCAGTGAATCGGAAAGAGCCGAGGTAGTGCTTGCTATGATTTTGTTACCGTCCAAACTCAATTTAAAACTGGGTTCATACTTGAATTGAAGCGTTTTGTCCTTAAAGCTCAATTGACCGGAACTGCTGTTGAAATACACATGGCAGCGTAAGCTCATGGACGCGGCCGGTAAAAGGGAATCGGGCAAATTTACATCCCATTCGCCGCGTACGCCCAGATTTTCATTGCTGTGCCAAAGGGTATCGGGAACAACTACCGCTTGGTCATGAAAGGTTTGGATTGTTCCTGCCAGGATAAAAATTTCAGCAGTTGCGTCGGGAACTGCCAGGTCATTGGTGGTTTTGGCACTGAGTGAAAGTGTACATTTCTCCCCGCGTGTAAAGGATTCAGGGAATACTTTTAAGGTGTAATTGATTTCATCCAATTCGTATTCCTCTAAACGGAATCCTTGCTTGATGTCCGATCTGCGCTTCGATAGTTTAAGCTGGTATTCTTCATCTATTTCCAACGTATCAGCCAAAGGCCATTCGAAGAGGTAAACACCTGGGCGCTCCGGTTTAATTTTTTTTGTAAAAACCTGCTTAGACCAATCCTTAGATAGCTGTAAATCTATGCCTTTATGCAAGGGTCGCCCTTTGGTTGTGGTCACATAAGCCTTCATTTTTAGGGTATCCCCTGGACGGTATACCGGTTGGCTCAAGGCAATATACCCTTCTAAATCACGATTGTATTTTTGGGAAAACCAATACTTCCAAGGCAAAACCCAACGATGGGAACGTATGCTCCGAACAACATAAGCAATGGGAGCTTGTACAACTTTTATGGGCAAAGTGACGAAACGCCCTACCCGACTAGTGGAAAAACGCCGGTAATGCGTGAGGATTACAACGCTTTTTTTGCCGTTTCGAACCAAGGTATAGTAGGCACTGAAAGCAGGCGATTTAATTTCCAGTATCCTTTCTTTGGGTGAATATTTGATGCGAAAAGATTGTGTTTCGGGATCATAACGCAGCTGCTTTTTACCCAACAAAACCTGAACATCCGGTAGCTGGCGGCCCAGGCTATCTTTAACCAAGATGGAAAGGTCTTGATGGTTGTTCAGCGCCTGGACTTGAATTGGAGCAGTAGATTTAAGGGCTATATCTACAAATTCACCCCGGATATGCACCTGCAAATAATGTCCTATTTCCTGTTCCGCTTCTATTTTGGTGATTGGTGTATGAAAAAAAGTGGAATCAGGCTGCTTTTTGGGGTTTTGATACAACTGGGCTGCTTCGGTGGGCTCCAGGCGAAAAAACTGGAGCAGGTTTTGTTGGCCCGGCAAATTCAGGGTACAACCCAAGAGAGCAATGAAGAGCGAGAGGGTTCGGAGCGGTTTCATGTGCTGTGCGTTTAGTTTCATGGATGCACAAAACTACCCGATTACACAGCCAGATACTCGATTTTTGTAGTGAATGGTAAGCTTCTTTACGTATTTACATGATCTCAAATCCCAAATTCCGATACGGATTCAGTTTTTGGTGCTCCGGATCCAACTCCGTAATCAGCACATCCAGTTCTTCCAGGCCACAAACCCGGATTTTTTGGGTAGAATCCAGTTTTTCGGCAATCGACAAGGCTACTACTTTTTTGGACGATTCCATCATGACCTTTTTGATGGTCACTACTTCCCAATCGGACTCGGTCATGCCGTCGATCGCGTCGATCCCATTGACACCCATCAGGCAAATATCAGGCTTGATGTCTTTGAGAGTACGTACCACTTCACCACCCACCGCGATACCCGCTGCGCTGGATAAATGGCCGCCAATAAAGATGGTCTCCGAGCCCTGATGTTCCAGCAATTGCATGGCCGTAGTAAGGCTCATGGTCACAAAAGTCACTTTGAGATCGGGTGGTAAAATGCGGGCAATCTCCAGGTTGGTTGAGCCCCCACTAATTAGCACCAACATGCCTTCGCGCAACAGGCTGATGGCTTTGCGTGCAATGATGGTTTTTTCCTGATAAGCGTATATTTCATTTTCCTTGTAGGAATAAACGTGATAGGATTTGGACAAGGCACCACCTCGCACTTTAATCACTTTTCCAGCATCAGCTAATTCTTGCAAATCCCGGCGCACCGTGTCCTCGGATACATCCAGTTTTATACTCAGGTCGGTAAGTACCACTTTGTTGTGGATGTTGACTTCGCGGAGGATCAGTGCTTGACGTTCTTTTTTGAGCATATCGTTACAACATTAGCATGGGTCCAAGAGTTTGTCTAAATTTTGGGAGCGAAGACATTAACGATTCCAACGTTTAAACAAGCCCTAATATAAATACATTCTGAGAATCTGCGGGGAAAACTGCATTTTTTTGAAAGAATTACCCTCAAGAAAAAAGCCTGCCAGAAGAGATTCTGGCAGGCTGGTAATAGCTAGCAAATAGTGTGTTTATCTTATTTGCGGTTTTGTCAACCGCTAACCAATCTTTTCGTATTTCTTGCACAAAAATGCAGTTTTATTCTCAAAAACCCAAATTTTCAGGCAGAAATTATTTCAATCCTGGCAATTTCAGCTTGTTTTTGCCAAATTTCTTGCACAAAAATGCAGTTTACCCATGATATTGGATCAACCCCTGCATAGGATCTTGCTGAAAATTGGCCAATTGCAGGCCAAAGGGCACGGCATTACGAGCGATTTCCTCCTTAAAATACTCAGCAACAGAGCCCACAAAATGAATCGGCAAATGTTGGCTACCTTCCAATAAAATGACGCTGCGCTGAAAAAATAAACCAAACTGGCGGTCCAATAATTCCCGGATGCTTGGCTCCTCCCGATGTTCAAAGGCAAAGGGGGCAAAAGTGGACAAAAAACGGTTTGGGTAGGGCAATTGGTAAACCGATTGCAGGATGTTGTCTCGGGTTAGGTGATAGTGTTTGTTGAGGTCTTCACGCAGGTTTTCAGGCATTTCGCGGTTCAAAAAAGAACGAATCAGTTCTTTACCAATGGCTGCACCGCTGCCCTCGTCCCCCAGGATAAAACCCAGTCCACCAGCAGTTTCTACAATTTGGGATCCATCGTAACGGCAAGCATTAGAGCCTGTGCCCAGGATACATACAATACCAGCCTCCCGTTGTGACATGGCCCGAGCTGCAGCCAACATATCCGTCTCTACCTGCACCTGGGTTGCTTCCTGAAACATCAGGCGCAACAGTTGATTCATCCTGCGGCGTTGGTCTTCGGCCTTACAACCTGTGCTGTAAAAATAGAGTTCAGCAACCGGTTCAGGAATGCTGCGGCGTACTTCGCGCAATACATCAACGATGCCTTCATCCGTCAGAAAGTATGGGCTGATGCCCTGGGTTTGGAGTTGATGCAGGGTTTTTCCATCGCTTACAGCCACCCAGTTGGCTTTGGTGGCCCCGCTGTCGACCAGGATTTTCATAGGCCTGAGCTCAGGTTGTGTTCAGGGGAAAAGGCCTCCATCGCTTTGCGCACACTGCCGTGTTTGAGCAACAAGTCGCGGGCTTCGTCGTAGGGTAAGCCTAGGTTTTGAACCAACATCTTTGCGCCCCGATCGACCAATTTGACATTGGAGAGTTTCATGTCGACCATTTTATTGTCCAAAACTCTTCCCAGGCGAATCATGATGCTGGTACTGATCATGTTGAGCACCAGTTTTTGCGCGGTTCCGGCTTTTAGGCGGGTACTACCCGTAACGAACTCAGGCCCAACCACAGCTTCTATTGGAAAATCGGAATTTGCCGCCAGGGGGGTCTCTGGGTTGCAGGTAACACATCCGGTTACAATACCCCTTACCCGGCATTCCTGCAAGCCTGCAATCACATAAGGTGTAGTGCCCGAAGCAGCAATGCCAATCACGGCATCATCTTCGTCTATTTCATAAGCTTGCAGATCAACCCAGGCCTGGGTTACACTATCTTCGGCAGCCTCGATGGCATGCCGAATGGCCCGATCCCCGCCAGCTATCAAACCAATCACCAGATCTTCGGAAACGCCAAAGGTGGGAGGGCACTCGGAAGCATCCAGCACTCCCAAACGACCACTAGTACCTGCTCCAATGTAAAACAAACGGCCGCCGCGTTGCATTTTGGGAACAACTGCATTGACCAATGCTTCGATTTGGGGAATGGCACGCGCTACCGCTGTGGGAACTTCCTGGTCTTCACGGTTCATGTTTTCCAATAACTCTCGCACATTCATCTTTTCCAGGTGGCGATAGCGAGAAGGTTTTTCTGTAATCCTTTCCATACTCGGTAGCTATGACAGCTTGTTTAACTTTTTTAAGCGGAAGCTCAAACAAGCTGTAAAATCCAAAATAATCCACAAGTTGCGTTATTTCATGCAATAAGTTGCAGTTTTTGGGGATTTTTTTTGCAAAAAAGCGGGCTTTCTTCTGCAAGGGGCTGCAATAAATATTTTTGCAAAAAATATTTGGATAAGTCACCAGGCCACCTGTATATTTGCAGCCACTTAAATAGAAAGTGATCTGGGGGTATAGCTCAGTTGGTAGAGCGCTTGCATGGCATGCAAGAGGCCAGGGGTTCGAATCCCCTTACCTCCACAACATAAAAATATATAGCCTTGTAAATCAATGATTTGCAAGGCTTTTCTTTTTGGAGTTACCTTTTGAGTTACTAGTTTGAATTATTTTGATGTTTTTGCCAAGCAAAATAATCAAGGAAGAGTTAAAATGTGGTTTGATTTTTTTTAACTTGTCTAGCAACATAAAAAAAGAAACAATTATGAAACATACTATTATTCTTTTATTCATTGGGTTATTCCTATCAGCTTGCCAAACAAAGAATGTACCTGAAGTGCTTTTAGTTGAAACAGGCTTGGAAGAAAGCAATATTCTGCAAATCTCAATTAAAGTTCCAAATGAAACTTATCGCATCGATGGAATGCTTAGTATCTTTTATGGAGATGGAAGTAACGATGAATGGGATGTTTCTAAGTGGAAAGAAAAGGGGGCGTTTTTTCTTGAAAATAAAAGTAACCTGATATTGATTATACCACAGGAAAAAGCTAATGTCGTCAAAGAACAAGGCATTACTTCCCTTAAATTTGAATTAAGTTCTGGCCAAAAAGATACTGTGTCAATACTTAGTGAAATGCCAGAAATTTCGATAACTAATTCTGATTTATGCAAAATTCCTCAAGTTCAAGAGATTGTTAAAGAAGAAAAAAACAGGGCTGAACAATTAAGAAAACTAGAGGTAAGGCAGCAGCTATTGGATGCCCAAAAAAGTTTGCTGGGGTTTTAGCTTTCATCATCACTTCCAAACTTATCGCGAATGCTGTCTAGCAATTCATCGATTTGTGAATCTGTTAGGCGGCTAACATCTATTGTAGTTTCAGCCCTACTAAGACGCTTCATTATGAAGTCGTACAAATTGGCTCGCATCTTCATTCGATGGACAGCACCAATTTCAACCCAATCTTTTATAAACCCTGTTTCGCTATCACTATCAAAATCTTTAGCCAGGAAGCCAGCTAGTTTTTCCATTGATAGCCGCTTTGCTATTTCGCTTTTCCCAGGCGGACGGCCTCGCTTGTTGCCACTCTTGCCCGGTTCAAATGATGTGCCACTATGCGCCATTGTCGGTTGTTTTTAGCCCTGTTCTAAAATCGGACGTTTAAATGAAATTTTGTGTGCGGTCGCTGTCAATTCAGGCGGAAAACCACCCCCCCAAAACATGCAAATCTCAAACCGTTTTTGCATCTTTTTCAGTCCGACCTCGTTCACCACAACCCCGTTGGCAGTGAACAACCCATCACCCGCAACACGTACCACGAGAACGCCATCTCCAGGGATTTCAGACGGTTTAAACTTGCCTGATAGGATGTTTTGCAGAATCGCTCGCTTATCCATTGTCGTCGTTTAGATCGTGGTCAGTGCTGTTAAAATCAATCACATAACTTGGATCGGCTGACAGCTCATTGAATAACTCGTTGTCGTCGTCGTCACCCTCAAAGAAAATAATGGTTGCAGCTTTATTGATAGCTCGTTTGGCTTCGCGTCCGTTCATCAATCGCCCGTCAACATTCACCAACCCACCATCATCCGGCGTAATGGTCAGGCAACCTTCGCCGGGGATTGCGTCCGGTGTTGCACGTCCTGCGAGAATGTCTGCGAGGATTTTTCTTTTGTCTTGCTTCGTACTCATTTTGATTTGGTTTTGGCAGCGCGTTCCCGTGGGATTGCGCCGCCGTATTGGTAACCTTTTTTTTAGAAAACATTCGTCCTCACCTCCTGATCCGAAACGAATGGAGTAAATCCAAATTGCTGCAAAATCAAGCAGTGGCCGTAGTCCCTGTA
>NZ_JANRKL010000239.1:0-24762 GCF_033763495.1 Haliscomenobacter sp. | reverse complement strand
AGGTTACGCAGTACTGCTTGTAGATCTTCTCACCATCAGCTTTTTTGGGCTGCACATTCTCCACAGTCATGTTGGAGAAAAGCAAGATCATTGCCAAAAGCGATCCAAATGCCAGTAACTTTCTCATCGCGTCGGTTTTTTAAATAGAGAAATGCGGTTGCAAGGTAAAAAATTTCGCGGCAAAGCGCTGCCTTGAAGAAAAATTCTCAAGACACTTTTATGACGCAAAATTACTCACAAGTCAGCCTTTATAACGTTAAGGTCATCCTAAAATGGCTTTTGTTTGTGTTAATGATCTTTAAACATTTGCCAATGGATCATTATTTGAACAACAAAAAGGCATTAGGATCGAGTTTGATGTCTTTGGGGGTGCTGGCCAGGGGGAAGCGGAATTGTTCCTGGCTTTTGCTAAGGAGTAAAGTTTTTTCCAGAACCAGCTTTTTGTTTTCGTCCAAAAAATGAACATCCAATGGGAAGCTAAATGGAGTAGCCTGTACCTGTTGTACACTTACTTCCAGCTCTTTTTTGGTCGCATCGTATTTCCAATTCACCTTTAGTTCGGGCTGTCCCGCTTGAAAAACCCATTGTTTAAAAAAGGTCGCCAGGGATTTTCCGGATGCTTCTTCCATCACTTTTTGCAAATCGGAAGTCAAGGCGTTGCTGCCCTGGTACTTTTGATAATAGGCACGATAACCTTTCCAAAAGGCGTCATCGCCAATCTCGTGGCGCAACATGTGCAACACCCAGGAGCCTTTTTGGTAGGAGTTGGTATTGAGTACGGTATTGATGTCGGTCACGGTGGTGTCTACAATGGGTGCCAGCTTGCGCTCGGCATAACTCACTACCGTGAAGCGGTCTTTGCGCATGCGTTCGGCCAGGGAGGCTGCACCGTATTTGGCTTCGTGGTAAAGGTGGGTGCTGTAGGTTGCAAAACCTTCACTCAGCCAAACGTGGTACCAGTTGGCCTCCGAAGCCGAGTTGCCAAACCACTGGTGGGCAATTTCGTGGGCAATCAGGTCTTCTCGTTCCTTTTTGCCATTCACCGAATTTTCGTAGTAAAAAATATTGCTGGCGTTTTCCATGCCGCCATAGCGGGTTTTGGATTGTACGTTGGCCAACTTGCGGTAGGGGTAAGGGGCGATGTTTTTGTGGAACCATTCCAACACTTCCACTGCCTGGCTATAATCGGCAAAACCTTCGGCGCGGTTGTCTGGAAAAACCCAGGAACTGACTTGAATGCCTTGAACTTCCCCGGCGAGCTGCACCGCGAAAGGGGCCACCCCGATGACCATCACTTTGGTAGGCAGCAACACGGTTTCTTTCCAATGGGTACGGCGTAAGCCTCCATCCAGATTGGTTTCTTCAATTTGAACGCCATTGCCGATCACCTGATAATGATCGGGTGCTGTAACGATGAACTCCACCGAAGCTTTGTCCGAAGGGTGATCCACTGTAGGCAACCAATGGTGAGCACGATTGGGCCAATTGTCGCCAAAAAAAGTGCGGTCGCCAAACTTGTTGGCATCGATGATCAGACCGTCGGCGGGGATACCGACGTATTGTACACTTACGGTGATGCTTTCTCCCGCCGGGATGGTATTGGGCAAGGTGATGCTCAAACGGTCATCAGTATGGCTGAATTTGAGGGCAGTGTTGTTGTAATTTACGGCACTGACTTCCATGCCTTTACCTGCTTTTTTATTGGTCAAATCCAGCGCGAAACTGTTGCCCGCTTGTTTGAAGCGCAGGGTGATTTCGGCCTGCCCTTCAATGCGGTCGGTATCGTCTTTGAGCGTTAGGTTAAAGCGATAATGCTGGACATCGATGCTGTTGATCTGGGGATTGTAGGCAGGGGATTGGGCGGTGAGGACTGTGGTGACTAACAGAAAGACGAACACTGCGGTTAGGGACTTCATGAGTTCAAACTATTGATTAGCAGCAAATGAAAAATGGAGTTCGTTGCGGACTTTTTTTCCTTCGCTGGCTTTGGTTTTTTTATCTGAAACGATTAACAATTCGGTTCTTTTTATGGCAATTTTCCACCACAACAATGCTGGAATCATATTCCCACTATGTTTTTCCAAACGGTAAATGAATGCCAAATTTGGAGTGTCGTGGTCGTGGAGTAAACGATTAAGCTTTGTGTGGTGTAAGCCTAAATCTAGTGCTAAGGCTCTTTGATTTCGATCAATGATGGATTGATAGGCTTTTAAAAAATAGCCAAAAAATTTTTCTTCTTGAGGTAAGGACTCAGCCATAAGATAGCGCTCCATTTGGATGCGCAAACGAACAAGATTTGCGTACGTTTTTTCTTCGCCGGTCAAAGATGCCATTCGTTTTAGCCGAAGCTCCTTCATTTCCAGGGCCATAGCTGTACGTTCCTCTGCGCTCATCTCAACTGGAAAAACAGCGGCTTCAACAAGTTCTTCAGGGCTTAAACCCTCAAAATGGTTTTTTTCCATAATCAAGATATGTTTGGATGAGTAGATTCGCTTGATCGAGTTCCACCGCTAGTTGCCTTCCATATTGCTGGAACCCATATTTTTTCTGATAGTGTTCGATAAGATCGGTTTTAGGTATCAGGGAAACAAAACCTAAATAGCCATTTTCAAAAGCAAGCCAACAGCAGTAGGCAATCAAGCAACCAGCAATTCGATCAATGACTTTTTTTCTCCCTTTTTGACTAAAAGCGACCTCCAATACACTTATCTCGATTCGAAATTCTTCGGGAATATCAAGTATAGAGACAAGCCCAAGCGTTTTTCCATTTTCGCCAAGAGATAGTTTGAACATTTTCTTTTTGGATTCCAAATTCCAATCAAAGGCAAACTCTGAATCCTCTTGAATTCGGATTAAATCGATTGCCTCAACTGGTTCTATGGTAGCAGCTAATAGTTTCCCGATGTGTGTTTCTTGGAGGTTTACCTGCATAAGAGAAAATGTTTACGAAAATAGTAAACATATTTGTAAAAAGCAAGCTTTTTGCCTAAAAAATCGCATTCAGCCCCAATCCCAACCAATTGCCCCGCCGAATGGCACCTACATTGGCCTGGTTAAAATAATCATTAACCGTTGCACCATCTCCAGCTGCACCGGAGTTGCCCTTTCTCCAGATGTAATGCAGCATCAATTTTAGTTTTCGCTCCTGTAAGTGCCAATTGATGCCGGTGTCGTAGTAGGTTTCAGTGCCTGCAAAAGTATGTACAGCCAGTGCGTCAGCTTGTCTCAAAGAATCGGTAGCGCCCTTGTAGTACATCAAGGTAAAGGTTGGTTCCAGGAAAAGTTTTTTACCCACAATCCAATTGTAACTGACGCGAAGGTGTTGGACGGAGGAGGTATAATCAAAGTTGCGCAGTCCAGCATTATTGGGCAATTGACGGGCGCCCCTGCGCAGCATCCGATGGTATTCGGCATCCACATTCAGGGCCTTCCAATTGAGTAAAACATCTGCTCCAAGGGAGGTATTGCGGCTGAAAAGATCGGTTTGTCCCTGGGTACTGCCATCCAGGGCCAGGGAAATACCTTTGCGTTGGTTGAAGAAGTTTTGTAAATAACTGATTCCGTATTGTTTGAGTTCGGGATCACCAAGAGAGAGCACGGCCCGACCCACCAGGAGGGGCGAAAATTTCCCACCTACGGAGTTGTTGCTGTAGGCATAAAAGCCCGGGTTGAATACACCCAGGTTGTAATTAAGGCACACCTTTTCCGTGCTGTTTTTGAGCAAACCACCGAGGTTGACCCCGGCAGTTCGTCCGGCATTTAGTCCAATGATGTGTTGCCGTAAGTAGGTCTGTGTGGCGGACTTCTCCAAACTTCCCACCTGCCAGGCAGGAGTGATGCTTTCCCTACTGATTTGAGGTCGAAAATAACCAGCTACCAGAAAGAATTTTTCACTTTGGGGTTGAATACGCCATTCCAGGAACGCATCAAAAAGGCCAACCGAAGGGATGGCACCATTGTTTGCTGCCCCGAAATTGCCACTTTGTACATCCCTGCCGATGGCATCAAAAGACAACATTACCGCGGCCTTCAAGTTGTCGAAAGGTTGCATCCTGAAGCCCATTCGACCTCGGCGGATCAAAAAATTGAGCCGATTGTCAACTGCATCGTAAACCCTGGTTTGGGCGTTGAATACTTTTTGATTGCTGCTGTAGACACTCCAAAATTGCAACTGTAAAAGGGGCTCAATTTTAAAACCTTCCCGGTTTTTGAGAAAACCCTGGAATGGCTCCTGGGCAAAAAGAGGGGTCCATGACAAGGAAATCCAGACCCAAAAAGAGCTTAAGAGAACCCGAGCCCCCCAGCGCCAAATATTGGTAGCCATAGCTATTTACATTATCACAACAAATACGATCGATGAATCGGAATGTAAAAGTAAATAGATTTTTCCTGGTGTTTATCCCTTAAAAAATGGCATTCACGCCAAGCCCGATCCAATTCCCTCGCCGAATGGCACCTGCACCAGATTGGTAAAAGTATTCATTGACCATAGCTCCGTCCCCAGCCGCTCCGGGGTCACCGGCACGCCAGGTGTAGTGCAGCAATACTTTTAATTTCTTTTCATTCAAATACCAGTTGAGTCCGGCGTCATAAGCACTCTCGGTACCGGAAGAAGCTCTGACTAGTGCCGCATTTGCCTGCCCTTCGGCATCTTTGGCCCCGGCAAAATGCATGTACATCAAGCTGGGTTCAATAAAGTATTTTTTCCCTACCGCCAGATTATAACCAGCCCGGGCATGACCTACCCGGGAAAGGTAGTTGAAGGTTTTGGACTGTTCCCCGCTATCATTGCGGTGACCCTGGCGGTACAGATGATGGTATTCAGCCGTAAAATTCAGGTGGTCGTAATTGAGCAGCAGATCGGTGCCCAAGGTGGCTGCACGCTGAAAAACATCGGTTTTGCCTTGTCGGGAGCCATTCAAAGCGATCGATATTCCTTTGCGCTGGTTGAAATAATTCATGTTGTAGGCAATCCCGTATTGTTTCATTTCGGGGTCACCGAGGGATAAAACGGCGCGCCCGGCAATCAGTGGTGCAAATTGAGTACCCGCTGAGTTACCGTTGTTGCTGCTGTAACTTGGATTGAATATGCCCAGGTTATAATTGAGCACCACTTTTTCTGATTCACTTTTTAACAAACCACCCAGATTGACACCCACTACCCGTCCAGGGCCTACGCCAGTGGTATGTTGGCGAACATAGGTTTGGGTAGCTGATTTTTCCATGCTGGAGGTTTGCCAGGCGCTGGTGATGCTTTCCCGACTGAGTTGTGGGCGGAAAAAGCCAGCGACCAGGTAAAACTTTTCACTTTTGGGTTTGATCCGCCACTCCAAGTAGGCGTCAAAAATGCCTACGGAGGGAATGCCTCCATTGTTCGCTGAACCAACAGTGCCAGCATGGACATCCCTTCCCGTTGCATCATAAGCCAAAACCGCATTGAAACGCAGGTTCTCGTAAGGCTGCATTTTAAAGCCAACCCGGGCCCGACGAAACAGGAAATTCAGCCGATCGTCGACTGGTTCGTATTGTTTGGTGCTGGTATTGTACAACTCATGGTCCAGGCTATAGGTACTCCAAAGCTGCAGCATCACGTATGGCTCAATCTTGAATCCTTCCCTGGGCTTTAAAAAACCTTCAAAGTTACCGTGTTGAGCAAAAAGAGCAGGCATACAAGTAGTAAGGGCCACAAGCAAGGCGAGCTTGTGCCATAAAGTAGTGGTGTTCATTTCTGTTGGGTTGAAAAAAAATCGGGTTGGTGCTGAATTAGCACCAACCATTAATCCGTGTTATTTATACGTTTTGGTCAATCACTGCTGCCAACTGATGGGCCGACTGCATGCCTGAACGTTGCCATTTGATGTCACCGTTTTTAAACAGCATAAAAGTAGGCACACCCTGGATACCCATTTTTTGAGCCAGCGCTGGATTGCGATCAACGTCTATTTTGATGATGGAGGCTTTATCCCCCACTTTACCGGCTAAATCTTGCAAGATGGGTGCCATTGCTTTACAGGGGCCACACCACTCGGCAAAAAAATCGACCAGAACGGGTTTGTCCCCCTGGATTAGCTCATTGAAAGAGACTTTCTTTTCCATGGTATTTCTTTTTTGTTCTACACAGGACAAAAGTACCGACTAAAGCAGGGTAGATGCCGTGATCCAGATCACATTTATCAAAAATAATGTTTTCTTTGAGGGTCTATTTTAATTGATAAAGGGGAGAATAAAAATTTTTCCCCACTTCTAAATGGTATGAAAGGCAATTTAATGGAAGAGACACCCTTCTCTTTTGTTCCATATCAAGGCACGCAGTTTGAACCAGCCGAAATGCTCAAACGCAGCGAAGCCTATTACCAATGGATGAACCAGCGACGCACCCTTCGCGAATTCTCCGATCGTCCTGTTCCCTTAGCGGTGATTGAAAACATCGTCATGACGGCCTCCACTGCTCCCTCGGGTGCGCACAAACAGCCCTGGACTTTTGCCGTCGTCGCCGATCCGGCAATCAAAGCCAAAATCCGCCAGGCTGCTGAGCAAGAAGAATATGAAAACTACCATGGCCGGATGTCGGAGGAGTGGCTGGATGATTTATTGCCCTTTGCTACCGATTGGCATAAACCATTTCTGGAGCTTGCTCCGTATTTGATAGTGGTTTTTCGCAAGGCCTATGATTTATTGCCAGATGGCACGCAGCGCAAAAACTATTATGTGCAGGAATCCGTAGGTATAGCGTGTGGAATGTTGCTGGCTGCCATCCATCACGCTGGCCTCGTGGCACTTACCCATACGCCCAGCCCAATGAATTTTTTGCAAAATATTTTGCAACGTCCAGAAAACGAAAGACCTTTCCTGCTCATCCCGGTGGGGTATCCTGCCGATGGTGCGCTGGTGCCGAACCTGCAACGCAAGGAAAAGGCAGATGTAATCACTATTTACTAACTCACACTGTAGTGGCGATCCATGTGGTTGCCCTGCCGAATAAGGGCTCCTATTTTTGGTTGCCACCACACCCACACCCACACCCACACCCAAACTTGTTTATGTGCACTGTTACCTTTGTGTCGCCCGCTCCCGGGCAGTTCATTCTTACCTCCAATCGTGATGAAGCTCCTTCACGGGGTGCCACCCGTTTGGCCGTAGAAGAAAAAAATGGAAAAAAAATCATCTTCCCGCAGGACCCAACCGCGGGAGGCACCTGGATCGCAGCGGCCAACAACCAGCGCATCGTTTGTTTGCTAAACGGCGCCTTTGAAGCCCACAATCGCCAAACCCCCTACCGCCTGAGCCGGGGCATTATGGTGTTGGATAGTTTTACCTTTCCCAGTGCCACTGCATTTTTCAAAAACTACAACTTTGAAGGAATTGAACCCTTCACCTTCATTGTATATGATCGGGGTGCCTTGTGGGAGTTGCGTTGGGATGGGCAAGAACAGTATGTCAAAGCACTCGATCCACAGGGAGCTCATATCTGGTCGTCGGCTACCCTCTATCCGGCCGATGTGCGGTTCCGGCGGGAGCAGTGGTTTGCCCATTGGTTGGAAAGTCGATCAATGTTTTCTGTCAATACCATGCTGGATTTTCACAGACATGCCGGGGATGGAGATACCTGGAATGATGTCGTGATGAACCGTGGAGATGTGGTACGCACCGTGAGTATTACTTCGATCGAAAAAAACGAATCCAATCTTAACTTTAGGTACCTGGATCTGCTCACTGCCAATGAACAAACGGCCCAAATGGAGTTAACGCGTGAAGAGGTGGAATCTAATCAATAATCCGCTCTGGATTAAACTGTGGAACTGGGAATACTGGCCCACTTTGGCTTTTTATTGGCCCATGTTTGTATATGGCCCGCTGCTGGCTTTGCGCTCCCGCCATGCCTGTTTTTTTACGGCGGCCAACCCCGGGATTATTGCAGGTGGCTTGGGTCTGGAATCCAAATATGCGACCATTCAAAACCTGCCAGCTTCCCTTTGCCCCAAATCCATTTTGGCGCCACGCGGGCGGGATTTGGCGCTGATCCTGGAAGAAATTCGTCAGCTCGGGATCGAGTTTCCTCTCATTGCCAAACCAGATGTTGGCTACCGTGGTTTTTTGGTAAAAAAACTGGATACAGCGGATCAACTGCGGGCTTACCTGAGTCAATACCCCATTGATTTTATCATCCAGGAGTACCTCAATTACCCAGTAGAGCTGGGCGTGTTGTATTATCGCTTGCCCAACGCTGAAAAGGGCAAAATTACTTCTTTGACCCTGAAGGACTTTTTACACGTAACCGGTGATGGCAAATCGACGGTTTTGGAATTGATCGAACGTACACCACGTGCTTTATTACAACTGGATCGGCTACAAGAAACCCATTGGCAATCGTTCAAAAATGTGCCCGCCCATGGTGAACGTGTTGGCTTGGGAGTAATCGGCAATCACTCCAAAGGAACTCAGTTTATCAATGGGAATCAGTACATTGATGACTCCCTTCGCCACACTTTTGACGCCGTGGCCAAACAAATCCCCGGCTTTAGTTATGGCCGTTTTGACATCAAATGTACCAGCCTGGAAGATTTGAAGCAGGGGAAAAATTTCAAAATCATTGAGCTGAACGGCGTTTGTTCGGAGCCTACCCACATCTATGATCAAAGCCTGGGTAGTTATTTCCGAGCGGTAGGGACAATCATGAAGCACTGGACCATTGTCAGGAAAGTAGCCGCCGCCAATCACCACAAAGGAGCTGCTTACATGCCTGGATCACAGATGATTAAAATGTTAACAGGATTGCGGGATTACCACCAGAAAATCAAGGCGGCCCTTAAAGTTGAGTAATTGAGGCAGAATGCACTGCACTGCTCACAATCACCATTTTGATTGATTTAATTCACAGATTTTTGCGGGTTTTTGCTGCACATTAGGGTTTGTAAAGAACAATATTCCTAACCAAAAACTCAGTGACTATGTCAATCGTACGTTGGAATCCGATGGTAGCGCCGACTTTCCGGTCGCTGGTCGAAGATTTCTTTGGTGACTCCGATTTCCTCAACTTTAAGGACAAAAACCTGGTTCCGGCGGTGAACATCAAGGAAATGGAAGGTGAGTTTGAAGTAGAACTTGCTGTACCTGGCATGACCAAGGAAGACATCAAGGTGGAAGTACTGGATGGAGTAATGACCATCAGTGCTGAAAAAAACGACACAAAGGAAGAAAAAACCAAGAAGTACACCCGGCGCGAATTTAGCTACAACAAGTTCAGTCGCTCCTTTACGTTACCAGAACATGTGGATTCAGAGGCCATTAAGGCCAACTATGTAGACGGTGTGTTACACCTCAATTTGCCAAAGACTGTCAAATCGCTTCCTGAAGCGAAGAAAATATTAATCGGTTAGTTTAAGAGACGATAGGAGGGTCATCAAGGGGATGGCCCTCTTTTTTTTGACTATTTATCATTTTTCCACATTTCAGCATCATAATCTTATCATTGAGGAACTTTTTGTAGCCCTTTCACCTTTATCGCTACATTTGCAGCCTAAAGTCCGACTGAAATGTACCTGAAATTGCTCTGGAGCAGCCTCTTCCTTGCCCTGCTCTCTACCACATTCTACGCGCAGGAAGCGCGCAATGACCTGCAAGCCCGTTTTCGCTTGCAAGCTAAAAAGGCCAGTCAGCCCATTAAAATTGACGGAAAACTCGACGACCCGGCCTGGCAGAATGCCGATACGACGAGTCAATTTTGGTTAAAATGGCCGATGGATGGCCGCCCCGCCAATGCTCAAACCAAGGTACATTGCACCTACAATGAGCAATTCCTGTACATCGCAGCTACTTGTTATCAAGACTCTGGAAAATACATTCTCCAGAGCCTCAAACGCGATGTAGACTATTGGGAATCAGATGGAATCGCTGTAGTGCTCGACCCTGTCAATTTGTCCAACAACGGTTACTTTTTTGCCCTTACCCCGGCTGGTGTACAAACCGAAGCATTGATTGCCGCTACGGGTGATGGTGGAACCGACGAGAGTTGGGACAATGTATGGTGGGGAGAAGTACAAAACTATCCCGACCATTGGACTGCCGAGTTTGCCATACCTTTGCGCATCTTGCGGTTTAAAGATGGACAAAAAGAATGGGGCATCAATTTCATTCGCAACGACGCCAACCGTGGGCACTACAGTACCTGGGTACAAATTCCGCTACAATTCAATGGTACCGACCTTGGGTGGACGGGCGCGCTTCAATTTGAGGAAGGACCAAAAAATGCTTCGCGCAACTATGCTTTTATTCCCTTCGTGACCGGAGGAACCGATCGAGATACTGAAAATGGTATACCTACCCGCACTTATGGCGACATCGGCCTGGACGCCAAAATAGGACTAGGATCTTCCCTCAACCTCGATTTAACGATCAATCCTGATTTTTCCCAAATTGAAATCGACGAACAAGTCATCAACCTGACTCGCTTTGACATCCAATTGCCAGAAAAGCGCACTTTTTTTCTGGAAAATGCTGATCTCTTTGGCAATTTTGGATTTGACCTGATCCGCCCTTTTTTCTCCCGGAGAATTGGCCTGGATGACAATGGCAATCAGATTCCCATCCTGGCTGGTCTACGCCTCACCGGCAACTTGAATGCAGATACCCGCATCGGGGTGCTCAACATGCAGACCCGGAAACACAATGCTCAAAATCCCGAAAATTTTTCGGCCCTGGTATTTGATCGGCGCTTGTTTGGTCGAACCACTTTGCGTGGTTATTTCCTCAATCGCCAGGAAACCGGGGACCAGGAATTGAATGCCCAAAATTGGGGCCGCAATGCCGGTGGAGAGTTTTTGTTCATTTCCCCCAAAGGCTCAATAAAATCCTGGGTAGGTTACCACCAATCCTTCAAACCCGAGATCAACCAGCAAGATTGGTGGGGTCAAACAGGTTTTGAATACACTGGTCGCAACTTTGAATTTGTAGCCGACTTTTTGCACATGGGGCCCAATTATTATGCAGACATGGGCTACGAATTGCGCATCGCCAACTACGACGCAGCCAGGGACACAACGCTGCGCATTGGTTACAATTACAAATACCTGGAAGCAACCTGGCGCATTTTGCCCAAGCAGGAGACCAGCAAGCTGAACAGCACCGAAATTTCAGCCAACAGCTTTATGGTGTTTAATCCCAATCTGAGCATCAACGAATACAACAGTGGGATCAATTTGGAGCTCAATTTCCGGAATACCAGCCAGTTCGCCTTGTACACCAATTTTAACTACGCCAATGTGCCCGTTAGTTTTAAGTTTGACGATGAACCAATTGAGGAATATCCGGCACTTCCCGCAGCACGTTATACTTTTGCCAATGCCAGGATGGAATGGACTTCGGATGTGCGGAAGGCCCTGAATTGGAGTGCGGGGTTTACCGGAGGAGAATTTTACAATGGTCTGCAATGGACGGCGGACCTCAGCGTAGGTTTGCGGGCCCAACCCTGGGGGAATTTTCGGGTGGCGGCCAGTTACAACAAACTGGACTTTCCAGAACCCTATGCGGATGCGGAAATTCTGGCAATCACGCCCCGCATCGAGTTCTTTTTTAGCCGAAATTTGAACTGGACCACCTTTTTGCAATACAATACCCAGGCCAACAATTTTAATATCAATAGCCGGATTCAGTGGCGGTACCGCCCGATGAGTGATGTGTTTGTGGTACTGACCGATAATTACTTTGCCCAGGGCTGGGCGCATCGGAATCGGGCGCTGGTGGTGAAGGTGAATTATTGGCTATAGAAAGTAGGTTGAGAAGTTGAGGGCTACCGCAGCGATTTTGACAAGGCTCTCGTCCAAGTCGCTGCGGTAGCCCTCAACTTCTAAACTTTACTGTACCGGCGGTACCGGAGAAGGCACCAGGTTATCTACCGGAGGAAGTGACTTCAAGAAAGCAAAAATCGCTTTAAGATCCTCTTCCTTCATGTTGACATAGTTTTGCCAGGGCATGGGAGGTAAGAGGGGGCGGCCTCCATCCAAACCTTTGGATTTTCCTTCGGTAATGGCTTTTTTGAATTGCTCGAAAGACCATTCTTTGATTCCCGTTTCATGTGGGGTCAGGTTGGCAGAGTAGGTGGTACCCCAAGGTCCAACTGCTGCTGTGGTCATCGGGTGGAACAAAACCCAGGGTCCCACGATCTTGGGATCGGGGATTGGCGCAAGTAACACACTAGCAGGGTGCCCAGACATGCGCAACTTAGGGTCTGGAATTGGCCCTTTGTCGGTCATTACCTTGGGAGAATGGCAATCTTCACATCCACCAGTCGTGACGAGGTATTCTCCTCGTTTGACTAGTTCTTCTTCTGACTCGGTAACGCTTGCTTCGTTGGTTTTTGGTGCCTCCTGGGCACATTGAAAGGTCAGACAGGCCAGGGCTAAGGCTGGTAGCCAGATCAGCATTTTTTTCATACAAGATGTGATTTTAGGAAAGGGTATTTCGTGTTATCCCTCTAATGAGGCCTTAAAATAATAAACAATATTTGATTGAGAAGAAAAATAGATACCAAAGAAAATAAACATGTTATTTTTTTCACCATCTAAGACATCTAAGGAGCATCTTAGGAGGTAACTCTCCTAAGATGCTCCTTAGATGTCTTAGATGGTTCAATTAAAAATGTGTAATTGATAAAGTGAAGATTTTTTAGGCGGCTGAGTCGCTTGTTTTTTCACCGTCTAAGCAATCACTTTAGCAGCGATTTTGGGAAAAACTTACTTATTGTTCCCATAAGCTCGGTCCAAAAAGCGGTACCGCCCATCATCCTTAGCCTTCACAGCCTTCGATTCCACGTCAATCACCATCACATCTGGAGTACTATCCCCTTTTTGCGCAGCAGGCCATTGTGGCAATTTGCCCCCATTGGGATTGCCAGAAATGATGAAATTGGCGAAGTAGTTGAGCATCGTTTCAGATACCTTGTAGTCATCGGGAGTCCAGGCATAGTCGTTCACCAAATGGAGGTTGCCCATGCAGTATTCAATCTCACAGGCGTGAGCCGCACCAACGGGTTCTGGAGCTTTGGGCGCATTGGGATCGCGCTGCATGGTGCCTCCGGCCAAACCAGAAACCAGGTTTTGATCCACCAATGGTGGGCGAATGCGGCTGTACAAATATCGGTATACTGGTTGAGTGCTGTTTTGAATGTGTAAGTCGGCCCATTTCCAGGTACTGTAAGCAATGAAACGATCTGCAGCGAGGGCAGTTGCTGAGAGTTCAATTTCTTTGGTCGACCCATGTGGATAAAGCTTCAGCACTTCTTCATGATCGTTTGGGTAGGCCTCTTTCACCTTTTTGACATAAGCTTCTTCCGTATAAGGCTGCCCTTGCATGAAGGCTCCTCCAGGGATTTCCGCCGAGTTCCAGCCCAAGAGTAGTGGCACCATGGCCTGTTGTTTGGCGGCAAAAATTTCCGGGATGGTTTTGGGGTAAAAATAGCCATCGATGACGGTGGGGAAGCCAAAACGCCGGGATTCGTTGTAAATTTCAAAAATCTCCCGGGTACTCAATTTGCGCAATTCCGCCAGGGTAGGGTAGCCCGCTTTTTTGGCGAATTCCAGGCCTGTTTTTTCTGCTTCAGCCAGGGGAACCGGGAAAAGGGTAGGGTTGATTCCCGCGCCACTTTCGCCAATCGCCCCTGCAATCAAACCCTTGGATAGGGGAGAGGCCATTTGCGCGCTCACCGAGATGGATCCTGCAGATTCTCCGGCAATGGTCACCTTCTTGGGGTCACCGCCAAAAGCGGCGATGTTTTTTTGCACCCATTTCAAGGCTGCGCTTTGGTCGAGCAAGCCGTAATTACCGGAAGCTTTGTAGGGAGCTTCAGCGCTCAGCTCGGGGTGCGCAAAAAAGCCAAAGATGTTCAGACGGTAATTCACAGTAACCACTACAATGCCTTTTTTGGCCATACTTTCCCCATCGTAACGGGGCTCGGAACCATCGCCTGCTACAAATCCGCCGCCGTAGAAGTACACGAGTACGGGTAGGTTTTTATCAGTGCGTTTGGCCGGCGACCACACGTTGAGGTAAAGGCAATCTTCACTCAGGCCTTCCGAACGGAATTTCATGTCGCCAAAAACAAAACCCTGCACCGCCCGTGGACCAAACTTTTTGGTCATTTTGATTCCAGTCCAGGGGGCCAATGGCTGCGGCGCTTTCCAACGGAGTTGGCCAACGGGTGGCTTGGCGTAAGGAATGCCCAGGTAATATTGCATACCGGTGCGGATATCGTAATTGCCTTCAATCAGGCCGTGCTCCACTTTGGTTTGAACGGCCATGTAGAAATTGGTTTGTGCCAGCGCTGAAAAGCCCAGCAGCAGTAAGCCGAAAAGGAATAGCGATCGATACATAGGATGTGATTTGGTTTATTGTCACAAAGTGAGACAATAATAGGTAGAATTTTGGAAACGAAAAAAGGAATTTAAAAATAAGGGAACCTGACACCTTATTGGGGCTTTTCTTGCCCCTTTTTTTTCCAAAAACGCCAAAAAATGAGGGTTATAACTGCCGCAAGAGACATAACAATAACCAACACTCGTCCCGACTTCAACTGCTCCAACAACCAATTCGTAAAAAAATACCCAATCAAGCCATAGACCGTCACCCAAACGCTGGTGCTCAGCAGGCTAAACAACAAAAAGCGGCGGCTACTCAGTTTGCTTGCGCCAAATAGCAGGGGTAAAACAATACGGAATCCATAAATAAAGCGGTAGGATAAAAGCAGAAGGGTGCCGTAATGCTCCAGCAAATGATCAATCCTGGCAGCCTTGAGTTGTAGTTTTTCGTTGCGCTCCAGGTAGCGCCGACCTTGTTTGCGCCCGGTGAGAAAATAAAACCAGTCGGTACAAAAAGTACCCAAAAAAAAGGCCGCAATGGCCCCGTACAAATCCACATACCCCGCCTGTGCAGCCTGGATGGCGCTGATGTACACCAGTTCACCTTCCAGGACTGCACCGGCAAAAATGCTCAGGTATGCGACAAGATTCACTTATTTGACTTTGAGCCTTACAATGGGGCAAATCATCTCTTCGAGTGAAATACCACCGTGTTGGAAGGTGTTTTTGTAATAATTGTGGTAGTGGTTGTAGTTATTCGGGTACAGGAAAAAGATGTCTTCTTTGGCAAAAATGTAGGAAGAGCTCAAGTTAGGGCTAGGTAAACGGGCCTCTTCAGGCTTGCGAATTTCCAGCACATCCTTTTTGTCGTACTGTAGGTTGCGGCCCATTTTGTAGCGTAAGTTGGTGGTGGTTTCGCGGTCACCTACTACTTTGGATGGGGTGTTTACCCGAATGGTGCCGTGGTCGGTAGTGACAATCAGTTGAATGTCCTTCTCGGCCAATTTTTGCAGGGCCGACCAGAGCGGTGAATTTTTAAACCAGGACAGGGTCAAAGAACGGTAGGCTTTTTCATCGCCTGCCAATTCCTTCAGCACCTCCATTTCCGTACGTGCATGCGAGAGCATGTCGATGAAGTTGTACACGATGACGGTAAGGTCGTTCTTGACGTAGTTGAGCACGTTTTCCTGCAACTGGCGCGCTTGGGCTACACTGGTGATTTTGAGATAATCGTGCTTGATGTCTTTGCGCAGGGTGCGGCGGATTTGTTCAGCCAGCAGGTCTTTTTCAAAGAGGTTTTTGCCACCTTCCTCGTTGTCGTTGCGCCACCAATCGGGATGGTGTTTGTCGATCTCGAGGGGCATCATCCCCGCAAAAATGGCGTTGCGGCTGTATTGGGTAGCGGTAGGCAGGATGCTGCAAAAAGTATCCTCGTCC
This sequence comes from Haliscomenobacter sp., assembly GCF_033763495.1. GTDB lineage: Bacteria > Bacteroidota > Bacteroidia > Chitinophagales > Saprospiraceae > Haliscomenobacter. The sequence goes on along the minus strand of NZ_JANRKL010000239.1, from coordinate 8,977 downwards.
TCCACCCGGTACAATTCACTCAGGACGGGCTCGATGACTTTCCATTGGTCGAAGCGCAGGTTGTCGAGCAACAACACAAAGGTTGGGGTAGTGTTGTTGAGCAGCGGGAAAATTTTGCGCCGGAACAACTGATGCGACAGCACTGGCCCATCGCTATCGTGTTGTACCCAGTTCAAATAGTTTTTGGTCACGTATTTGGAAAACTCGGTATTGGCCTGGTTTTTTTGCATGGACAGGATGTCACCCATCTCGGTGGAATTGGCCTGATCGATTTTGAGCTCCCAATTGATGATGCGACGGTACACCTCCACCCATTCGTCGAAGTTCAAACCGCTATTGATCTCCATAAAAATCTGCCGAAACTCCTGTTGGTAATCCGAGGAAGTTTTTTCCCGTACCAGGCGCTCGTGGTCTATGATTTTTTTGAGCGTAAGTAGGATCTGATTGGGGTTGACTGGTTTGATGAGGTAGTCCGCGATCTGGGAACCCAGGGCTTCTTCCATCACCGTTTCGGCTTCGTTTTTGGTAATCATCACCACGGGTAGCGCCGGGTTTTCGGCTTTGATGCGGGCCAGGGTTTCCAAACCAGTGATGCCAGGCATACTTTCATCCAAAAACACTACGTCGATGTCGCGGTTTTGTTGGCATTCTTCCAGGGCGTCGTGGCCATTGGTGACTGTGATGACGGAGTAGCCTTTTTTTTCCAGAAACAAAATCTGGGGCCGGAGCAGGTCGATTTCGTCATCGGCCCAGAGTATGATGATTTTATCCATGCGGGATTTTTTGGACCCACGAATGAATTCATGGGTTATGGTTGTTGGTTGTAGATTTTAAGATTAGATTACACAAAAATCAGTTTTTCTGGCTTATTATTGTTCAGAAGGGGAGGGAATTTGAGCATTTAGGGAAAATTTTGATGTGAACAGAAAGATACCCTAAAGATTGTCATTTTTTTAGCCGAAAATACCCCTTGCCCCACTCCCCAGACTTTCCGACCTTTGCCCCAAATTTTTACCATGCCACGCCACAAAATCTTCAATGACCCCGTCTACGGCTTTGTCACCGTGCCTTACGGCATCATTTTCAACTTGATTGAGCACCCTTATTTCCAGCGTTTGCGGCGGATCAAACAGGTCAGTCTTACGCACTATGTGTACCCTGGGGCATTGCATACCCGCTTCCACCATGCATTGGGGGCTTTTCACCTGATGACCGAGGCCATCGAGGCTTTGCGGTTCAAAGGAGCCGACATCAGTGATGAAGAAGCGGAGGCGGTAAAAATTGCGATTTTACTACATGATATTGGGCACGGGCCTTTTTCACATACCCTGGAAAACACCTTGATCAATGTACACCACGAGCGGCTGTCGCAATTGTTTATGCAAAAATTGAATGAAGAGTTCAAAGGTGCCTTGAGCCTGGCCATCCGTATTTTTGATGATTCTTACCCCAAAAAATTTCTGCACCAATTGGTCTCCAGCCAGTTGGACATGGATCGGATGGATTACCTGAATCGGGATAGTTTTTTTACCGGGGTATACGAAGGGGTCATTGGTTACGACCGCATCATCAAGATGTTGGCGGTGCACGAAGGGGAGTTGGTGGTGGAGGAAAAAGGCATTTATTCCATCGAAAAATTCCTGATTGCCCGGCGTTTAATGTACTGGCAGGTGTATTTGCACAAAACCGTTTTGTCGGCCGAACAAATGATGATTCAGGCCCTGCGCCGCGCCAAACAAATTGCCAAACAAGGGGTAAAGCTCTATTGCCCGCCCAATATGGAACTGTTCATTTACAATGATTTTGCGGAAGCCGACTTTCTTTCCCGTCGTGACGAACTGCTGGAAGCTTTTGCCGGGCTGGACGACGCGGATATTTCTGCCTCCTTAAAGGGTTGGATGAAAACGGAGGACCGGGTTTTGGCTTTTTTGGCCACTGGATTGGTCAATCGGCGTTTGTTCAAATTGGAATTGGCGGATCAGCCTTTTTCGGCCAGTTACCTTGAAACGCTGGGCCAAAAAATTGACCAATGGTGGCGCGGCCCGGCGGAGGAGTCTGCTTACCTGCTGCTGAGTGGAAAGGAAAGCAACCATGCTTACAATCCACAAAGTGAAGAGATCAAAATGTTGTTTAAAAATGGGGTGGCCAAACCGATGTCGGAGTTGTTGGAGCCGGGGCTGCATTTTAAAAATGTGACGAAGTATTATGTGGGGTACCCGAAGATGGGTTGAGGGAGGGCTGCACTCAAGCCGTCTCTGCGCTACCTCCCGCGCTGCTTCCCATGCTTCTTCCCACGAATAAATTCGTGGGTTGTGGCGGTATGGTGGCCTCCCACGGATAAATCCGTGGGTTGGCTGAGTCAGATCTTGATGTGAAGAGGTGTCTTCAACGCTTAAAATCCTCCCATCATGAGTGCCCCCTACAGCTCTTCGACTTACCCGCCAACCCACGGATTTATCCGTGGGAGGCCACTATACTGTCTCACCCCATGGATTTATCCGTGGGAAAACATGGATAAATCCATGGGAAAAAACTCCTATAAAAACTTGCACAATAAAAACTTTTTGTTTATTTTTGTATTGAATTTAAAACAATACACCCAAAATGGTTTTTATGAGCAAGGTGAACAAATATCTAAAGAAGAATTGGCTCAAGGTGGCCATTGTGCTGCTTTTGGTATATGGTGCCACGCGTAAAAACCTGAGCTTCCGGATCAACATGAATACGCCGGTCAAATCAGAGGAAAAGCAGCCAATTCTGCCTACTCCCGCAGCCAAAGAAGGGTATACCGATAACCGCAATAACCCGGTTCCCGAGAACAAGTTTTCTCTGGATCCTTTCCCAAGCAAACAATCTGCATCAAAACTAGCCGAAAAACTAGGCCAACTTGACGAGGCCGCCAAAGCTTCCTTTGTCCACCGTTTTGTAAAAGTTGCTGTGAACGAACAACACAAATTCGGTATCCCGGCTTCCCTCATCCTGGCCAACGCCCTGCTGATGAGCCAGGCTGGGCAAAGTACCGGTGCCCAGGCTGCCAATAACTTCTTTAACCTGCAATGCACCAGTGACTGGCAAGGGCCTACCTTTGCCAGTGGCAAGACCTGCCTGCGCAATTACGAAACAGCCTGGATGAGCTTCCGCGATCACAGTTACTACATCACAACAGGTACATTTTCACCACTGCGAACAAAAAGCACAACCGACTTAAAAGGCTGGGTGGATACATTGCAGGAACTAGGTTTTTACCCCACAAAAGCAGATGCCAAGGCGGTTCTGCTCATCATCGAACAGTACGAGCTGACTGCCTGGGATAGCCGTTAAAAGAAAAAGTAGATTGACCTCTGCAATTATCGCCGGGGTTTTGTAATTTTGTTTTGTTTACACGCCTTACATACATCAACTATTATTTCGAGGGTGGCTGCTAATGCCATGCATGGTTAGGGTATCTCACCTCATTAACCTATGAAGCAATTGGCCAATCAGCACAATCAATCTGAGCCTGGGTGCTTGCGGCGGTAGTAATGTACTCCTGCACCAAATACCCAGCCAGCGCGACCTTTCCGGGTTTGGACTTTGATCCAGGGCTCGGTCACCGTTTGTTTGCCCAAATTGACCGTAGTGGTGGAGTCACTCACTTCATTGAGGAAATATACTTCTTCAAACAAGGGGAGGGTTTCAAGTATTTCTGCTCCTGTTGAAGGGCTTTTACGAACTTTTAAACCTTCTAGGCAGACATACAAACGCGAGAGAGCAGGAGCTGTACTTACTGTAGGGCTGGCAACAGGCGTACTTATTTTAGGGGTATCACTTTGGGCCGCCTCAATTTTTTGACCCAAACTATCCTCCAAGGCCCTTAAGCGTTTGCGTTCTTCTCGATTGATGTATTTGCTTTGGGTGTCCGAACATTTATTAATGGCCCAAAAAGCAAAGCCGACGAAAAAAACGCCAATGATGATGAGTTCCAAACTGGGCAGGATTGAACCTTTTTTTTCGCTCATAGTAAGTTGGTTTAGGAGTTGAGGAGTTGAGGCTGCTGCGGCCCGGTCACCGAGCTGTTCACTGAGCGAAGCCGAAGCGGAGTCGAGGTGTAAGGGCTGCGGCAGCCTCAACTCCTCAACCCATCAACTTCTCAACTCACAAAGATATTCCTTTTTGCAATGGAGCATTTATTTTACCCAATTGCCCTGACAAAAATCCCTAAGGTAGGTCCAATTACAGCGCGTACCCTGGTCAGTTATTGTGGTAGCCCTGAGGAGGTTTTTCGCAGCAGTACCAAGGCTTTACTCAAAATTCCCGGCATTGGCGCCCAATTGGCCCAACAAATCAAATCAGCGGAACCCCAATTGGCCGCTGAAAAAGAACTTGTGCATTTGGAGCAACACCAGATTCAAGCCCTCTTTTACCTGGATGAGCAGTACCCCAGCCGTTTGAAACATTACCCGGATAGCCCGCTGGTACTGTATCATCGAGGTAACGCCGACTTGAATGCAAAACGTATTGTTGCTGTCGTTGGTACCCGCAAACCTACGGTGCAGGGCACCTCCTTTTGTGAAGAGATGTTGGAACAACTGCTGCACTACGATCCACTCATCATCAGTGGCCTGGCTTATGGCATCGACATTTGTGCCCACCGTAAAGCACTGGAATTGAAGCTGCCAACAGTTGGCGTATTGGCGCACGGACTGGCTCATTTGTATCCACCCGGGCACCGCTCGGTAGCCCAAAAAATGCTGGACAATGGCGGGATACTCACCGAATACAGCTTTGAAACCAATGCCGAAAAGGAACATTTTCCCTTGCGCAACCGCATCATTGCTGGGATGTGTGATGCTTTAGTTGTGGTAGAAACAGCTCGTTATGGCGGTTCAATCATCACGGCCAATTTCGCCAATGAGTACAACAAAGATGTTTTTGCAGTGCCAGGCAGGGTTAAAGACCCCTTTTCAGTAGGCTGTAATGAATTGATAAAAAACAATCAGGCACACTTGATGGAAAGTGCCGAAGACCTGGTACGCCTGCTGCGGTGGGATCTGCCACCTTATACTTATGGCGTTCAACAACAGCTTTTTGTAGAAATGAGTGAGGAAGAAAAAAATATTGTAAATTTGTTGCGTCACGACGAAGAAAAGAACATTGACGAACTGACCTTTGTAGCGCAAAAGTCGAGCAGCGCGATGGCAGCCCTTTTGTTGGAATTGGAATTTAAAGGCGTCATTAAAGCCTTGCCGGGGAAGCGATACATTTTGGTCTAGTCACTTCGTTTTTTAAGAGAACTACCACAAAGATTAGATGAAAAAACTCTTGATCATAGGATTGACCCTATTGTTGTGTGGGCCAGTCTGGAGCCAAAAAAAATCAAAAGTAGCCGCCGCCGCACCGCAGCGCCAGGCTAAAAATGTCATTTTGCTGATTGGGGATGGAATGGGCTTGACCCAGATCTCGGCGGGCATGTATTTCAACAACAACCAAAGCCAGTTTGAACGATTTCCGGTAGCGGGTTTGCACAAAGCTTACTCTTCTAATGACCTCATCACGGATTCGGGAGCAGGGGCTACGGCTTTTGCTAGTGGCACCAAAACGTACAATGGTGCCATTGGAGTGGACCCCGACAGTATGCCCGTCAAAACCATTCTGGAAGAAGCCGAAGAAAAGGGCCTGGCCACTGGGATGGTAGTCACCTCCACGCTTACCCACGCTACTCCGGCTTCTTTCATTGCGCATGTGCGCAACCGGAAGTTCGACGAAGAAATCGCTACTTTTTTCCTCAAAACCGAGGTGGATTTTTTGGCTGGTGGTGGAAAAAAATTCTTCGATCAGCGGGCTGCTGATGGCCGAAATCTGGTCAAAGAGCTCCAGGCTAAGGGTTATCAAATCAACGATTTTAGCCAAAACGCTGAAAGTGCTACTCCGCCTGATCCGAGTAAAAACTTCATTTATTTCAGCGCCGATGGCGACCCTGCCAAGGCCTCAGAAGGCCGGACTTACCTGGCACCCTACAGCGTTGCCGCCGCCAAACACCTCAAACAACGCTCGGAAAAAGGCTTTTTCCTGATGATTGAAGGCTCCCAAATCGATTGGGGAGGCCACGCCAACAACTCGGATTACATCGTGAGCGAGGTAGTCGATTTTGACCAAACCATTGGTAAAATCCTGGACTTTGCCGCCGCCGATGGAGAAACGCTTGTGATTGTAACCGCTGACCACGAAACGGGGGGCTATGCCATCAATCCAGGCTCGGAATTGGGCAAAATCCGGGGGGCGTTTACCACCAATCAACATACCGCGCAGCTGGTGCCCGTGTTCGCTTTCGGCCCAGGAGCGGAGTTGTTTTCCGGGATTTATGAGAATACGGCGATTTATGAAAAGATGAAGGCGGTGTTGGGGTGGTAGAAAGTGAAAAGTGAAAAGTAGGCTACCGCAGCGACTTGTTCAACATTGATTGTCAAAGTCAATGCGGTAGCCTATTTTTCACTTTTCACTTTTCACTTTTCACTTACTTTTCCCCCACCCGGCTTTGCTCCTCCGATGCTCCACTTCTTCTCCGAGCTCCTTTGTTCAAATATTGATTCCCAAAATTGTAGGTAAAGCTCAAATTGGCAATCCGCGTTTCCCAGGAAGAAACAATGTTGGCCTCAAACGCAGCATGATCAATCCGACCATGCCAGTAACGGAACAACATATCATCGAGGGCCAGGTTGAGGTTGCCCTTGCCCTTCATGATCTTTTTCTGAACGCCAAAACTTACCCCGTACAAGTGTTCCGAGGTTTGAATGCCTTCGATGCCGGGGCCGGAGAACCAGCCGTTCATTTCAAATTTCCAGTCTTTGGGCATCGTATAGGTTGCATTCAAAAAAGCGACTACATTCCAGCGGCCTTGGTTGAATTGTTCTTGAAAAACTTCGGATTCGTAGCGGTTGTAAAACACCATCACGCCGCCGTACCCTTCCAGTTTTTTCACAAACTCAAGTGGGAAGAACAAACTACCACCGTAGCGTTCAAAAGTAGCCAGGTTGTCGTCTATGCCAAAACCCACCCCGGTAGCATCATCTTGCTGGGTGACCATTTGGATCACGTCCTTGGTGCGGGTATATTCCAGGTTGAAGAAAGGTTGTTTGTCGTAGGTCAAAGACATTTTGTACGAATCAGTGATCTCAGGTCGCAGGAAAGGGTTTCCTTTTCGATAGGTATAAGGGTCAAGGAACTGCACAAAAGGATTCAAAGACCCATAACTAGGGCGATTGATGCGATTGCTATAAGCTGCTGACCATCCCAGTTTGTCCCCTAGGGGAGCAGAGAGGCTCAAGCTGGGAAAAAACCGCGCAATCCGCCGTTGTTGGGTGCTGTCCAAAGTCACCGAATAACCCGAAGATTGGGAGTTTTCGTAACGCAAACCAGCCTGACCTTCCATTTTACCCAAAGTGAAATTGGACGACACATAAGCTGCTGCAATTTTTTCCGTAAAAACGAAGTGATTGCTGAACGAGGGGTCATTTACCCAATTGTTGTCCGAAAAAATACTCGCTTGAAGATCATTGTCCACCACCGCATGGCTGTATTTTAGTCCCGACTCGATTTTGAATTTTTTGCTGAAGGGTTTGGTATAGTCCAGGCGATAGGCTTCAATTTCGGTATTGCCAGGTTGTTTTTGCTGACGATCAGCATAGTTGTCTTCCCCACTGATCACTTCCGTACGCAAGAGGTTGCTGACGTTGCGACCATAGCGGTTGATGCTGAAGTCGGCGTTGAGCTTTTGGCCACTGGTGTCCAGTTTGAACTCGTAGTAGGCATCTAGATTGACAAAGCCAGTTCGGCGATCGGTTTCATTGGAGGTCAAAATTTCGGCCCGGGCTTTTTGCAGGGCATCAGGTAAAATGGAGGTGGTACTTTTATTCACCACCTCGTTGGTACTGCCCAGGGCATTTACCGAAACACCTGCTGTTTGATTTTTACTGATGTAATAATCCACACCCGATTTGATGTTCAAAGAATAAGGTAAGCCGGGTTGAAAATTGCTTTGTTTATACAATTCAGAACCAACTACTCGCTCCAGATTCAATTGTTCATACCAGGTCCGGTGGCTAAAGGCCAGGGAATTGGTGAAATTGAATTTTTCGTTCCTAAAGTTCATGGTACCCGAAGCCCGGTATTTCCAAAACTTGCCTTTGCCAGCGCCTACCGTAGCTGAGCCATTGACCCCCAGCTTCATGTTGCGTTTCAGGATGATGTTGAGGACAGCCCCGGTTCCCTGCGCATCAAAACGTGCTCCTGGTTGGCTGATCACTTCAATGCGATCGATGTTCGCCGAGGGCATGTCTTTTAGCAAGCTTTGCATGTCCATGTATTGGGTAGGGCGACCGTCGATGAGGATGGTCAATCCCGTTTGGCCTGCCAAACTGATGCGGTCGTTGACCACAATCATGCCTGGCACCTTGCGCAATACATCCAAAGCACTTCCACTGGCACCCGTGATGCTATTGGCTACATTGACAATGAGCGTACCGGCTTTTTGTTCCAAAAATGGCTTGCGGGCGGTCACTTCGGCAGTGGCCAGGGTCTGAGCCTGGTTGTGCAGCGAAATGGTCGGGACATTGAGGTTTTCCTTAAAATCAGGGATATTTTGGAAGTGGTCTTCAAATCCCAACATGACTACACGTAGCAGGTAAGATTTTCCGGTAGGAATTGCACTGAATTCAAAACTACCATCATCAGCAGTAATGGCACCCTTGATCAAACTTGAGTCTTTGACTTCGAGCAGCAAGACGTTGGCGTAAGCAATGGCCTGGCGATTTTCATCTTGAATTTTACCATTCAGGTTAGCTTGGGCCTTGAGCGAAAGGCAAAACAATGCCATGCTCCCTAAGGTGATAAGAAGTTTCATAACAGTCAGGTGATAACAAAATGTGAATGAATGATTAGTAGATGCGGAGAAAAATAAATTACCCCTACGTCTGGAAATTTTTTTTTTGATTTTTTATTT
>NZ_JANRKL010000238.1:0-5275 GCF_033763495.1 Haliscomenobacter sp. | reverse complement strand
TCACCAAAGCCGTATCCAATTTCACCCAAAACTGTGTTTTCGCTGTATTGCCTGCCACATCCTTGATGATGATGTTCACCTTACGGGTTTGTTTCTCGGCTATGTTGATTTTGCCATTTTCCAGTACCTGGTTGTACATGGATAAGCCATTACCAGGCAATAGGAAACAACGGTGAAAGTAAGAATTGCGCGACACTCTTTCTTCATAATCCACGTGAGCATTGATGTAGCGGGTTTCTGAAAAATCGAGTTTTTCTACCGCAAAATGGTAAACTTGCTTGTCATCCACCAGTAAGTCGAGGGTATAAATGCCATTCCAGTTGTTCACACCATCCATGTGGTCATAGGCTTTGATGGCCAGGCCCACTTGTTTGGTTTTGACTTTAAGGGTATCTCCAGTTACTCCGTATTGGGTATTTTTGAGGAGCAAGGGCACCCGGCGGGTTTCGGCCAACTGGTTGTTTTCAGCGATTTGGTAAATTTTGAGTTCATGCACCCGGGGAGGGGTGTTGTCCAGCACTTGTAATCCAAACAACAAGGGGTTGATGGATCGGTCGGTCGCGGTTTCCCGAATTTCAAAGTGGAGGTGTGGCCCAAAGGAATGGCCAGTATTGCCCATTTTGGCAATCAGCTGACCTTTTTTAACCGGAAAGCGCCCTGCCTCAGGGTATAATTCGACAGCGAACTGCTGTGCTGCATATTGTTTGTCTTCAATGTACTTGGCCAACTCTGGCGAAAAGCCACTCAAATGGGCGTAAAGCGTGGTATAGCCATTGGGGTGCCGCAGGTACATTACACTGCCATAGCCTCCAGGGTTGATTTTGATGCAATACACCTCGCCGTCACCCGCAGCATAAATGGGTACCCCCAGGCCACCTTTGATGTCGATGCCCGAATGAAAGTGATCCGGGCGCAATTCACCAAAAGTACCCGACAAGCGCAAAGGGCCACTCACTGGTGCAGCAAAAAAATCCTTGGGGTAAATACCTTCGGTACTGGGTACAACAAAAGCCAACAGTACTAGTGGAAGTAAAAGCGAGAGCAGTCGAATCAGCATAGCGTTTCGGAATCTTTTAGGGGGCGACAAAAAACAAATTATCCATTTGATTCAAAAATGAACATTTATTTTTGCTCCACTACTTGTTTACAACGTTGATTTGTTACAGATCGATCTATTGCATCAGTTGACCTTTGGGAAAGGACTGAACTTTGAGTTGATGTGGCTAAAATAAGTTATTCTGCGAGAACTTTTGTCCATGAACCTGTTAAAGTCTCCAGCTTTTTATTTTCCTGCAGGTATTTCAAAAAAGATTTTCGGCTGATCGGCTTGGCGCCCAGGCTGCCCAGGTGCTGGGTTTGTTGTTGACAATCAATCAAGGTGAAGTTTTTTTCCCGCAGTTTTTGCACCAGCGTGATGAAACCAAACTTGGAGGCATTGCTCACCCGGGCAAACATCGATTCTCCAAAAAAGATTTTTCCCAAAGATATACCGTACAAACCACCCACCAGCTCTCCTTCCTGCCACACTTCAACGGAGTGGGCATAGCCCAATTGGTGGACTTGGACATAAGCTTGGATCATATCTTCGGTTATCCAGGTGTCGCCCGATTGCCCATTTCGATTGGATTGTTGGCAGCCGCGCATGACTGCTTCGAAATGCTGGTCAAAACTGACCTGAAATTTTTTCTGGTTGAAATAAGGCCGCATGCTTTTTGACACCACCAATTCATCGGGAAACAAAACAAAACGAGGATCCGGCGACCACCACAAAATAGGATCACCTTCATTGAACCATGGAAAGACCCCCCCCGCGTAGGCTTCCAACAAACGGGCAGGAGATAAATCTCCCCCTACCGCCAGAATCCCTTCAGGAGTAGCTAGTTCTGGTGCCGGAAATTCCAAGGATTGATCATCCAACCAAAAAACGGGCATCTTTGCAAATAATTAACATTGAAAAAAGTTTTCCACAAAGTTTTCCACATTGTCACTTTTTTGCGTTCAGCCGCAAGTGATAATTGAGGAAAAGTATGATGGTAAGGAGTACTAAGGCTCCGGCTTGGTGCAAAACACCAAGACCAACAGGCACAGTTCCCTTACAGTACAACAAGGTAAAAATTCCCAACAAAACTTGTATAAAAATCATTGTGGGAAGTAGTGGAAGGGCCGAGCGGAAGGGGCCTTTGGGGGCATTGGTCATGGCTTTGTAAAAATACCATAAAACAATGACAACCAATGCATAAGCTAAGCTTCTGTGCATGAGTTGAATCAAGGCAGACATGAAGGGTCCGCGGTCGTACTGTATGAAATTGAGGCTGTCCCATTCACTGCGCTGCAAGACCACAGAGGGTATCCATTCACCGTTCATTTGGGGCCAGGTAGGGTAAAAAAGACCCGCTTTCATGCCCGACATGATGCCTCCTAATACAATTTGTACACCGAGCAGGATTGCTATCCATAATCCCCACTTTTTTAACAAAACAGTGTGGATAACTTGTGGATAATGTGTAAAAGTTGTCAACAAAGTCCAGAATAAAGTACTGTATACAGCCAGAGCAATGGACAAATGTAAAGTTAATTTGTAGGCATTTACCCAGGGGCGATTCACTAAACCACTGGCTACCATGATCCAACCGAAGGAAGCAGCCAGTGCTGCGAGTAATACGACAAGCCCTAAACGTCGGAGCAATGGACGGTCAATCCAGCCCTTGAAATAAAAAAACAAGAAGGGGATCAAAAAGACAAAACCCATCGAACGTGCCCAAAGCCGGTGGAAATATTCCCAGAAGTAGATGAACTTGAATTCGCTCATGCTCATGCCTTCGTTGATTTTTTGGTACTGGGGCGTTGCCTGGTACTCCACAAATTCTTCTTGCCATTGGGCTGCGTTCAACGGAGGTAAGGTACCAGTCACGATTTCCCATTTGGTGATCGACAATCCCGAACCTGTAAGTCGGGTCACACCACCAATCACCACTTGCATAAAAACCATAAAAACCCCAATCATCAGCCAAACTTGAACGGCTTTGGGATAAATAAATGCAGCAGACTTTGAGGAAGCGGTTTCGCTTGACATGCGTTTGTTTTTTTTCTCGAACAAAGATAAGCGCTTTTTTGTGGCAAATTTTTTCCGCCGAAGTAGCGCTATGATTAAATAAAATGATTTTAAATTAAAAGACTAATCAGATTCATCATCAGCAGTGTTAGTATGTGGAGAAAAAAATGAGTTAACTGAATGTTACCTCAGTGTTAAGATTTTAATTACACTTATGCACAACAAACCAACAGGCAAAAGTGGGCCTAATCAAGTAGTTCCGACTTTTGTCCACAATGCCCCGAATACTTGTTAACAGCATAACTTTTTTCAGCGCAAATGTGAACGAGCCGTTGGTGGGCGGCTCATTTTCTGGCATAGCGAAAGGAAAACACTGTAGAGAATGGGGATAACTTTATTTCCAAAGACCAGATGTTAACGAGTGTGTATAAGTAGGGGCTAAACTGACGCTTTTCCACTAAATTGAGGTGGAAAACGTTTTGAACTAAAGTCCATTCTATCAAGGCTTTAGGGCAAAAGCTAAAAAAGGCCTTGTTGGTAACTTTTTAAAATTATTTTTCCACAGCTCAATCATCACCAAACTGCAACATTATGTGCGGACGTTATTCTTTTTCTACATCCAAAGCCAAAATAGAGGCTGAACTAGGCACTACGCTGGAGGTTGAGGACGATGTACTCCAGTCCAACTACAATATAGCGCCCACCCAACAAGCCTATGTCATTAGCAACCAGGCGCCGGGGGCCTTGCAATTGTTCCAATGGGGGCTAATCCCCTCCTGGTCCAAAGACCCTAAAATGGGGGGCAAGATGATCAATGCCCGGTCCGAAACGGTACTGGAAAAACCAGCTTTCCGCAATGCCATCCGGCAAAGGCGTTGTTTGGTGTTGGCAGATAGTTTTTATGAGTGGAAAAAAGAGGGCAAAGACAAAACTCCTTTTCGGATCCTACCTGCCCAAGGGGAGCTACTGGTCATGGGCGGCATTTGGGAAACCTGGCGTGGCGAGGGAAAAGTTATCCACAGTTTTTCCATCATTACCACTGGGCCTAATGCCGAGATGATGCCGATTCACGATCGAATGCCGCTGGTGCTGCCCGATAGGGAATCACGGCAATTGTGGCTGGAAGAACGGAACCAGGCGGTGATTGAGGGGATGTTGCATACACCTGGGGATGGGGTGTTGAAGATGTATCAGGTATCGGATAAGGTGAATTCGGTGCGGAACAATGGGGTGGAGTTACATGAGGGGATGTAACTAAAAAACAAAACCCCTGGAACAAGCGAACTTACTCCAGGGGGTATTGATCATATCATTCAAAAAGCCAATTACCGCATATCCGCAATTGCCTCCAATTTTTGTACATAAGCACCTGCTTCCAATTTCTCTTTGATGTCTTTGAAAGCCGCGAGTGTCAGATCTACATCCTCATCGGTATGTGCAGCAGTAGGAATCAAACGCAGCAGGATCATACCCTTCGGAATCATCGGGAACATCACCACTGAGCAGAAGATGCCGTGGTTTTCACGCAGGTCCTTCACCAGGTTACCAGTTTCATCCACGGAGCACTTGAGGTACACCGGAGTAACGCAGCTGTTGGTGGTACCCAGGTCGTGGCCCATGGCGCGCAGACCACCTTGCAGGCGATTTACGATGTGCCAGAGTTTTTCACGCAGCTCAGGCATAGAGCGCAACATGTCCAAACGCTTCAATGCACCAATTACTAAAGGCATCGGCAGTGACTTGGCAAAAATCTGCGAACGCATGTTGTAACGCAGGTAATCGATGATGTCGCGCTCGCCAGCAACAAAGCCACCGATAGAGGCCATCGATTTGGCAAAGGTACTGAAGTAAAGGTCTACTGCGTCGGTTACCCCTTGGGCTTCTACCGCACCAGCACCAGTTGGGCCGAGCATACCGAAACCGTGTGCATCGTCTACAAAGAAACGGAAATTGTATTGAGCCTTCATGGAAGCAATTTCCTTCAGGATACCCTGGTTACCACGCATCCCGAATACCCCTTCAGAAATCACGAGGATACCCCCGCCAGTTTCTTTGACGTGCTCGTTGGCTTTTTCCAATTGCTTCTTGAAACTTTCGAAGTCGTTGTGTTCAAAAGGAAAACGTTTGCCGATGTGCAAACGAACCCCATCGTAAATACAGCCGTGGCTGTCTTTGTCGTATACGACCGCATCGTGGCGGCTGAGTACAGAATCAATGATAGAG
>NZ_JANRKL010000237.1:0-40449 GCF_033763495.1 Haliscomenobacter sp. | reverse complement strand
GCATTTATTCTATCTTTGCGCCCATCCTTTTTTGAAAACTCATTATAAACACAAATATCTTATGGCAAAGCTCAACTTTGGCGGCGTAGAAGAAAACGTGGTTACCCGCGAAGAGTTCCCGCTCGAAAAGGCTCTGGAAGTACTGAAAGACGAAACCATTGCCATCATTGGTTATGGTGTGCAAGGCCCTGGTCAGGCGCTGAACCTGCGCGACAATGGCTTCAACGTGATTGTGGGTCAACGTTACCCTTCCAAAACCTGGGACAAAGCAATTGCCGATGGTTTTGTACCTGGTGAAACCCTCTTCAGCATTGAAGAAGCTGCTGAACGTGGTACCATCATTCAATACCTCTTGTCTGATGCTGCGCAAATCGCCATTTGGCCTACTTTGAAAAAATACCTGACTCCTGGAAAAGCACTTTACTTTTCTCACGGTTTCGGGATCACTTACAAAGAGCGTACTGGCATCATTCCTCCTGCTGACATCGATGTAATCCTGGCTGCACCTAAAGGTTCAGGTACCAGCTTGCGCCGTTTGTTCCTGGAAGGCCGTGGGTTGAACTCCAGCTACGCCATCCACCAGGATGCGACTGGCCGTGCCAAGGACCGGGTTGTTGCCATGGGTATTGGCATTGGTTCCGGATACTTGTTTGAAACTACCTTCCAAAACGAAGTATACTCCGACCTTACTGGCGAACGTGGTACCTTGATGGGTGCTATCCAGGGTATCTTTGCTGCCCAATACGATGAACTGCGCAAACGCGGTCATAGCCCATCTGAAGCATTCAATGAAACGGTTGAAGAATTGACTCAGTCGCTGATGCCATTGGTTGCTGAAAACGGCATGGACTGGATGTACGCCAACTGCTCTACCACTGCTCAACGTGGTGCACTGGATTGGTGGAAGAAATTCCGCGATGCTACTGCACCTGTATTCAAAGAATTGTACGATAGTGTAGCTGCTGGCGAAGAAGCCCAGCGTTCTATCGACTCCAATAGCCAGACGGATTATCGCGAAAAACTGGACCAAGAACTTGCTGACCTTCACAATAGTGAGATGTGGCAAGCTGGGAAGGTTGTTCGGGGCTTGCGTCCGGAGAAAAACTAAAAAGTGAAAAGCGAAAAGTGAAGAGTGAAAAATTAGGTACACCATTTGGGCTTCACCATTTGGTTCATTTTTTTCACTTTTCACTTTTCACTCTCCTCCATTTTCCTTTTCGCCATATAATACGTATCCACCTGTGAGCGGCAAGGGAAATCTCCTTCCACTTTATTCCGCTCGTTGGACAAGTTCTTGTCTAAAACCCTCGCCTTGACGTTGTCGTTCAATTGGACGTTTATGTAGTCCAGAATATCCTGTTTTACTGCGGAATCATATATCGGGAAAGCCGTTTCCACTCGAAAACTCAAATTGCGGGTCATCCAATCAGCTGAGGACAGGTAAACCCTTTGCTCACCACCGTGATGGAAAATGAACACCCGAGCGTGTTCCAGGTACCGATCTACTATGCTGATTGCCTTGATGTTTTCGCTGTATCCTTTGATTCCAGGCACCAGAGAACAAATTCCGCGCACGATCATGTCGATTTTTACACCTGCCTGGCTCGCTTCGTACAATTTTTCAATCATTGGCCGATCCTGGATGCTGTTGATTTTGATGATGATCCGGGCCGTTTTTCCTTTTTTAGCCTGAGCGATTTCGTAATCGATTAACTTTTCGATGCCCGAGCGTAGGTTGAACTGGCCTACCAAGAAATGTTTGAATTCCTGGTGGGGCACTTTTACCGTTTCCAGATAAGTGAAAATTCGAGCTACTTCAGAAGTCAGGCGGGTATCTTTGGTAAACAAACCAAAATCGCTATACACCTTGGCCGTGTCTTCATGGAAATTTCCGGTGGATAAATAGGAATAAAAAGCTGGCCCGCTGCTTTCCATGCGTCGAATCAGGGCCAACTTGGCGTGCACCTTTACACCAGGGAAACTATAATGTACATGAACGCCTGCTTTTTTCAACTTTTCGCCCCAGCTCAGGTTGGCTTCCTCATCAAACCGGGCTTTTACTTCAATAAAAATCGAAACCTGCTTGCCATTTTCCACAGCATCCATTAAAGCTTGCAGGATTTGGGAGTTTTTGGCCACCCGGTACTGGGTGAGTTTGATGTGTGTGACGAGAGGATCTTTGGCTGCATCTTCAAAAAACCGGATAACGGCCGCGTAAGACTGGTAGGGAAAATTGAGCAATCGGTCCTTTTCACTGATTTTGCTGAAAAGATCCTGGTCTGGGTCTTCGAGTAATTTACATTCCAGCGTGGGCAAAACCGGGTTTTTTAAATGGTTCATCCCAAAGTCTGGAAATTTAAAAAAGTCAAAATTATTGTGGTAGCGGCCTTCACGCAGGGTGTCGTATTTTTCCAAAGCAAAAACCTCTTTCAGCACATCCAACATTGCTAATGGCATCTCCCGATCATAAACAAAACGCGATGTTGAACCGACCTGGCGTTTGTTGAGGCTACTGCGGATTTTTTGTACCAAATCGCCCGAAAATTCATCGTCAATATACAGTTCGGCATCGCGTGTCAATTTGATAGAAAAGGTATCTTCAATGGCATACCCCGGAAACATCCAGGATACGCTGTGCCGCACGATGTCGTCGAGCAGGATCATGTCGTGCCGACCTGGTGCCGAAGCGGGCAGATGGATGAAGCGGGGCAACTGATCTGATGGCATTTTTACCAGCGCATACTCGTCAGGAGCATCGGGATTTTCGATGGGTTTGAGCCACAAGGTGAGGTACAAGGCCGCATTGTTCAAAAAAGGCCGGATGCGTTTTTGGTGCAACAACACAGGCTGCACATAGGGCAACATGTTGTCTTTGAAATACGCTTCGACAAACTGTTGTTGCTCATCGTTGAGGTCCAAACGACGCAGTAGGAAAATTTTATGGTCCTTCAATTCGGGGATGATCATCTGGTCAAAAACCATACTGAACACTTCCTGTTGTAAGTTGACGATGCGTCGAATTTCTTTGATGGCTGCTTTGGGGTCGTAGGCCAATTCTTGTTTGGTACTTTTTCCAACCCGGGCTAGGTGACGGTGATAAGCCATCCGCACCTTGAAGTACTCATCGAGGTTGGAGGAATAAATGGCCAGGAATTTAAGTCGTTCAAACAAGGGCACACTGGGGTCCATGGCCTCCTGCAAGACCCGGTAATTGAACGAGAGCCAACTGATGTCGCGGTGGATATAAGGCAAACCATCTTTGGTTTCCTGAAAATCTTTGAGTGGTTTTAAGTCGATGCTGGTCACTGCCGGTATTTTGTGTATAAACGCGGTAAAAATAGAATTTAATGGGTGATGGCCAACCAAAAGCACTTTAATTTATTGTAATGAAAGCAATCCATCTTCCCAAATTTGGTGCAGTTCATCTAAAAAAAAGCTTTACTCCATTCATTTTAGGTATTTTTCCGCTGTTCGTAAAACATTAAACTATGGGACAATTTTTCAAAATGTTTTTTGCCTCTTGTCTGGGGGTATTAGTGGCTTTAGGTGTGTTGTTTTTTGTCGGGATTGGCATTATTGGGGCAATTGCCAGTAGTGCTGAAAAGACTGAACCCGTAGGCCCCAACTCGGTACTTCGCCTCACTTTTGATCAACTAATGCCTGAATTGACCAACAATGTCGAATCAGCTTCTTTCTCCGATCTTAAAAAAACCAAGGTCTTAAGCACCCATGATGTAGCGGATGCCATTCGCCGTGCTGGTGATGACGACAACATCAAAGGTATTCTTTTAGAGCCTGAAATGGCCATGTTTAACGGTTTTGCTTCGGCTCGTACTGTACGCCAAGCCATCGAAGATTTTAAGAAAAAAGGAAAGTTCGTAGTTGCCCATGGCAAGTTTTTTACCCGGGGTAGCTATTATGTAGCCTCGGTGGCTGATGAAGCCTATATCAACCCCAGCGGTTATGTTGAAATCAATGGATTCGCCGTGCAACAGATGTTCTACAAACGTATGTTGGACAACCTGGGTATCAAAATGCAAATTTATTATGCCGGGAAATTCAAGGGAGCTACTGAACCCTATCGTTTGGAAAAATTCAGTCCTGAAAACAAACTCCAGTACAAAGAATTTTTGGCGGACTTTTACGATATTTTCTTGAACGATGTAGCCAAAACCCGCAAAAAATCCAGTGCAGAATTGCGCAACGTCATCAACCAGGGATTAGCGGATAGCCCCGAAAAAGCAGTACAATACGGCTTGTTTGACAAGGTGATGTACCGCCAGGAGTTGATCGAACAAATCAAGAAAAAACTGGGTCTGGATGAAGATGAAGACGTAAAATTTGTCAACATCAGTCAATACGACCAGGCACGTCCGGGTAAAAGCGACTACAAGGCCAATAGCAAAATTGCGGTGCTGTATGCCGAGGGGGACGTCATCGATGGCAGAGGTAACAATGGCTCGATCGGCGATAAACGTTATGTAAAGGCCATCGAAAAAATGCTCGATGATGAAAAAATAAAAGCCATCGTGCTACGCGTCAATTCTGGCGGAGGAAGTGCATTGGCTTCCGAAAACATCTGGTACGCCCTGACCCAAGCCAAAGAAGCAGGTAAACCCCTGGTAGTTTCGATGGGAGACGTAGCTGCTTCCGGTGGCTACTACATCGCCTGTATGGCCGATACGATTTACGCTGAGCCCAATACCATTACGGGCTCCATCGGGGTATTCCGCATGATCCCCAGCATCGAAAAAATGATGGCCAACAAGTTGGGCATTACCATGGACTCGGTAAAAACCGGTCCATTCGCTCTCGGGCTCAACCTGATGCAGGATATGTCGCCAGAAGAAGCCCGCCGGGCTCAGGTTTCCACTGAGGAGATGTATGCCCTCTTCCTCAAGCGGGTAGCGGATGGCCGCAAAATGAGCACCGAAGCAGTGAACGAGATCGCCCAGGGCCGGGTATGGAGCGGGGTAGATGCCCGCAGAATTGGCCTGGTAGACAAATTGGGAGGCCTGGATCAGGCCATTAAGTCTGCTGCTAAACTGGCCAAAGTCAAAGATTACCGTACTGTGAGTTACCCATCCATCAAAGACCCTATCCAACAATTAGTCGAGGAATTTGTAGGGGAAACTGGTGATGATGAGGCTAAAATGGGTAGAATGGTGAAAAAGGAATTTCCAGAGTTGGCACCGATGTTTGAGTTTTACAGTCAAGTGAAGAAGTCACATGGATTTCAATCGAGATTGCAGATAGTGGTGCCGTTTTAAATTTAATGAAAAAGTAATGGCTATATCCCTTCCTGCACTTCGACTACGCTCAGTGACCGGAAGGGATATAGCCATTACTTTTTCATTAAATTTCTAGTTTGAGCATTTGAAACTCCCCAAAGAAAGTGTTTCTTTAAGCATCCAAATCCTCAAACCAAATCAACCATGCAGATCACCTACTACGGCCAATCCTGTTTCCTGGTCGAAACTGTGGGCAAAAAACTACTTTTTGACCCCTTCATTTCTCCCAATCCACTACAAGCTGATCAGGCCGCAGCCATTGTCAACAGCATTCAAGCCGATTACATCTTGCTCACTCATGGGCATGGTGACCACGTAGCTGATGCCGAAGCCATCGCCAAACGTTGTGACGCGACCATCGTTTCCAACTACGAAATCGTTTCTTACTACCAGGCCAAAGGCATCAAAGGGCATCCCATGAACCTGGGCGGGAGCTGGAATTTTGATTTTGGCAAACTCAAAATGGTCAATGCCGTTCACTCCAGTGTATTGCCCGATGGTACCTACGCCGGGAACCCCGGAGGTTTTGTGATTTCCAATGCGGAAGGAAGCTTCTACCATGCCGGAGATACCGCGCTCACCTGGGACATGAAATTACTCCCGATGATTTGCCCCGTGCTGGATTTTGCCATTCTCCCCATCGGTGACAATTTTACGATGGGAATTGACGATGCAGTGCTCGCTGCCGACTTCATCGACTGCAACAAAATTATTGCTTGCCACTACGATACTTTCGGTTACATTAAAATCGATCATGCTTCAGCACAAAAAGCTTTTGCCGCTAAAGGAAAAGAGTTAATTTTGCTGCCGCTTAATGAAAGCAGTACAATTGAAAGTTTATGGGAAAAGTAATCACCATTGCCAATCAAAAAGGTGGAGTGGGTAAAACCACCACAGCCATTAACCTGGCAGCAAGTCTGGCAATTTTAGAAAAAAAGGTGCTCCTGATCGATTCCGATCCGCAGGCCAATGCCTCTTCGGGGGTAGGGATTTTGCCAGGCGACGCCGAAGCCTCCCTCTACGATTGTTTGATCAATGGTATGGATCCCATGGACGCCATTTATGAAACCGATACCCCCAATTTGCACCTCTTGCCTTCCGATATCAATCTGGTTGGCGCGGAGATCGAATTGGTGAGCCGGCCCAATCGGGAGTTTTTTATGAAAAACGTGGTGGAAAAACTCCGGGATTATTATGATTACATCTTCATCGATTGTTTGCCTTCGCTAGGGATGGTGACGGTCAATGCCCTTTGTGCGGGTGATTCGGTGTTGATTCCAGTACAGTGTGAGTTTTTTGCATTGGAAGGTTTGGCCAAATTGCAAGACAGCATCAATCTGGTTAAACGTACCCTGAACCCCAATTTGGCGATCGAAGGTATCGTGCTGACCATGTACGACCCGCGCTTGCGTTTGGCCAATGTGGTGGTCAATGAGGTGAAAGACATCTTTAAAGACCGGGTTTTTGACACCATCATCCACCGGAATGCCAGGATTGGAGAAGCGCCCAACATGCACATGCCTGTGGTGTTGCTCAATGCGGGCAGCAAAGGTGCCATTAATTACCTGAACCTCGCCCAGGAATTCCTGGTGCGTAATGGTGATTTGAGTGTGAGCAAAACGATTAATGAACCTGTAGCGGATTAAGAAAACGAGCATGGCAAAGAAAGTAAATCCATCAAGTACTGGGCCCAAAAAAATCACTCCTGATAGTTTAAGAAGTGGTATTAGTAAAATTTTTAATACAGAATCACTAACCACTGCTATCGAAGCAGACCCTGATTTAGTAGTTAAGGAATTGTCCAATCATTTTTTGATGGTGCCTATTGAACAAATTGAAGCGAACCCAGAACAGCCTCGTACTCAGTTTCTTGAAGCAGAATTAGAGGAGTTGGCTAGCTCAATTAAAATTCATGGGGTTATTCAACCCATAACAGTTCGAAGGTTAGAGCCTCAGAAATTTCAAATCATTTCAGGGGAGCGTCGATTCAAAGCATCTCAAATAGCTGAATTGACTGAAATTCCAGCTTATATTCGTTTGGTAAACGATACTGAAATGCTTGAGATGGCTTTGATTGAAAACATCCAAAGGCAAGACCTAAACCCCATTGATATAGCTCGAACTTACGCTCGTTTAAAAAAAGAATGCAATCTGAAGGATGAAGAGTTGGCGGATAGAATGGGTAAAGGAAAGATTGACAGATCGACTGTAACCAACTATATGCGATTGCTCAAATTGCGTCCAGATGTCATTACAGCTTTAGAATCTTTTCAGATATCGCTAGGCCACGGAAAAATTTTGGCTGGCTTAGTTGATTCTCCTGATATCCAAGGTATTTTGTTGAAAAAAATCCTTGAGGAAGGAACCTCAGTTAGCGAGTTGCAAAAAATTGTAAAAGAGTACAAAAACACCAAATTAGTTGCAGGCACTTCTAAACCTATCCCGAAAGGATTACCAGAAGAATACAAAGACGTTCAAAAGCAATTCCAATCATTCTTTGGGGTCAAAAAACTTCAACTCAAAGTCAATGCTGAAGGTAAAGGCCAAATCGTTATTCCTTTTGCCAATACCAAAGCATTGAATGATTTGTTGGATCGCCTCGACGAAAACAATTAACATTTCCACAAGAAGCATTTTGGCCTTTTGCCTACTCTAAGTTTCAAATTGACTGTATTATGAAGGCTTTGTTCATTGTGGTTTTGACGGTATTATCTTGTTCACTATTTGCCCAACAAAAGGATACCCTTCCTGCTGCAGCTACTGCTCCGCAGGAAAAAGTGCAAATGATTTTTATGGACAGTGTGAAGCTGGCCCGTAAAAACCGCCTGCCTGTGCCGAAAAAAGCGCTACTCTATTCTTTGGTTTTACCCGGATCAGGTCAGGTTTACAATGGGCGATGGTGGAAGGCCCCTATTGCTGTGGGGGCGATTGGAGGTATGGTTTATGTTTTTTCCTACAATAATGACCTGTATCAGCGTTTAAAAACCGCCTTGGAATTGGAGTTGCAAGATCAAATGCACGAGTTTAGCTCCCTTAACCTTGGAGAAAACGGCCTGCGTGCGAACCGCGACTCTTATGATAAAAACCGCCAGGCATCTCTTGCCGGTATAGTAGCTGTTTATGGTTTGGTGGCAATCGAAGCTTTTGTAGATGCTCACCTGCAAAATTTCGACATCAGTGAGGATTTAAGCTGGCGCATAAAGCCTAGCTTTCAGACTGATCCTCGCTCAGGAATGGCTGCTCCTGGGATCGGGATTGTGTTTTCTGTAAGATAATTTCAAGGGGACCAAGGTTTAATACACCAATTCCCTATTTATGGTTATATTAGCACATTGGAATATTGACACATTAGCCTATCCAACTGATGCAAAATCGCAAAATTTTCAAAATTGGCATAGCCATGGCAGGTGCCGTTTCCGCAGGTGCCTATACCGCCGGAGTAATTGATTATCTGCTGGAAACCCTTGAAAAATGGGATCGTGCCAAAAAACTCAATGAGGAAGTAGGTGAAGAAAGCCCTATGTACGACTTTTCGGTGCCCATGCATGATGTGGTCATTGAAGTCATCGGTGGTGCATCGGCAGGTGGAATGACCGCGGCTATTGCTGCGCTGGCCATGTTTGAAGGCATCAAACCCATCAACGAATACAATCCGGAGAAAAAGCAGAATAAACTGTATGACTCCTGGGTTAACCTCAATGACGCACAAGGTTTACCTACCATTGAACAGATGTTGCAAACCGGAGACATCCTGGCCAAAAACGAGGTGCAGTCCCTACTCAATTCTGATCCCATCGATGCAATTGCTGACAACGCAGGGGTGTTGTCCCAAATCCAGGATTTGCCTGAATACATTTCACCCAACTTACAGATCATCCTGACCATTACCAGTTTGCGGGGAGTACCCGTAGCAGTCAACTTTTTTGACAACAAAAGGAGAGAAGAATTAAAAGCAAAAGAAGAGCTTTCACGGGATGCATTCGGGAGCAGTGATGCCAAAGATCAACCCGCTCACCGCATGTACGTCCACAAGGGCATTGCCCACTTTATGGTAGCCAGTTCTCCAAGTTATGGAGAACTACCCGAACATGTTATCCCTTTCAAACCTACGGATAAGGACAACCGAAATATGCTGATGGACTGTGCCAAAGCTACTGGAGCCTTTCCACTGGGATTAAAATCCAGGCCCCTCAGCATTGGTTTACCCTACATCAAGGCTATGGTTTACCGGATGTTTGGTTTGAAAAACCAATCTCAAATGGAACAGGCCATTGAGATCACGGCGGAAGATAGCCCCTATAATTTTGTGGCCGTCGATGGAGGTACCATCAATAACGAGCCGTTCGGTGAAATCATCGATGCGATAGAAGAAAAATGTAAAAAAGAAGAAAGCCCATATGCCATCATCATGATTGATCCTTTCCCAAATTTTGCGGAGGACAAATCAAAAAAATACAAACAACCCACTTCTTTGTTGGATTTAATTCCAGACATTTTTGGGGCCATTCGCGCCCAGGCAATGGTGAAAGAAAACGATTTGTTGAGGGGATTGGCTGGTGACGTAACGCGACGTATGGTTTTTCCCAAAAAGAACAATGATCCCTATCCGATTGCCTGTGGAGCACTGGATGGTTTTGGCGGGTTTTTCAGCCGGGAATTTCGGGAACATGATTTTCAACTGGGGCGATACAATTGTCAGAAATTTCTCCGAAAACATTTTACTATCCCACTAAATAAATTGGAAAACGCCAAGGTTTTTAGCGATTGGAAAAGTGATGGCAATGACCCCCGGCACGAGCGTTTTTTTGTGCCCAATGACCTGGGAGGACCGGGATTTTATCCCATTATTCCAGACATGGGGATCGCCAATATGGCCAAGAGCGAATACCACGAGGCTTACTTGCCTGAACCCGTCAAGCTGAAAATTCATCCAAACGAAATTTTTAAATTGGATGCTTTGCTCAGTTTGCGTTTTAAAACGGTATTGGACTATATTTTTGCCCTAAATACGCCTCCGGATGACCACTACAATAAGCCAGTCCACCAGGATGTCGACCGATTGATGCGGGAATACTATGGGGATAAGGAACGAAAGGCCAAGCAGCCTTCATTTTTGAAACGAGTTTTTCTCTGGGCCTGGCGAACTTTTTTGACGCGGATGTTGGGGAAAAACATTGCCAAAAGAGCCATCAAAATTATCCTGCTGGATTTTAGAGAGCGGGATATGTTGGAAATGTAAGAACTTGAATCTTGGTAAAAAAGAGTGCCCCTGTATTGCCAGGGGCACTCTTTTTTTATAGGTCACAACTGCATAGGGTTGTATTCACGCTAGGTTGCAACCACGTAGGGTTGCGCCTACAGAATTGCGCTAACAAACTCCGCTGTACATGCCGCTACATTTGGCTTTTGCTTCAAAGCTTTGATGTACGCACTACCAATAATCGCCCCATTGGCATACTGGCAAGCCGTTTCAAAAGTCTCGTGGTTGGAAATCCCAAACCCAATCAGCCTTTTGTTTTTCAACTGCATGTCATTGATGCGGTTGAAGTAGGCGATCTGGGTATCGGTGATTTCACTCTTGGCTCCGGTGATGGAAGAACTCGACACCATGTAGATAAACCCGTGGGTCAAGTCATCGATTTTGCGAATGCGCTCTGGCTCGGTTTGAGGAGTGATTAAAAAACTCACCGCCAGCCCCAGCGATTCCACGATGTCTTTCCAATAGGTTTCGTATTCAAACAGCGGAAGATCAGGCAAAATCAGGCCATCAACGCCCACTTCGGCCACTTTTTCAAAAAATGCCTTTTCGCCGTATTGCATGACCTGGTTGAAATAGCCCATCATGATCAGGGGCATTTCGGTTTTTTTGCGCACAGCGGCCAGTTGTTCAAACAGTAGCGGCAAGGTCATCCCATTGGCTAACGCAGCCGTGCCACTTTCCTGAATGGTTGGCCCATCTGCGAGGGGATCGGAGTAAGGCATGCCAACTTCCACCAAATCAACCCCGGCTTTTTCCAGGGCTAGAATGATGTCTTCGGTATCGTTCAAACCCGGATAACCAGCGGTGAAGTAAATATTGAGTACGTTTTTATCTTTTCGTTGGAAAAGTTGTTCAATGCGGTTCATTGAATGAGAGTTGAGGAGTTGAGGAGTTGAGGAGTTGAGGAGTGGCTACGTCAATGTCTCTGTGGTAGCCTCAACTTCTCAACCCCTCAACTTCTCAACCTATTTACAAATGTTTCATATAGGTGTTCAAATCCTTATCGCCCCGGCCCGACAAACACAAAACCAACACATCCGTTGGATTGTATTTCATCACCCGTAGCGCAGAAAGAGCGTGGGCTGTTTCCAAGGCAGGAATAATTCCTTCCTGACGTGAAAGGAACAGTGCTGCTTCCAGCGACTCTTCATCGGTAATGCTGATGGCTTCAGCACGGCCTGAACTGATCAGGTGTGCATGCAAGGGGCCAATACCTGGATAATCCAGACCCGCAGAAATGGAATGCGGTTCTACAATTTGTCCGTCAGCGGTTTGCATCAACAGCGTACGGCTACCGTGGATCACGCCCTTGGTGCCCAGTACACTCGTTGCCGCACTTTTGCCACTGTGGATGCCTTCACCTGCCGCTTCCACGGCCACCAGGCGCACCCGGGTATCGTTGAGGAAATGGTAGAATGCCCCGGCGGCGTTACTGCCACCACCTACACAGGCGATGACGGCATCCGGGTAGTCCTTGCCAGTATGTTCTTCCAATTGCCATTTGATTTCCTCGCTGATCACCGATTGGAAGCGCGCCACCATGTCGGGGTAAGGGTGAGGGCCAACCACCGAACCAATGATGTAATGGGTATTTACGGGGTTGTTGATCCAGTCGCGAATGGCTTCATTGGTAGCATCCTTGAGGGTTTTACTGCCACTAGTTGCTGGGCGGACTTCGGCGCCAAGCATTCTCATGCGAGCTACGTTGGGTGCCTGGCGTTCGATGTCTACCTCACCCATGTAGACAATGCACTCAAGGCCCATGAGCGCACAAACGGTAGCTGTGGCCACTCCGTGTTGACCGGCTCCCGTTTCAGCAATGATGCGGGTTTTGCCCAGGCGTTTGGCCATCAGGATTTGGCCAATGGTGTTGTTGATTTTGTGCGCACCGGTAGGGCAAAGGTCTTCCCGCTTGAGGTAGATGGTGACCCCAAAATGTTCCGACAATCGTTTGGCCAGGTAGAGTGGGGTAGGGCGACCTACAAAATCACGGAGCAGGGACTGGAACTCGCGCTGAAAATCGGGCTCAGCCATAAACTTCAGGTAGTTCTCCCGCAACTCTTGCACGTTGGGCCAGAGCATCTCCGGGATGTAAGCGCCACCAAATTCGCCGTAATATCCTCTTTCGTCAACCGCTATCATGCTGTGCTATTTAATTGTTTAGGTTTTGAATAAAACGTTCAATCGCTGCAATGTCCTTTAGTCCAGGTGCGGTTTCAAACTTGCTGTTGATATCGACCCCGGCCAGTTGTGGATGTTTCAATGTTTTGATGGCTTCAGCCGATTCTTCGGCAATGCCACCGCTGAGCAAAAAAGGCGTTTCCCCTTTGTATTGTTCGAGCAATGACCAGTCGAATTGGACGCCATTGCCCCCAAAAGAAGCCCCCTTGGTATCGAATAAGAAGTATTTGCAGTAAGGCTCATAAGCTTTGACGCTGTCAAAATTGAACTTTTCGTCAATGCTGAAGGCTTTGATGATGGAAGCGCGGCGGATGCTGCTGAAATCCCACAAACTAAAAAGTTCTTTGCAGTACTCCGCACTTTCACTGCCGTGCAATTGGATGTAGTCCAACTCATAATCGTGGATGCGATTGATGAGATCTTCCAGCTCAGCATTGACAAAAACGCCAACTCTGGCGATGCTTTTCAGCGCGGTGGGTGATTCCTTGGCCAGCCATTTTTCCAATTTTTTATTGGCCCCGGCAAAACGAGGAGACGCAGGATAAAAAATGAAGCCCATAAAATCGATGGGCAATTGGCTCAGGGCACTGATGTTGTCAGGCTCACGCATACCGCATACTTTCACTCTCATACCGATTGGGTTTCTAGTTTTTTAAGACATTGTACAAACTCTGCAAAGCGCAATTCTGGTTGGGCATCACTCATGAAGTATTCCCCAATTAAAAAGCCCTGAAAACCCACTTGTTTGAGTTCCAGAATGGTTTGGGGATCATTGATGCCACTTTCGGAAATTTTGAGGAATTCCGCCGGGATTTGCTCAAAGAGGTCGATGGAGGTTTGCACACTCACGTGGAAGTTTTTGAGGTTGCGGTTGTTGACACCCACCACATCTATTTCTGGGCAGAGTTTTTCCAATTGATCGCCAGAATGGACTTCCATCAATACTTCCAGCCCCAAAGACTTTGCCGTTTTCGCCAAACTCCGCAATTGGTCGGTCTCCAAACATTCTGCAATCAACAAGATGACATCGGCTCCAATCGCCCGGGCTTCGTACACCTGGTAATCGTGCACGATGAAGTCCTTGCGTAAAACCGGGATTTGGTTGGCTTCGCGGCCAGCCATTAAGTCGGCACTGCTGCCTCCAAAGAATTGCTCATCGGTCAGGATGGACAATCCGGATGCACCTGCTCCGGCATATCCTGCGGTCACTGTAGCCACATCGGCACTGGTGTTGATGTCGCCTTTGGAGGGTGAGCGGCGTTTGAATTCGGCGATGATGCCAGTTCGCTCGGGGTTTAGTAGGGATTCGCGCAGGGAGTAGGTCGAGCGGGTGAAATAGGGGCTCTGCTCCAAGGTGCTGATGGGTGCTTTGGAGCTGCGCTCGGCAATTTCCGTGTATTTGTGGGCGACAATTTTATCGAGAATGTTCATTTTTTGCTTTGCTTGTTTATGAAACCAATTTCTTCCACCCCGCCAGCGCCTTCCCACTTTCAATGCTTTCCCTCGCCTCTGCAACACAGTCTTCGGCCGATTGTTCAGGTTTGATGACTTTGATGGCCATTCCGGCATTGGCAATCACTGCCATTTTTTGGGCTTCGGTCGCTTTGTCTTCCAATACCGCCATGAAAATTTTGGCCGCATCCTCGGAATTTTCACCACCGTCCAAATCCTGCTGTTTGAGCTTCTTTAAACCCAATTCAACGGGTGACCAAATCCGTTCACTGTCGTTGCTGACCATTTTGAAATCGCTGGTCAGGGAAATTTCGTCATAGCCATCCAACGCGTATACAATGGCAAAACGCCGCCCGGAATGTTGCATGATGTATTGGTACATGCGCAGGAGTTCCATGCTGAAGGTACCAAACATCTGGTATTTAGGCTGAATCGGATTCACCAATGGCCCCAACATATTGAAAAAAGTACGGGTAGCCAGTTGTCGACGGATTGGGCCTACCACTTTTAAAGCAGGGTGAAAAAGGGGTGCGTGCAAAAAACACATGCCTGCTTCATCCAGATGCCGCCGCAGGGTGTCCTGGTCGTTGGTGAATTGGTAACCCATTTGGATCAATACATCCGAAGAACCCACCGAAGAAGAAACCCCATAACTACCGTGTTTGCTTACCGGATAACCGGCCCCGGCAACCACTACACAGGATAAGGTGGAGATGTTGAAAGTGTTTTTACCGTCTCCACCTGTACCTACAATGTCGATGGTTTCGCGGCCCTCCAGATCGAGGGGCACACAAAGTTCCAACAAGGCATCGCGAAAGCCCTGCAACTCCGATAAGGTAATTGACCGCATGTTGAAGGCAGTGGCGAAGGCCGTGATCTGGACTTCGTTGTATTGCTCAGCGGCGATGTTGAGCAGGATTTGCCGGGCTTCTTCCCGACTGAATTTATCGTGCTCGTAAAGCCGATTCAGGTATTGTTTCATTGCAAAGGACTTGTTCAAAATGATCAGCTTCCGCCTGCGGCGGAGTTGTTTTTAGCCACAAATGACACAAATTTTCACAAATTATGGCACAAACTTCGTTTGCGCTTATCGCATTTATGACACGAACGAAGAGAGTGTCCATTTGTGAAAATTTGTGCAATTTGTGGCTAAATAAATGGCTAAGCAACTGCGGCTTTAGTGCCCAGTTTTTCAGCACAATAATCGAGAAAATTGCGCAACATTTTTTTACCATCTGGGGTCATCACCGATTCAGGGTGGAATTGCACCCCAAAAACCGCATAATCGCGGTGGCGCATCGCCATCACCTCGTTTTGGTGATCCACTGCCGTGACGATCAAGTCGTGCGGCAAGGTATTTTTATTCACCACCCAACTGTGGTAACGGCCCGCCTCAAATACCATGGGCACATCCTGGAAAAAATTGGCGTCGTTGCCCAATTGTTTCATCAAGGTGGATACGCCATGATACACCCGGGAAAGATTGTCAAGGGTGCCTCCGAAAGCTTCACCAATCGCCTGGTGCCCCAAACATACCCCCAAAATGCACTTGCTCTGGGCATATTTTTTGATCAGCTCGGGCATAATGCCTGCCTCGCTGGGCAAACCTGGCCCAGGAGAAAGGACAATGACATCGTAGCGGCCAACCTCATCAAGGGAAATGGCGTCGTTGCGGTACACATCTACGTCCTGGCCCAGAATTTCCTGGAAATATTGTACTAGATTGTACGTGAAAGAATCGTAGTTATCGAGAACAAGCAGTTTCATGCTGGTTGTTTTTTATGATGCTTTAGGAATGGATTAAATTTTTTCGGCTTCGATCAAGGCACGGGTCAAAGCACCGAGTTTGTTGTGGACTTCCTGCAATTCGTTTTCCTCCTTGCTATCCACCACGATACCGGCTCCGGCCTGGTAGTACAGGTGGTTGTCCATGCTCAGGAAAGAGCGGATTACGATGGCCTGGTTGATTGAACCATCAAAACCAATCATGCCCAAGGCTCCACCGTAAAAGGAGCGGTTTTGGTTTTCGTATTGGTTGATGAGTTCGATGGCTTTGTATTTGGGCGCTCCGGAAAGGGTGCCTGCCGGAAATGTATCGCCAAAAATCTGAACAGGGTTGGCATGCTCAGGTAAATCACCTGTTACAGTCGATACCAGGTGGATAACGTGACTGAAAAACTGAATTTCCTTTAATTTGCGCACCTGCACATTTTGAGCATGGCGGCCCAGGTCATTGCGGGCCAAGTCCACCAGCATGATGTGTTCGGCATTTTCTTTGGGGTCTTCAGCCAGGGCTACTGCACGACGGGCATCTTCAGCGTTGTCGCCCGAGCGGCGGTAAGTACCCGCGATGGGGTTCAAACGTGCTACCCCATTGCGGATGACCATTTGGGCTTCTGGTGAAGAACCGAATATTTTGTAATTGCCGTAGTCGAAGTAAAAGAGATAAGGAGATGGGTTGATGGAGCGCAGAACGCGGTAAACATTGAATTCATCTCCTTTGAACTGACGGGAAAACTGGCGGGAAAAAACGATTTGGAACACATCTCCAATTTGACAGTGGCGCTTGCCTACGCGCACCAGTTCCATAAACTCATCGTCGCTGAGGTTGCTTTCTTCCTTGCCTTCCAGATGAAACTCGTGGGTGGATACTTTTTGGCTGCGCAAAAGGGCCTCCAGTTTGTCCATTTCCGAGGGCTGATCCGGCATGAGGTTTTCCAGCAGGTACAACTCGTTTTTGTAGTGGTTGATCGCAATGATGAAGCGATGCAGCGTAAAGCGGATATCGGGGATGTCAAATTTGCGTTTGGAGGAGTCAAATTTCAGGGTGTCAAAATATTGTACCCCGTCAAAACCCACATGACCAAAGAGGCCATTGTATACAGGATAAGGCGTATCCTGCTCAACGCTGAATTGCTGCGCAAAGTGCTGCAAGGCGTCGGGAACGGTATTGACATCGATGACGGGGATGCTGCTGGTTTCGCCATCGGGGAGCAAGGTGCTGATGAGGCCATTTTTAACCTGAATTTCCGCGATGGCTTGTAGGCCGATGTAAGAAAAACAGTCTTCGGCACTGCTGAAATCGTTGCTTTCCAGCATCACGGGCTGGGTGTAGTGGTCGCGTACTTTCAAAAAAACCGAAACGGGCGTGACCATATCCGCCAGTTGTTTTTTGATGTGGGTGCGCAGGTGAATTTGTTGGGTCGTGCTGATCATGGTTAAAAGTTGGGGTTGAGGAGTTGAGAAGTTGCGGAGTTGAGTTCCCGCGCTTTGGCTGCGCTCCGCGACCGGGAACTCAACTTCTCAACTTCTCAACTTCTCAACTTTTTCAAAAAGGATATAAAAACAAAAACGGCTTGCCGAGTGATCCGACAAGCCGTTTTTGCGCTGTATGTTCTTTTAACAACATCAATGGCTAGCTACTTCACCCGAGAACGGAATGATTCAGACGCCACCACCAATTGTTGTTTTGAACTGCTACAGTCATGATTGAATTTTTTTTCAATTCGCTTGCAAAGATATAGGCTTTTGAGAAATGTGCAAGGGGCTGAGGCATTTTTTTCAATTTTTTCAATTTTTAACCGCATTAGCTGCCCGCGTTGTATCTTGGTTTATTGTTTACTCAAAGACTTTCTTATGAAACAAGCTTTTTTGATCACATGTCTTTGTACACTGGTTTTTTCAGCCATGGCCCAGCGTCCTGCTTACCTGCGCAAGGACAGCATTCGTTCAACATTGGATGGGGCTACTCAGGTTTTTTATTACGATAAATCAACTGCTGCTACCCCTCAACCATTGGTGGTGGAATTGCATTCCTGGAGTAACTCTGCTAACTCTCAAATGGGGATGATCGCTACCCAGGTGCATGCCAAAAACTGGAATTTTATTTTCCCCAATTTCAGGGGAATGAACAACCATCCTAAGGCTTGTTGCAGCGAATATGTGCTTTCGGACATTGATCAAGCCATCGATTGGGCACTGAAAAACCTGAAAGTAGACCGCAAACAAATCTACGTGGTGGGTTACAGTGGTGGTGGTTATGCTACGCTGGCGACCTACATGCGCTCGCGGCACGCCATTCGTGGCTTTTCGGCTTGGGCTTCTATTTCAGATTTGGAGGCCTGGTATGCAGAATCGGTAGAACGCAAGAACAAATACGCCGCCGAAATTGTGCAATGCATCGGGGCCAATGGGGCTTTTGACGCGGAAAAAGCCAGGGCACGTTCACCTCTGTTTTGGGAAACACCAGTTGGGAAACGCAAGAACAGCCTCTTGCAAATTTATGTAGGGGTACACGATGGTTACACCGGCTCGGTTCCTATTTCTCAGTCCATTAATTTTTACAATAAACTATTAAAGGACTACAAGGAAAAAGACCAGACAAGATATGTTTCAGCAGAGGATAAGGAGCTGATGTTAAAAACGCGTTCCTTTCCTGTCACCCAGCCATCGAAGACCATTGGAGGTCGGGTGATTTTATACCAAAAAATAGCCAAGAATATTGGATTTACGGTCTTTGAAGGGACGCATGAGATTTTGTATGGGGAGGTTTTGGGGGGAATGGCTAAAAAGCAATATTAAGGAAAATTCACCTGCTTGGGGCAGTGATTTTTTGAAAAAAATATTTCGACAGTTATCGAAATATCAAATTCATTCCACTATCTTTGTAGCGAACAAAGCACAATGAATACCGTATTCAAAGCACTCAACGATGAAACCCGGCGCGAAATCCTCGTGCTGCTCCAACAAAGCGACCTGTCGGCAGGAGCAATTGCTGAGCATTTCAACATCGGCAAGGCCACCATTTCTCATCACCTCGATTTGTTGAAACAAGCCAATCTGGTCACAGCGGAAAAACAAGGGCAGTTTGTGATATATTCCCTCAATACCACCGTGATTGATGATGTTTTGGCTTGGTTCATCGGTTTTAAAAATGGAAAATCATGAAAAAGCTGTTTGCAAAAATGGAGTGGATTTTGTGGATCATTACACTGGCTCCGTCCTTTTTATTGTACTGGTTTTGGGAACAAATCCCCCAAACCATTGCTACACATTATGATCTATATGGCAAGGCCGATGACTGGAACGACAAAAGTATCTTATTGTGGATGATCCCCGGGCTGTCTATTTTCCTTTATTTGATCTTACTGCTGGTGCCAGTTCTCGACCCCAAAAAACGCATCGAAAGTATGGGGGGAAAATATTTTGGATTACGGGTGGTGGTATTGTCTTTGATATCAGCCATTTCGGTGATTTTCCTTTTGTCAGCAGTATATCCAGGTCTGGATTTCCGGGTTGGTCTGTATCCCATTTTGGCCATTTTTTTGATGCTCATGGGCAATTATCTACAGGCCGTCAAACCCAATTATTTCATTGGTATTCGAACGCCATGGACCCTGAACAATGAGCAAAACTGGCAGAAAACCCATCGTCTGGGCGGCCGGGTTTACATGTTGGGTGGGCTTATCTTGCTGTTGGCTTCCTTATTTTTGGGAAGTCTAGAGTTTCATGCCGTCTTTCTGATTTGCCTGTTGCTCATCATTTTTATTCCGGTCATTTATTCATTCTGGCTTTTTATAGCTGGTAAAACAGTGCAGTAATGGGCCTTTGTGGGGGAATGTGCAGCGAACATCCTACAATAAGACATCATCCACTGGATTCATTTTGGCGGGCAATGGTTCTCCTAAAAACTCCTTGATGTCAATTTCGATGTTGCGGCAAATCGCGGCAATGGGGGTATCATTGACCGAATTGTCAAAGGGGTTTTCTGAGAACTCGCCAATTTGCTCCATGGTATAAAACACCCAGGAAATCAGCATCGAAAAAGGAATGGTGAGCCAGACTCCCCACTCCGCCAGATTGCCCAAATCCTTCAACAAACCGAAGGGCAAAAGGAAAATGAACAAAACGACGAAGACCCGGCTAAAGATGCTGTATTGCCGAAACAAGGGTGTGCTTTTGAGCCGCTCGCAGCCTCCTTGTAGATTGAATAACTCATTGACGTGCCGCACCAGATCGCTGTGCTCGTATTCGTCCAATTTTTTCTCGCGTTTGAGGCGGGTTAAATCCATGATTTGCAACTTGAGGATGCCCGATGCCACGTTGTTTTTGACCCGCAAAGCTTCATAATATTCCCCTTTGTTGTTTTCCTCCAGGATCTTTTTTAAACCATGGTCAAATTCCTCCAATTCAGCACGTTCGCCGCGGAAGGTTTGGTGCAAATTTTCCTTACTGGTGGCCCAGGGAATGGTTTTGCGCAGCTGGAGCCGCAGTACATTCAGATAGGCGATGTGTCGGTACAACAGCTCTTTAACCATGGTTTTATCCTCAACCAAGGCAATCAACTGTGCCGAAAAATTGCGGCTAGTATTGGTGAATCCACCCCAGAGTTTGCGGGCTTCCCAGAGCCGGTCGTAAGCCTGGTTGTTTTTGAAACCGACGTAAAACGCCACGGCTGTACCGATCGTACCAACAGGTAGAAAAGGAATGGCTACAAAAGTGAAATCCAGAACCTGGTACAAGATCACCGCAACGGTGCTGACAATCATGGTTCTGAATAGGTTTTTGCGGGCGAAATGCCAGAGCAACTTGAAGGTGAAATCTTTTCCGGTGAACATGGAAATGGTTTTGGCTGTGGGTAATTATTGGGAGTGCAAAATAATAAATTGGATGGGAGGAAAAAATACGGGGCAAGTACAAATTTTATTTCTATTAGTGGAATCATTCAATCTCTATAGCAATGTCTTGTGCAAAACTTGGCTCACTCCCCAGGCAACGATAGCGAATATTGCGAAACCAATAAATGTCGCCAGCTTGGGCTCGATTAATGATGGGGCGGATGGTTGCATCAAAGGAACCTCCAGTATTGCTGCCCCGAAAGACTAAACTGCGGGCATTAAATTTCAGGATTTCAAAGTCAATGACCTTGCACTGGGCATTAATGTCACAACATTCGATCGAAGCCATTATTCCTCCCTGGGCTTTGAATACGGCACTGCTCATTTTGCCACTTTTATTCAAACCTCCAAATCTCGTTACAACATCCAAGGCAATACAACGCAGTTTTTTTTCAACGATTCCTTGCTCTGTTTTGATGCTTAAAATAAGTATCCCCGTTGTGTCGACCCATAGCCTAAAATGTCCTTTATCGCCAGTTAAAACAGCACGGGAACTGGAGTCTGGATTGGGATGTTCAAACCGCAGGCTGATTTGATTCCGATAAACTGGTTTTGCCTGCTGAGCCACAATGACAATGGGGTTGTCGATGCCAGCCAGGATGCGTGGATTACCTGCGGTGCTGATGGCGATTTCGGGTTTTTCAACGGGCTTGGGAAAGTGAATGCTGTGTAAGAAGAGGAAGGCTAGGGTGGCGATCAGGAATTGGTTCATGATTGGGTGGGTTTTGTTTAAAGAGAAATGAAGCGAGAGCAAGAAGGTTACATGTTATAAATAAATTGTCCTGATTAAATATCAAACATTGGAACTAAACAAGACATTTGGTAGATTTGTAAAAATCCCCTGATAACACCTCAAACAATTAAAAATTAAAAATCTAAACATGAAAAAGATTATCCACCTCACCTTTCTATTGGCTTTTTGCCTGAATCTTACCAACACCTTTACACAAAACGTTCGCTGTAAACTTGAAGGTAAAGTAATCGGACGAAAATCTAAAACACTTCTCTTCCTCAAAGCAACTGATGAAACACGTTTTTCTGGCATTAAAATTCCTATCATTAAAAATGCTTTTAGTTTTGAATTTGAAGCTCCCTTTGTAGAGAAGTATGTATTGGTTTTTGAAGATGAACTTGAAAATGCAATGTGGAGACAAATAGAATTTTTTGCAGAAAATGGCACCATTAATTTTGTGTTGCACTCGTTAGAAGATTATGCTCAGAACACCATATCTGGTGGCGACCTCACCCAAAAAATGGTGCGTTTTAATCAACAATTGATCAATAAAAGAGACTCAATTCGAACGCTTGATGCGAATTGGAAATACGAATACATTAAACAGCACCCTGATGTTTTTTCCTATTCGCTTCTTTTGGAGCTAATTGAGCGGTATTCGGATGACAAAAAAGGCATTGATATTATGGCTTTAACCGAGTTGTTTCCAAGTTTTTCCAAATTGTACCCAAGTCATCCTTATACCACAAAAATTGCGGAAATGCTGAATGCCATCCACCATCTAAAAGTAGGAGACCATTTTCTGGATTTTTCTGCTCCGACCATTGATGGTGAAGTGAAAAAAGTTTCCGAACTGATCAAAGGAAAAGTGGCCGTGATCGACATGTGGGCCTCCTGGTGTGGCCCTTGTCGCTACTTGAGCAAAAGTATGATTCCGGTTTACGAAAAGTACAAGGACAAAGGTTTCACCATTGTGGGTGTTGCTGCTGAATTTAAGACCAATGAACATTTTAAAGCTGCTGTGAAAAAAGACAAATACCCCTGGACAAACCTGATCGAGTTGGACAAACAAAATGGCATTTGGAACAAATACAACATTGATCGTGGTGGCGGAAATACGTATTTGGTGGATTCAAATGGGGTTATTTTGGCGATTCATCCCAAGGCGGAGGAGTTGGAAAAAATTCTTGGTGATATCTTGAAATAATCAACGTGAAGATCACGATTTTTTCAAAGAATAACCAAAGCGACACTTTTTATCACAAAGGACACCAAGGCAGCCCAAAGGACACAAAGGCGAGACGTTGACAAAGCGATACAACCGAGTGCTGGGTTTTGCTAACCCTCATTTTTGGCTAAAAATACTGTCAACGTCTAACTCTGTGCCCTTTGAGTCCTCTTTTTTTCCCTTTGTGCTAAAAAATGTCGCTTTGATAGTCCTTTGATATTTCGAAATGACAAATTGGTGTCAGTTCTTGCCAGAAAAACCAAGCTCCAAGAAACAATCCTCCCCATTTTTCCCTATTTTAATCCCCAGAAACCAACACAAGCCGAACCAAATGCAAAAATCCATTCTCTCGCTCGCCACGCTGCTCTTATTCAGCTTCCTGAGCCTAGCCCAAACCAACAAATCCCTCACTTTTGACCCCAGCCTCTACGAAGGCCTCCGCTGGCGTGAGCTCGGCCCCTTTCGCGGCGGGCGTTCCAGCACCGCTACAGGCGTGCGCGGCAATCCCAATTTGTACTATTTCGGTACCGTTGGTGGGGGAGTTTGGCGGACCCAGGATGCTGGCCAAACCTGGGACAACATAAGCGACAAATACTTCGGCGGTTCCATTGGCGCAGTTGCGGTAGCGGAGAGCGACCCGAATGTCATCTACGTAGGTGAAGGTGAACAAACCCTGCGCAACAACGTAGCTTCCGGGGCCGGACTCTGGCGATCCACCGACGCGGGTGCAACCTGGAAAAGCATTGGCCTTCAGGATTCCCGGCACATTGCCCGCATTCGGGTACACCCCAAAAACGCCGATGTGTTGTACGTAGCCGCTTTGGGCAACCTCTGGAAACCCAACGAAATGCGCGGCGTATTCCGCAGTATGGACGGTGGCCAGAGCTGGAAAAAAATCCTCTACATCAACGATAAGGCAGGCGCAGCCGACCTCATCCTCGATCCCAACAACCCCCGCATCATCTACGCCAGTACCTGGAACATGACCCGCAATGGTTACCGCATGGACAGCGGCGGCCCCGATTCCAAACTCTGGAAAAGTACCGATGGCGGCGACACCTGGGAAAACCTCTCCGACAAACCCGGCATGCCCAGTGGCATCAACGGCATCATTGGGGTGGCGGTTTCGCCTCAAAATTCCAATCGGATTTGGGCCATCATTGAAAACAAAGAAGGAGGCGTTTACCGCTCCGACGATGGGGGCAAAACCTGGGCCCGCATCAATCAGGATCGCGCCCTGCTCCAACGCGCCTGGTATTATTGCCGCATCACTGCCGATTCCCAGAACGAAGACATTGTGTACGTTATGAACGTCAGTTATGGCATTTCCAAGGACGGAGGCAAAACCTTTACCCTCAAAAATGCCCCGCACGGCGACCACCACGACCTCTGGATTGACCCCGACAACAACCGCCGGATGATCATTGCCGATGATGGCGGCGCACAAGTGTCCAACGACGGCGGCAACAACTGGACAACCTATCACAACCAACCCACCGCCCAGTTTTACCGCGTATCCACCGACAACCATTTTCCGTATCGCATCTACGGAGCGCAGCAGGACAACACCAGCGTACGCATCCCTCATCGTACGAATGGCGGTGCCGTTACCGAAAAAGACTGGGTTGCCCTGGCCATTGGTGAAAGTGCCCACCTGGCCCCCGATCCATTGAATAGTGAAGTGGTTTACGGCGGCGATTACAAAGGTTACATGACCATGCAAAACCTGGAAACGGGCCAAGAACGCTCTACCAACGTCTATCCTGATCTGCCCGCAGGCTCGGGCGCAGAAGTGATGAAGTACCGTTTCAACTGGAATTATCCGGTCTTTTTTAGCCCACATAATCCTAAAAAACTCTACGCTTGTTCCAACCACCTGCACATGAGTTTGAATGGTGGGGAAAGCTGGGAAGTGATCAGCCCTGACCTGACCCGCGCCGATCCAGAAACGATTAAATCTTCCGGTGGCCCGATCACCCAGGACAACACCGGAGCGGAATACTACGCCAATATTTTTGCGGCAGCAGAATCTCCTTACACCGAGGGTGAAATCTGGACAGGCTCTGACGATGGGCTGGTTTATTTAAGCCAGGATGGGGGCAAGAACTGGAAAAACGTAACCCCACCGATGTCGCCCAAACTCAACATGATCAATGCTGTGGAAGTCAGTCCTTTTGTGAAAGGGGAGGCTTACATCGCGGCTACTTCCTACAAGTTTGGCGACTACACGCCCTACATTTACCGGACTTTGGATTATGGCAAAACATGGACCGTCACGACCAAAGGAATCCCTAAAGATGAATTTGTCCGGGTGGTACGCGCTGACCAAAAACGAAAAGGATTGCTGTATGCGGGTACCGAAAAAGGCGTTTGGGTCTCCTTTGACGATGGGGACAATTGGCAAAAATTACAACTCAATCTGCCCCCCGTGCCCATTGCCGATCTGGCAGTTAAAAATGACAACCTCATCGCAGCTACCCACGGGCGTAGCTTCTGGCTCATCGACGATCTGACGCCTTTGCAGCAGCTGAGTACTGAAACAGCAGCCAAAGAAGCCATCTTGTACCAACCCATGTCAACCTATCGCATGGCCGGCAGCAATCGCCGTGACCCCAAACTGGAAGGAGAAAACCATCCCAATGGGGTGATGATCCATTATTTTATCAAAAAACTGGAAGCTGGAGCTGAGGTCAAAATCGATATCCTGGAAAGTGACGGCGATACCATCCGTACCTTCAGCACCAAGGCCAAAGACAAGTTGAATCAAATCACGGTCAAAGCAGGAGGTGGACGCTTTGTATGGGATATGCGTTATCCGGGCTACAAAACCTTCCCGGGGATGGTCTTTTATGGCTCGCCAAATTTGGGCCCTAAAGCCGTACCTGGAAAGTATCAAGTCCGCTTGACAGTAAACGGCAAAAGCCAAACTCAGGAATTTGAAATCCTCAAAGACCCACGTTTGAATACCAGTGCTGAAGACTTCCAGGCGCAATTTGATTTCCTGATGAAGGTGCGCAACAAGGTCACCGAAGCCAACGAAGGCATCATCAACCTGCGCAAAATCAAGGAAGATTTGGGCTACCTGAAAAACAAACTGGGCAGCGACGAGAAGAACAAAGACATGATGGATGCCATCAAAAAATTTGAGGAGGAATTGAATACCATCGAAAACAACATCCACCAAACCAAAAACCAAAGTGTGCAGGACCCGCTGAACTACGGCATTAAATTGAACAATCGCTTGGCACACTTGATGGTAGAACAGGCTCAGGGAGATTTTCGCCCCACCAAGCAAGGGGAGGAAGTACGCGGAAAGTTGAGTAAAATGGTGGATGAGGAATTGTCCAAACTCAAAACCACCATCGACAATAATTTGTACAAAATCAACCAAATGGCAAAGGAGAAGGGGGTGATGTTTGTGAACTGATGGAAGCCCTAATTTTATTCATCAATACCAAAAAACAAATTAGCCTGTTGTTCCATTAGCGGGCTAATTTGTTTATAGACGTGCGCAATGTAAAATAATTTATACAGTAAATTTATTGTTCCCAAAAAAACACGCCTCATTTCATAATCAAAGCCTAACCTAGGATTTACACCTACTTCACATCCTCTAATGACCTTTACAGAGTTACTTCAAACCATTTCATCCATAATCTAATCACCCATTTCGGGTACAACAAGATGAAAAAAAAATTACTCCCAAGCGGGACCTGGCTGAATTTTGGCCGCATCCTGCTTACCCAAATCGCTTTGGTGATTTGCTGCTCTGGCATTTTGTATGCCTCCCCCTACCTAAAACCACTGGAAAAGGTGGAAATTGCCCCAACTGTAGTTAAGTCCATTGAAGGTACAGTTGTGGATGAGGCCAACGCACCTTTGGCTGGTGTGAGTATTTTGGTCAAGGGCACTTCGAATGGTACCGTAACTGACGTCGATGGAAAGTTCAGTTTGGAAGTACCCGATGAGGCCACTTTAATTTTCTCCTACACTGGTTTCGTTTCACAAGAAATTGTGGTTGGCACCCAGACGACACTTAGCGTTAGCCTAAAAACCGACACGAAGTTATTGGATGGCGTTGTGGTTATCGGGTATGGAACCGCCAAAAAATCGGATTTGACCGGTTCGGTTGGTTCCGTAAAAGGCGACCAACTCCAGGAACGCCCAACCCCCTCCCTTACCCAGGCCTTGTCTGGCAGAATTGCGGGTGTACAGGTGAACAACAACTCCGGACGTCCGGGTGGTAGAACGACCATCCGCGTGCGTGGTTTTAGTTCCATCAACTCGTCCAACAACCCGCTTTACGTGGTAGATGGGGTGATGCTTCCACAGGGCACTCAAAACCAATTCAGTTCGGCCATTGACTACATCAACCCCAACGACATCATTTCAGTGGAGGTATTGAAAGACGCTTCTTCCACCGCCATTTATGGTGCCAGAGGTGCCAATGGGGTGATTTTGGTCACCACCAAAAAAGGAAAAGCAGGCGAAGGTTCAGTCACCTACAATGCCGATTTTAGTGTCAACACCATTGGACCAAACCGACCAGAAGTATTGAATGCCAAGGAATACCAGGCTGTAGAAGATCTGTCTTGGGCAAACATGGCCAAATACGACCCAGTAGGTTGGGCCGCGGGCAAATGGGCAAGTTTAAATCCTAAATTGAAACGTACGGATCCACGGGTTTTCAATGCTGATGGCAGCCCGAAATTTGATACGGACTGGTTTGAAGAGACCACCCAGAATAAACTTTCACAAAACCACCAACTGGGTTTCAGCGGGGGCAACGAGCGTACCCAGCATTCGATCTCCCTGGGATACCGTGACGATCAGGGTTTGCTCAAGACTTCATACATGAAAAGATACTCAGGCCGCTTTACGATTGATGACCAGATCAAAAAATGGCTGAAAGTAGGAGGTACCTTGAGTTACAACAACCAAACCGAAAACATTGTAGACCAAAACGACCAGGTAGCTCGACGCATCGTTGAAGACTTCCCGTTTTTGCCGGTTAGATACGAAGATGGAACTTTTGCCAACAACCGCGATTATCCTTTTGCCGAAGGTACCTTTAGCTCCTTCCACAACTTGATGGGCCGCAGGTACATCTTGAACACCCAAACAACTTTGGGAAGTTTGTATTCCAACCTCAGCTTAGCCAAAGGTTTGGAGATGCGTACCGTATTCGGTGTCAACGTTCAGACCCAGGAAAACAACCAATCCACCACTCGTACGATCAACATTGGTGGCAGTGGTTCTGCTTCTACTTCCAACTACAAGGAAAGTTTTTGGTCATTGGAAAACTACCTGACCTACAACAAGCAACTGGCCAATCACTCGTTCAATGGTTTGTTGGGGGTT
The DNA here is from genome assembly GCF_033763495.1 of Haliscomenobacter sp. Classification (GTDB taxonomy): domain Bacteria; phylum Bacteroidota; class Bacteroidia; order Chitinophagales; family Saprospiraceae; genus Haliscomenobacter. The sequence continues at coordinate 12,266 of NZ_JANRKL010000237.1, read as the reverse complement.
TCATGGCAAGAAACGAACACCTTTAGCATTGGTGGTAGTGTAAGCAACTTCGCCACGGACTATTTTGGGTTCAACAACCTGGGAGCTGGTGCTACCAACCCTGCTGTAAGCTCCAGCGCATCTCGTTTTGCATTTAACTCCTATTTTGGACGCCTCAACTACACCTTGTCCAACAAATACTTAGTGACGCTTACTGGTCGCTCCGATGGTTCTTCCAAATTTGGAGAAAACCACAAATTTGCATTTTTCCCATCCGGCGCAGTAGCTTGGCGGGTATCAGAAGAAGGATTTTTGAAAGGCAATACGCTGATTTCCAATTTGAAACTTCGCGCAAGTTATGGTTTGACTGGTAACTCTGAAATTCCTGCTTATTCTTCCCTGTCCTTGTTGGGTTCGAACTTCACAACCATCTATAACGATGCACGTATATCGGGTACCGGGCTCAACCGTTTGGCTAACCCCGATTTGCGTTGGGAAAAAACCGCGCAGACGGATGTTGGGATTGAATTCGCTTTGTTCAAAGGCCGGATTTCGGTAGAAGCAGATTATTACTACCGCAAAACGACCGACATGCTTTTGGATGCCCCCGTGCCTACCACCAGTGGCTATGGTACCATTCGGAGAAACGTGGGATCCATGTACAACAAAGGTGTTGAAATTGGCTTGAACACCAGAAACATTGACGCAGGTGGTTTTCAGTGGACTACGGCTTTCAATATTTCCTTCAACCGGAACAAAGTACTGTCATTGGCAACACCTTCCGACATCTTCAACGTAGGTGGGCCAAACTTTATCGGCAATGCCAACATCATTCGCGTTGGCGAGCAGGTAGGTTCTTTCTATGGGCTTACTCGCCTGGGTGTTTGGAGCGAAGCGGAGCGTGAAGAAGCCGCCAAATTCACGAGCTACCGCAACGGTCTAACTGTTTTGCCTGGTGACCTCAAGTACCTGGATGTAAATGGCGATAAGGCCATTAACAACGCTGACCGCAGCATCATCGGAAATGGTAACCCAAAGGGTTGGGGAACCTTGTCCAACACCATCCGCTACAACAACATTGATCTGACCTTGGATCTTCAGTTTTCTTACGGCAACGATGTGTTGATGATGAACTTGCACTCCAGCGAAGACCGCCAATCATTGGCCAACAGCTACTCCTCCGTATTGAATGCCTGGACTCCCCAGAATCAGAATACGATGATTGCTGAAATTCGCGATACGCGCGCGGGTTATGTCACCAACGTCGATTCCTGGTGGGTCAAAAATGGTTCATTCCTGCGGGGCAGAAATTTATTGCTGGGTTATACTTTCCCCACTCAGGTGCTGAACAAGCTCAAAATGGGCCGCTTGCGGGTATATGCTACTGCTCAAAATTTCTTCTTGCTGGTAGAGGATAAAATTATTGGCGATCCCGAAGTAACACCCACCAACCAGGGAGCTGGCAACAGCGCGTTTACCCAGGGTATGATCTGGCACAACTATCCCAAGCCTACCACTTACATGGTTGGTTTGCAAATTGGCCTTTAAGCACTTTTTTCATTCAACACAACTTCATTTGTTATGAAATTGAATATCCTCAAATATATTGGCAAAGCTACGCTCGTCGGAGCGATCTTGCTTTTTACTTCGGGTTGTAGTGATTTTTTGACGGAAGAGGCACCTTCCAACCTCACACCCGATAACTTTTATACCATTCCTGACCATGCCGAAGCTGCGCTGGCTGCTGTTTATGCGGACTTGCGCTTTATGGGTGGTGGTGCCGGTATTTTCTCTACCAACTGGCAGTTGTTGGAGGCCCTTACGGGTACTTCAACCACCGAGACCGCCCAAAACTCGGATTTGAACAACTTGTATGGACTTGTACACGATGGCAATACTGCTCACGTGATCAATTATTGGAGTGGATTGTACCGTGTGATCGCGCAGGCCAACCAGGTGATTGAAAAAGTGCCGCCGATTACGCCGATGCCGGAGGCCCAAAAGAAAAAAATCTTGGGGGAAGCCCGCTTTTTGCGCGCTTCGGCTTACTTTACAGCGGTTAGATTGTGGGGCGATATTCCACTCATTTCCGCGCCACAAACGGCAGCTTCTGAAGATTTTTTACCTGTACGGACGCCACAAGAAGAAGTTTACAAACTCATTGTAGATGACTTAGTTGCTGCTGAAGCGGCTGGTTTGGCCTGGATGGACGTCAGTGGTCGGGCCAATTTGGCTGCGGTAAAAGCGCAGTTGGCGCGGGTCTATTTGACGATGGCCGGATTCCCATTGAAAAAGGGAGCTTCACACTACAAGCTAGCTGCCGATAAAGCAGCTGAGGTGATCACTTATGCCAATGCGAACCCTGGGTCGATTAACCTATTTGCGACCTACGAGGACGTGCACAAAGAAAGCACCGAAAACCGCCTTGAACACCTCTTTATGCTGCAATACAATACTTTGGTGGCGGGCAATCCAATGGAGAATTTTTACCCGAACTTTAAGCCGGTAACCTATAGTGGCCCTGGTGGAACCGGAAGTAGCGTGCCTACCACAGCCTTTTACAAATCGTACGAGGACGGCGATTTGCGGGCAAAAGACCAGGAAGGGTATTTCTACACAACTTATTTCACCAACGGTAACGGCGCGCGTTTTGATTTGGGTGCTCCTTATGTTTTCAAACACTTCAATCGTACTTCGAGTGGTACTTCTGGAGTGGCTGGTACGCGTCAAAATAACCTGAACGTGCCACAAATCCGTTATGCAGAGGTGTTGCTGCTGTTTGCCGAAGCGCAAAACGAATTGGGCGCACCGACCCAAGCAGCTTACGATGCCTTCAAGCGCATCAGAGACCGCGCCAAACTCATTACGCCAGGTTTGGAAACATACAACCAGGCTTCATTCCGCGAAGCGGTGTGGAAGGAGCGTTGGCATGAATTGTGCTATGAGCAAATCACCTGGTTTGACATGGTGCGTTTGCGCAAGGTGTTCAATGAAAACACCAGGAAGTTTGATGAATTTGTCGGGCACGTGAATTTGAGCTCCAATCAAGCTTTGCAAGAGAAGCATTTGTTGTTGCCTATTCCAACGCCAGAGTTGCTCAATAATCCGAATTTGAAAACGCAGAATCCGGGGTATCCGCAATAAGGGATAGTTTGATTTTTGAAGGGAAAGCCTGTGAGGTACTTGGTATCTCACAGGTTTTTTTTATGTCAAGTGGAAAGCGTAGTCAAGCGTGAAATTTTTCCCACCAATTTTCTCCCTACAATCCAAAATAATTGTATTTTAGACAATTATTTCAAAGTTTTTCATCGCGCATTACCCATGTGCTCTGCTAATCAGCGCATTAGTTCCCACATCGGTAATGTTAAATGAAACCTACATGCTTAAAGATCGCAACACAACCAAAAAGGTGTTTAGCCTTTTTACACCCGTTTCTACTGTACTACTCTTGTTGGTAGTGATTGGATTGTTGTCCTTGACGGACCAAAGTGACAACAATATCGACTCGTCTCATTCAACCTGGACGCATTACGGTGGGAGCCCTGACCAATCCAGGTATTTTGCAGCTTCAGAGATCACCAAAGAAAACGTTGCAAAACTACAAGTGGCCTGGATGTACCCTTCGGGCGATCAACAACCCTACTTCTTCAGCCCCATCGTTGTGGACACCACGATGTATGTGATGGGCAAAAACAATTCCCTGATTGCGGTAAGTGCATTGAGTGGCAAGGAGATCTGGATTCATGCCAACCTGCTCGGCATGAGTAGGAGGGGGCTCAATTATTGGGAAAGCAAAGACAAAAAGGACAAGCGCCTGATCTTCACCCTCAATAATTCCCTTCAGGCTATCGATGCCGTGACCGGAAAAACCATCACCAGTTTTGGCACTGACGGCTATGTGGACATGCGCGAAGGCCTGGGTCGTGATCCCTCCTCCATCCGTAGAATGCAGGCCATGATGCCTGGGGTCATTTACAACGACCTGGTGATTGTAGGCTCTGCTCCTGGCGAAGGTTATTTCTCGGCACCAGGATTTGTAAGGGCTTATAATGTGGTGAGTGGAAAATTGGAATGGACTTTCCACACTGTTCCTCAACCAGGCGAGTTTGGCTACAAAACTTGGCCAAAGGATGCGTACAAGTACGTTGGAGGGACAAATGTCTGGAGCGAAATCTCGGTTGATCAACAAAGGGGAATTGCCTTTTTGCCCATTGGGTCACCAACCTATGACTTTTATGGGGCCGACCGCTTGGGTAGCAACCTTTTTGGCAATTGCCTCGTGGCTGTTGATGCACGTACCGGGAAACGTTTGTGGCATTATCAAATTGTACACCACGACCTTTGGGATGTCGATCTCGCCAGCGCTCCACAATTGATAACGGTGAATCAAGGTGGAAAAAATATTGATGCAGTAGCGGTGGCTACCAAACACGGTTTTTTGTTTGTGTTCGATCGGGAAACCGGGAAACCCTTATTTCCTATCGAAGAAAAACCCTTCCCGGCCAGTCAAATGCCTGGAGAAAAAGCCTGGCCTACCCAGCCCATTTCTTCACTTCCCAATTTCACCCGGCACGAAGTGACTTTGGAAACGCTGAATCCTTTTTTCCCAGACAGCGTCAAGCAGCAATGGCAAAAAAGACTGGCCACTGCCAAGTCAGGCTTGTACATTCCGCCATCCGACAAATACGAAACCATCATGATGCCAGGTGCTTTGGGTGGCGCGAATTATGGCAACACTGCTTCCGATCCCAAAAATGGATTCATGTACATCCTGACGCAGGAGCACGCTTCTACCTATAAACTGAATAAAGTAGCGCCTCCCAAAGTGGATCTTTCGGCGGATCAGGTTGCCCGGGTAAAAACTTTTTATGCTTCTACCTGTCAACCTTGCCATGGAAAAAACATGGAGGGCGTGACTGGTCCAGCTTTGGTCAATGCCGGGCAATACATCATCTACACCGAGTTTAAAGACATTGTTCTGGGAGGTAAGGGGTCTATGCCTGGTTTTACCCACGTCAGTGAAGAAACGATCGAAGCATTGTACCGCTATCTGGGGGGCAATCCGCGGGCCTTTAATTTTCCCCGCAGGGCCAACGCTGCGCCACCTAAAGGCCCGGTAGTCGCTTCCGGTGGAGCTACTATTAAGCCCGATGCAAAGAGAAGTGCACCGATGTTGGATTATCCCGAAAAAGTAAAACATCCAAAGGATCGCTACATTACCGATTATGGAACCGAATGGTCTGGTTTGGCGGCTCCCCCCTGGTCTTCCATTGTGGCTTATGATTTAAACAAAGGAACCATCAAGTGGAGAAAACCAGTAGGGCTGGATTCCCTTTATGGCAAAGGAGATCCCAGTTTGGGTGCCCCCGGTGGGACCTTGCGGAAAGGTATGGTGGTAACTTCGACAGGTATCGTTTTTGCCACTGCCAAAGGTGGAAAGTTGTACGCATTTGATGCAGATAATGGGAACATTTTATGGGAAACCAACCTGAGTTATGAGGCCAACGCCCAACCCAGCATGTACACCTTGAATGGAAAACAGTATCTGGTTATCAATGCTACCTCTAATTTTACACGTGACAGTTACGACCGCTCCAAAAAACCTGGAGCATTGCCAAGAGCTTATGTAGTGTATGCGCTTCCGAACAGCAAGTAAAGCCAATACATGCAACTGGTTTTTAAAACTATAAACAAAAAAGATCGCAGATGAAACAATTCTTGCTACTACTACTGGCAGCCTCTGTTTTACAGGCTACAGCTACGGCACAATCATTAAAAGGCCGGGTTATCCCCAATGACCCAAGCAAGTACCGGGAACTTTCAGCGGTACATGCTGGTGCTGGAAAGATGGGCTTCACCCAATTGATAGGTCGCAACGACCTCTCTACCAATTTCCTTTATTTACATACCGGAGTCATCAACGCCAAATCGGGTATTGGTCACCATTTTCACCATAGCATCGAGGAAATGTACGTAATCCTCAATGGCGAAGCAGAGTTTACGATCAATGGACGTACGGCCAAAATCAAAGCACCCGCAATCGTTCCCTGCAAAATGGGCGATTCACACGCCATCTACAATGCCTCCAACGAGCCGATCCGTTGGCTCAATTTTGCAGTGAGCGAAAAGAAAGGAGTAGGTGATGCATTTGATCTGGGTGACGCTCGGGTGGGAGCCAGTCTTGAACCCGTTCCTTCATTTGTATCTGCCCGCCTGGAACAGGATAAACTGAAAGCCAATCCTACCATTTATGCTGGAGAAGGCGTAATGTACCGCCGCTTGATCGGGCCAGAAGTCTTTCGTACCGACTGGAACCACGTTGATCACCTGGTTGTTCCGGCTGGCAAAACGGCCAATCGGCAACAATTGGAAGGCACTGAAGAAGTGTATTACGTTGTAAACGGCTCAGGCACCGTCTCTATCAATGGGGAAACCGTCAACATCAAAGCCGATGATGCCTTCTCTGGTATTTTGGGCGAAAAACTGAGCATTGCCAATACTGCTGACAAAAATCTGGAGTTAATCGTCATTGGCATCTCGGCTTCCAAACAAAAGACCCTGAGCATCAACAAACCGCAGGCAACCCCAAAGGCCGTACTGCTCCAGATGGAATTTGTAGTGCCCAAGGAAAATGCCGAAGCCTTTGAAAAAATGTACTACTCCATCTATGTCCCGGCGATGACGGTGCAGAAGGGTTACGTGGGTTCCAAACTCCTGCGGCTTTTCCCGGAAAACATCGCCAAAGAAATCCAGGCAGAACCTACTACGCACAACTACGCGATCCAGATTTCTTTTGCCACCGAACAGGATCGCCGAAACTGGGTAAAAAGCCCCGAACACCAAATTGCCTGGCCGGCTGCATCAAAACTGGCCACCGCCTTTAAGTGGAGGGGCTACGATGTAATGGGAGATGATAACCAGCATTAAGTTTTACCTGTACTAAACTTCAAAAGTTTATACAGGTAAAATCGAGTTAAACAACAAACAAAAAACAAGATGAAACGAAATTTCCTTGCAACAGCATTGCTGATTGCCCTTTCTGCTACGTTTGGCTTTGCTCAGGGCGGAGCTGAAATCAAAGAGGACTTCAAACCATCCAGCCTCAATCAACCCGGGCAAGAATACCCACAGGTCAACTCACAAGGTTACGCCCGCTTCCGCATCATTGCTCCTGCTGCCGACAGTGTTCGGGTAAGCCTGGGTCTCGGAGGACGAGGAGGCACCAAACTCGCCAAGGCCGCTGATGGCTCCTGGATGGGCACCACTGCGGGCCCCATGGACGAAGGTTTTCACTACTACAATGTCAATATCGATGGTGGAAAATTCAATGACCCTGGAACTCTCAGCTTTTATGGCTCCATACGTTGGGAAAGTGGCATTGAAATCCCTGCACACGATCAGGATTTTTATGCCCTGAAAGATGTACCCCATGGCCATGTACAGCAGGTTCTTTTTCCTTCACCCAGCACCAATACCTCGCGCCGGGCCTTTGTTTATACACCACCGGGGTATTTTGAAAGTACCAAAACCCGTTATCCAGTGCTGTATTTGCAACACGGCTGGGGCGAAGACGAAACCGCGTGGAGCAATCAGGGACGCGCCAATTTGATCATGGACAACCTCATCGCCGCAGGAAAAATCAAACCCTTCATCATCGTCATGACCTATGGCATGACCAATGATGTAAAAATGGGAGGCCTGCGGAATTTTGACATCAAGCCATTCCAAACCGTTCTTGTGGATGAGTTGATTCCTTATGTGGACAAAACTTTCCGCACCATTGCCAAGCCGGAAAAACGCGCTATGGCCGGGCTCTCCATGGGTGGTATGGAAACCAAAACCATCACCATGAACCGGCCAGAAGTTTTTTCTCACTATGGCCTCCTGAGCGGTGGCATTTATGCTCCTGCCGACATCAAAGACAAAACCAAAGTGAAACTCGTTTTCCTGAGTTGTGGCAGCAAAGAACGACCTGATGGTGTTAAAAACGCAGCAAAAGCCCTGAAAGACGCAGGGTTTAATGTCGTATCTTATATCTCTGAAGGCACTGCGCACGAATTCCAAACCTGGCGGCGCAGTTTGTACCAGATGGCCCCGCTGCTTTTTAAAGATTAATTAACGCAGAAAAACTAACTTCCCGATTTGGGTTTTGAATAGGATTTCGAACGTTTATTTCAAGTGAGCTTCCTATTCAAAAGCCTCTAAAAAAATCGGGAAGTAATTTTTTGCGTCATATTCAGGGATTGCCCTAAATTATTTTCAATGAGATGTAAAAGCTCTATAATCGCAATTGTAGCATGCTGCCTACATACTTTTGTCGCTCAATCTCAGGATATGCCTCCTACTACATCGGTGGTGTATCCTGGGACCAACGGCAAATTGGTCTACGTTGCCGATAGCCTGGGCAATATTATTCCTGATTTCTCCCATGCGGGTTATCAGGGAGGTGGTGTACCCATCCCTTACGTGGCGATAAAAGAAACCCTTTGGCCAAAGTTGGGCGACAATGCCGACCTTATCCAGGCTGCCGTCGATCGGGTATCTGCTTTGCCACTCGATGCCACAGGGTTTAGAGGTGCAGTGCTGCTTAAAATGGGTATGTACCAATTAGACAAACCCATCTACATCAAGGCTTCAGGAGTAGTTTTACGTGGAGAGGGTCGCAGCGATGTGGGCACTATTTTGTACGGCAAAATCCCCAAGCCAGCAGAGCCGGGTACTGGTCCACGCTTCAGACGGCCTGCGCTGATTAACGTTAACGGCGCAGCGGGGATAAAACTCCTGGAAGAATCCAAACAAGACATTACGGATGAATACGTACCGGTAGGTGCGTTTAGCGTCAAGGTGGTCTCGGCCAAAGGATTCAAAAAGGGAGACCGGGTAATTGTCAGAAGGATTGGTAACGAAGAATGGATCAAAAAAATTGGTTTGGACACGGCCACGGTGGGTAGAAACCGCTGGAAACCTTTTGATATCAATTTTGACCGAAGTATTGTTGCCGTCAATGGAAATACCCTTACCCTAGATGCTCCGATTTTTACCGCAATTGAAAAACGTTGGGGTGGGGGAGCGATTTACAAATACACGGATGAACGCATTGAACAAGTGGGCATTGAAAACCTACGCGGAATCTCAGAATATGACCCTTCCATCCGTACCAAGGAGTATGGAAACATGGATCGCGACGACCTCGGCGCAACGCATCGATACCAGGGTGAAGAATATTTTTCCGATGAAAACCATTATGCCAATTTCATCGACCTCAGCAACGTTAAAAATGCCTGGGTGAGGAACATGAGCGCGCTTCATTTTGGAAGCAGCGTTGTACAAGCCAACGCTGGCACAAAATGGGTCACCGTCCAAGATTGTGATGCCCGCGAGCCGGTGTCGCAACGCTGGGGCGGGCGGCGGTTTACCTTCCAGATGAATGGCCAGTTTTGCCTGGTTCAACGATGCGTTTCTGAAAAAGGGCGCCATTCCTTTGTTTTGCAAGGATCTGAAGCAAGCGGGAATGTCTTTTTGGCTTGTACCGCAATTAACCCCTTCTCTTCCAGTGAGCCCCACAACCATTGGTCCAACGGGGTTTTGTACGACAATGTAAAGGCACCGCTTACGGCCCGCTTTTGGGATTACATCATTGGTTGGGCTGGTGCCAATATTGTATTCTGGAATTGTGAGGGAGACTACTTGATTCAGCAACCGCCAACCGCACAAAACTACTCTTTTGGGCATATCGGGCTCAACGCGGTCATCTTCAATGCCGCGCTGCAAGACTTGACTAAACGCAATGGCCACGTAGAGGCCATGGACCGGCATGTTACACCCAAAAGTTTATTTCTAACCCAGTTGGAAGAACGACTGGGATTGGAAGCGGTTAAAAACATCACAAACCAAGTACCATGAGAGCTTTTTTTGCCATTTTTTCACTACTGTTTTTTTGTAGTTCACTGCACGTTTCTTTGCATGGACAAACCATTTCCAAAGAAGAACTGATTTTTCTTACCTCGGAATGGAAAGGAGAACGTTTTGCCGATGGTCGGCCAAAAATTTCCGATGAGCTATTGGAAAGAGCGAAGCACATCATGATCGATGATGCCTGGACCGTGTTGAAAAACGAAGGTTACCTCAATCAATACGAAGGTGGTTGGAAAATGGTCAACAACCAAACCATGAGCGGGCGGGCAGTCACGGCCATGTACCTGCCCAGCCGACCCGACGTGGAAAAAAACATCAAGGACAGAGGGGCAAAACAAGGCAGAAAAGGAAACACCAATGCCTGGCCGATCGATGTCCTCACCAAAGGCGATTTGTATGTTGCTGATGCTTTTGGGAAAATCGGGGGCGGCCCCATCATGGGTGCAACCTTGGCTAATTCCATTTACAGCAAATCCGGTAATGGGGTAGTTTTCGACGGAGCGTGCAGGGACTTGCAGGAAATCACCAATCTCAAAGGTTTTAATGCTTTTGTACGGGATTTTCACCCCTCCTTTACCGAGCAAATGGTGCTGATGGGACTCAATAGCCCCATTCGGATTGGCGAAGCCATTGTACTTCCTGGCGACCTGGTGATTGCAACCATCGAAGGAGTACTTTTTGTGCCCGCTCACCTGGCCGAACAAGTAGTCAGCACGGCTGAATTTGTGATCCGCAAAGACCAGTTTGGTTTTGAAATGGTCAAAACGAACAAGTACAGCACTGGAGAAATTGACAGCCAGTGGACGAATGAGATCAAAACGGAGTTTTTAAAATGGCTGGAAAAACATCCTGAACTGGGTAAGATGACACGCGCCGAACTGGACAAAATGATGAGCAAAAGAACTTGGTAATCAACCACTATTATTAACAACCTACAACTTTTTTATCATGAAACATTTGATCGCAGTACTATTCCTATTGGGAAGCTTTAGCGCCTTTGCTCAAAACGCCCTTGATGGCGACTGGAAAGGCACCCGTGAAACGCCAAACGGCACCTTTGAAATCAATTACACCTTCAAAGTTGAAGGAACCACGCTTACAGGTGTATGGAAAACTCAATTTGGCGAGCGTAAAATTGAGAACGGCAAAGTGGATGGGAAGAAATTTTCCTACACCATTTCGTTTAATGAGATGACCATCAACAACACTGGTGAGTTGGTGAGTGATGACGAAATTGTCACCAAAAACGAAAGAGGGGAAATGAAATTGACTCGGGTGAAGAAGGAAAATTAAGGTATGAGTTGAGAGTTCCGAATACATGAGTTTAGAATTTAGAAGTGAGCTACCGCAGCGACTACTTCTAAATTCTAAACTCATGTATTCGGAACTCAACTCATTTAGCTTAGCGCATCTTTACCCTCAGCAAATACTGCGTAGCCGTAATGTAAAGCGTTTTGCCATTTGGTGTCAAAGCGCAGTTGGCCGCAGTCAGGTTGTTCACCTTGATTTTACCAATCAATTTACCTTCCTTGGTAAATATCCAAATGCCGCCCGGCCCTGCCGCAAAGACATTGCCTTTTTTGTCGATTTTGAAACCATCACATCCGCCTGGTTCTCTGATATTTCCGGGATTGAAGAACACTCGTCCATTTTGCAAAGAACCATCTGAAGCGATGTCGTACACATACCAGCCACGACCCTTTCCCTGGGTATTGGCTACCAACAAGGTTTTGCCATCGGGAAAAATTCCGATGCCATTGGGTGCTTGAATGGAGTCAATCAAAAGTTTGATATTCCCCGACTTATCCATTTTGTACACCCCTTGAAACGCCAGTTCCTTTTTGGGATCGTTAAATCCTTTTTCAAAACCATAGGCAGGATCGGTAAAATACAAATCACCATTGGCCGCCATAAAAAAGTCATTCGGACTGTTCAATTTTTTGCCATTGTAAGTGCCTGCGACGGTGCTGAAATTAGGCTTTGGTGCATCGAGTGGTGCATCCATGCTGGCAATCCTGCGGTCGCCATGTTGGCAAATCCACAACTTGCCGTCTTTGGTTTTGTACAATCCATTGGGACCCATAAATCCGCCCCGTGGTTCGGCACCCGTATAACCCGCTGGTTTTAAGTATACTTCTTTACCCTTGGCTTCCGTCCATTTGTAAATGGTATTGGCCGGAATATCGGAAAACAACAACATCTTCTCCTTTTCCAGCCACAGGGGGCCTTCTGTAAAAGTGCAACCTTCGGCAAGCACCTCTATTTTTGCCTCTTTTTTGATGAGCCCCCCCAACTCTGGCGCAATAAATTCAATGCTGCCAATCTCCTGTGCTGAAACTTGTGTAATTCCCAAAAAGAGTAAATAGACTGCC
>NZ_JANRKL010000236.1:0-7621 GCF_033763495.1 Haliscomenobacter sp. | reverse complement strand
CTTCCTGGTAAAACTCTGGCTGAGGTACAATTTCCTTGGCCGTGTTCCATTTTTTGAGCAAACGCTCCATGTTGCGTACATACGCCGCGCCGTCTTCCGTGTAACGAGCATACTCGTCGCGTGAAGTTCCCCGGGTGAAGAAAGAGCCCTTGGTCGGGTGTGTACCCGGAATGGTGCGGTACGTAATGCCATCGCCATCCGAATCGAGGTACCGGCCAAACTGACCGATGCGATCCAGGTCCTCGGCATCGTATACTTTGCCCCAATCGTATTTCCGGCTATCGTCCCATTTCAACGGCGGCGACATGTGCTCGTTCATGCCTAAATCCAGGTCAATCATGACCAGAATTGGCGTTTGCAGGCGGTCAGCCAGGTCAAAGGACAAAGCTTGCAACTCAAAACACTCTGCTGGGTTAGCGGGAAAAATCAATACGTGTTTGGTATCTCCGTGCGAAGCATAAGCGGCCAGCAAAATATCCGACTGTTGGCTGCGGGTCGGCATCCCGGTGGAAGGACCTGAGCGTTGTACATCGGTCAATACCACTGGAATTTCCGCGAAGTAGGCCAAACCCAAAAACTCGTTCATCAAAGATACCCCCGGCCCACTGGTAGCCGTAAAGGAGCGCGCCCCGTTCCAGTTGGCACCGATGGCTACCCCGATGGCGGCCAATTCGTCTTCTGCCTGTACCACGGCAAATTTCTTTTTGCCTGTTTCCTTGTCAATCCGCAGCTTGTTGGCGTATTTCTCATAAGCCTGTACCAGCGAAGTAGAAGGTGTGATCGGGTACCAGGCAGCTACCGTAGCACCACCGTAAACCGCTCCCAGCCCACAGGCCGAGTTGCCGTCCATCACAATGCTGTCCCCCACCAGGTTGCGGGTTTCCATGCGGATGGGCAAGGGATATTCGTAATGCTCCGCTACGTAGTTGCGCCCCAGTTCCATGGCATGGATGTTGGGGGCAATCAGTTTTTCCTTTTTCTTGAACTCATCGGCAATGATGCCTTTAAAAACTTCAAAATCCATGTCCAGTAACATCGACAGTGCGCCAACGTAGATCATGTTTTTGAACAATTGGCGTTGCCGTGGATCGGTGTATTCGCGCAAACAAATCTCCATCATCGGAACGCCGATGTAGGTAATGTCTTCACGCAGTAATTCCTGGTGCAGGATTTTGGTACTATCGTATACAAAATAACCACCAGATCTCACCGATTTGACGTCTTGAGGCAAACTTTGAGGGTTTACACTCACCATCAAATCAATTCCGTCGCGGCGTCCCAGGTAGCCTTTTTCACTGATCCGTACCTCGTACCAGGTAGGCAAACCCTGAATATTGGAAGGAAAGATGTTTTTGGCCGAAAAAGGCAAGCCCATGCGGAACACTGCCTTGGCAAACATATTATTGGCACTTGCTGAGCCGGTGCCGTTGACGTTGGCGAAACGTACTACAAAGTCGTTTACAGCTGCAACACTCCGCATAGATTACTTGCTTTACTTGTTGAGTATAAAAATTTCTGCATGTCCCAGGCAGCAGTAGGGCAGCGCTCAGCGCAAAGACCACAGTGCAAACAGACGTCTTCGTCTTTCACCATCACCCGTTGGGTTTGGGGCAAAAGGTCAGAAACGTACAAGTCCTGGGAAAGATTGAGCGAAGGGGCATTGAGCCGTGTGCGCAGGTCCGCTTCTTCCCCATTGGTGGTAAACGTAATGCAGGAAGTAGGGCAAATGTCCACACAAGCGTCACATTCTATGCAGCGGTTGGTATAAAATACGGTTTGTGCATCGCAGTTCAAACAACGTTGGGCTTCTTTAAAACCCGTATCTTTGGCGAAACCCAATTCCACCTCCACCTTGCGATCTTTGAGGGTCTTCTGCTTTTCCGCATGAGGAACTTTGTAGCGGTCGTCGTTGACCACTACACTATCGTAAATCCACTCGTGGATCCCCATTTTTTGGCTCACCAGATTGGTCAGCGGCGAAGGGCGCACTTGTACATCTTTGCCCTGGCAATACAGGTCGATCGATACCGCAGCATGGTGACCTTGGGCTACAGCCGTGATGACGTTTTCCGGGCCAAAAGCGGCATCGCCACCAAAGAATACCTGATCCAGGGTAGACTGGAAGGTTTTCCGAGAAACTACAGGCATTCCCCAATTGTCGAACTCCAGACCCAGGTCGCGTTCAATCCAGGGGAAAGTATTCTCCTGACCGATGGCAATCAGCACGTCATCCGCTTCGATGAATACCAGCGGCTCACCCGTAGGCACCAGCGAACGTTTGCCTTTTTCGTCGTAAACGGCTTGAACTTTTTCAAAACGCATGCCGACCAAACGACCATTTTCTACCACAAATTCCTTGGGTACGTGGTTGTCCAGAATTGGAATGTCTTCGTGCTGCGCGTCTTCTTTTTCCCATGGCGAAGCTTTCATCTCCGCGAAGGGGCTGCGCACCACTACTTTTACCTCCTCACCACCGAGGCGGCGGGAAGTGCGGCAACAGTCCATGGCGGTGTTTCCACCACCCAATACGATGACTTTTTTGCCTATTTTATTGGTATGTTCAAAAGCTACACTGGCCAACCATTCGATCCCGATGTGGATGTTGGCTTTGCCTTCTTCCCGGCCGGGAATGTTGAGGTCGCGGCCTTTGGGGGCACCCGTACCTACAAACACGGCGTCGTAACCCTGATTGAGCACTTCGCGCAAGCTAGAAACGTAGGTTTTGAAATGCGTATGGATGCCCATATCGAGGATGTAGTTCACCTCCTCGTTGAGTACAGATTCGGGCAAGCGGAAACTTGGAATCTGGCTGCGCATCATTCCTCCTCCGGCGATTTGTTCGTCGAAGAGGTGGATTTCGTAACCTTGCGGGGCCAGGTCACGGGCAACGGTCAGCGAAGCTGGGCCTCCTCCGATCAAGGCAATTTTTTTGCCGTTTTTGATCAGTGGGATTTCCGGCATCCATTCCTGTACATCGCCTTTATTATCGGCTGCTACCCGTTTGAGGCGGCAAATGGCTACGGGTTCTTCATCAACCCGGCCACGGCGGCACGCGGGTTCACAAGGCCTGTCGCAGGTACGTCCCAATACACCAGGAAAAACGTTCGACTCCCAATTGACCATATAGGCTTCGGTGTAACGTTCCGCCGCGATCAATCGGATATACTCCGGTACGGGTGTATGCGCTGGGCAGGCATACTGACAATCCACAACTTTGTGGAAATATTCAGGATCGGTTATGTCTGTAGGTCGCAATGTTTATTGTTTGTATAAATTTTAGAAACCGACCCAATATAGCAACCTTGTTTGGAAATAATCATCCAAACATGAGAAAAATACTGTTTTTTGTTTTTCACCAAATAAGCTATGGTTTTGGATTGGCTGCCTGGTCAAAAAGCCAATATAATTGTCCGCTGGAGGGGTTTACGTAGGTGGCGGGGAAAAGTTTGGCGTTTTGTTTGCCCCCCGTAATGAGTTTTACTTTTTCGGTTTTATCGGCACCGGTCACCAAAAAGACCACTCGCTCGGCACGGTTGATGACCTGCATGGTGATGGTCACCCGGGACTGGCCGGATTCAGGGTGGGTAACTGCTTCACATACCCGCGCAGAAGCCAATAAATCCAGTCGATTGGGGAAGATGGAGGCGGTGTGGCCGTCGGCGCCCATGCCGAGGAGTACTAGATCCAGTTTGGGTACACCATTGACAATAGGTAGGGTGTCGCGCAGTACTTGCGCGTAGCGTAGCGCTTCGTCCTCAGGGTCATCCTCGCCCTGGATGCGGAAGATGTTGGCAGCAGGAATACCCAGGGGCAACAAAAGGTGCTCCATGGCCGCGCGGTAGTTGCTTTCTGCATCTTCAGGAGACACACAACGCTCGTCGCCCCAGTAAAACTTGATTTTTTGCCACTCAATTTTGTCGCGGTAGTTGGCCACCAGATAGTCAAAAATAAAGATGGGGGTGCGACCACCGGACAGGGCGATGGAGAAGCTATCTTTGGAGGCGACCAACTCACCGAGCCAATCGGCAAAGGTGCTGGTCAGTTCAGCTACGGATGGGAAAGTGTTATGTGTAGTGAGCGTCATTGTTTGGATTTGGGGTAAAGATAGGGAAGGAAAGCAGAAAAAGTGCTTCAAATTTAACAAGAGAGGTATGACATTATCAACTAATTTTGGATGTATATTGTCTTGAAGATTAAAAAAAGAATAATAGCTTCACGGGAAGGTTTTATTATTTACATCTTCGGCTTCTGCCGAAGAAAATTTTAAAAAATAAATAATGCTACCCCCACCAAATCCTAAACTCCGTCCAACCATCCTCCTCGGTCCTCAACGAAAACTTCCAACCATGCCCCATCAAAATATCCCGAATCAAGGTCAGCCCAATGCCCTGACCCTCCGTCTTGTTGCTAAAAAAGGGAGTGAATAAAAGGTGTTCATTGCCCTTGGGAATCGGAGTACCATTGTTCCGAATACACAGATTATTTGCCGCCAAAACCACTTCCACCTGTTGCCCTGCCACACATGCTTCCAGCGCATTTTTGAAGATGTTGATCAGTACTTGCTCCATTTGTTGCACATCCATCTTTATGCGGACAGGCAGTGGCGAAGTTGTAAAACGAAGCTGCACCCCTTTTTCCACAAACAGTGGTTGGTAGAGTACCGTAGCATCTTGCAGCACCCCATTAAAATCCCGGTACTCCAACTGCGGCTGGGGCAGGCGCACTACATCGGCAAAGCGGCGCATGAACAAATTGAGGCGTTCGTTGCGGGAATGGGCGACGGCGAGGGCGGCAGAGAATTGATTTTCTTCCTGCTTCAAGAGGTAACGCTGGGTGCTATCGATGATGGAATTAATGGCTCCCACGGTATTGTTGACCTCGTGGGCCATCATGCGGATCACTTTGCCGTAGGCCTTTTTTTCGGAAGCCAATAGCTCTTCGCTGAGCTCTTCCACCATAATAAAGGGGCGCTGAAAACCCCGATCCATAAAAAAGGAACGTTGGACTTTGTAGGTTTCAATGCCGTTGATGGCGATGGTCTGGTGATCGCCGTTTTTTAAGGGGATCAGGTGGGGCGTCAGCGGGTGGTTTAAAGTAGCCAGGGGCCGATTGGGCCAGCTTTGATCCAGAGGAGACAAGCCCAATAAATCTTGGGCTTTAGGGTTGATTTCACTCAAATGATCGTCAAAATCCAGGATCAAAATGGCAATGGGTGAAGCTTTGATCAGTTTTTCCAAAAAATAGTGTTGCTCCGCCAATTGGGTGCGTTCGATGCGCAGTTGTTCGATCATGCTGTTGTACACTGCTATGAGTTCGTCTACTTCGCGGTTGCCTGTAGGCCGAAAGGTGATGGAAAAATCCTGATCGCGAATGGCCTCAATGCCCGATAAAATATACTGGAGTGGGCGGTGTACGTCCCGGAATATGGCATAAGAAAAATACAGCGATACCAACACCAAAAGCTCGGAGGCGATGAAAACAACTTTGTTTTCATACAGCACCCGGAAGGCCAGGTAAATGATCACCCCGTGCAAAACGAGGATCAAAAGGACGTATTTGATCCGCAAATTCATGGCGCTAGCTTTTAACTGCCTGCAAAATAATGTATATATCAATGGCAGCTTTATCCCAGGAAAACTGTTGCCGTTGCAGCTGGCCTTTTTTGACCAAATCCTCCCGCAAATCCGGTTCATTCCAAATGCGCAACATCGCCCCCGCAATCTCCTCCACATCATAGGGATCAACCAATAGAGCAGCCTCACCAGCCACTTCCGGTAAAGAGGAAGTATTGGAGGTAATCACCGGGGTATCGGTACAAAGGGCTTCCAAAACAGGCAAGCCAAATCCTTCAAAGAAGGAAAGATAAGTCAAGGCCAGGGCTGAAGCCATCAGCTTTGCGGCGGTCTCTTCAGGAAGGTATCCCAAAAAGACGATATCATCCTGGTAGGCTGAAGCGGCATGCGCGGCGGTGATTTCCTGCACTTGCCAGGCCAGTTTCCCTGCAATCAGGAGTTTTACTCTTTCTCCACTTTTTTCCCGAAACAACTCATAAGCGCGCAGCAAACCCAGCAGGTTTTTACGCGGATGAATGGCACCCAGGAAGAAAAAGTAATCGGCACCCTTACTGAATTGGGCTTTCACCCGTATTTTTTCAGTATCGCTCAAGGGTTGAAAAATAGCCCGGGTGCCGTTTGGAACCACCGTAATTCTTTCCGCTGGAATTTGATAATGGGTAATCAGGTCTGTTTTACCATGTTCAGCCACACAAACGATATGGGTAGCTTTTTTTAAAAACCTGGGGATAAACAATCGGTAATAAGGTCGATGCATCCAGGCAACTTGCCGGGGGTAATGGAAATGAGCAATGTCGTGGGTGGTCAACACTGTAGGGAGGGCCGTTTGGAGACTCAAAAAATTGTCGGGAGAAAAAAAAACGTCCACCTGCTCCTGCCGCAATATTTTGGGAACCTGTACATCAAACCAGTACCAGAAGGAGAAAAAATGCCGGGCCTTGGGCCCAATCACCACCGATTTTACATTTTTTCCGGTGATTAGCCATGCCTTCTGCGGGCGATCGTAAATCAAAATAAACTGGTCTTCGGGGTGATTTTGCACCCAACGTTTGCACAATTCGTAAGTATACCAGCCGATTCCTTCCAGGTTGCCCGTCTGTAGAAAGCGGGCATTGATGGCTATTTTCAACTTTATTTCGTTTTATTCGTTTCTTACTCGCACAAATTTGGTTAAATTTACGCGCTCGAAGCACTTTTTTCCGTTACCCAAAGTAAATAAGTACAGATCCTTATTCCGCTCCCTTTTCTCTTCCCGGTATAGATAGTCCCATCAGAAACGTATTCATTGGATAGAAAACTTGTTTTCAATACCATCATATTGTATTGAGAGGATAACACAAACATTACTATGATTAACGTTCAATTGCTTAAACGCATTTGTGAAACCCCCGGTGCCCCGGGTTTTGAACACCGCATCCGCCAATTGGTGCTAAAAGAATTGCAGGATTTGGCAGATGAAGTGAGTGTCGATAACATGGGCAACGTCATTGCTGTCAAAAGAGGCAAGGAGCGCAAACGTGCCATGATTGCTGCCCACCTCGATGAAATTGGCTTCATTGTCAACCACATTGATGACGAAGGTTTTCTCTTTTTTCATCCCCTCGGTGGTTTTGACCCTAAAACCCTGACCTCCCAACGGGTCATTGTACACGGCAAAAAAGACGTCATTGGTGTCATGGGCTCCAAACCTATCCACCTGATGAAACCTGAAGAACGCAGCAAAGTGGTACCGATTACCGATTATTACATCGATTTGGGCATGCGCAAAGAGGAAGTGCTGAAGATCGTTTCGATTGGTGACCCGGTGACCCGTGAACGGGAGCTGATTGAGATGGGCGATTGTGTCAACAGCAAATCGCTGGACAATCGGGTTTCGGTGTTTATCTTGCTTGAAACCCTACGTGCATTGAAAGGTAAGGAAGTCCCTTACGATATTTATGGCGTATTTACCGTCCAAGAAGAAGTAGGGCTGCGCGGAGCCATTTCTGCTGCACATGGTATCAACCCCGATTTTGGATTTGGACTGGACGTGACCATTGCTTTTGATA
>NZ_JANRKL010000235.1:0-13216 GCF_033763495.1 Haliscomenobacter sp. | reverse complement strand
TTACGTCCCGCGATGGCACATACTTTGGTCGTGCCGATGTCTACGGCTACCACCACGTCTGATTTGCGAGCATTTGTTTCCATCATGAATGTTCAATTTGGCCTTTTCACCAAAATGGGAATGTAGGCGGTTAGTTCGGAGTGGGTTGTGTAAGCGTTTATCAGTAAGTTAGCTGCAATCCTGTCTCCGTAAAAATGGGATTCAATATTGTTAGTTTAAGTTGAGAAGGTTGAGGTGGTTGAGGGAGGTTGAGGCTACCGCGAGCGACATGCACACTTTCACACGCACACATCACACTCAAACTCATTTTTGCGGTAGCCTCAACCTTTCTCAACCTTCTCAACTTCCCTCAACTTTATTTACAAATCACCTGTCCGCGAAAGCGAACATCAATGCTGCGGTATTTGCGCCAGCCTTCGTAAGGCATGGCTTCACGGTAAAATATCTTCAGATTCTGGATCTTCTCCTTTGCATCTTCGTCGTACTTTCCAAATACAATCTTTTGGTCGCCAATCAGTGGGGCCAAAATGAAGTCGCCGTTGCTGCTCACAAAGATTTGTCCGATCATGGCATTTAAAAATGCGTCATTGCGGAGATCATTGCTGAGCAAAAACAATTGTCGCAATAAGTGTTTTTCACGCTCCAAAAAATCGGGCACATACGCGGGTATGCTTCCTGTAGCCACTACCACCCGGGCAGTGAAGTGTTTGGACAGGGGCATCCGAATGCCGTTTTTATCCAGGTAGTAATTCCAGCCATCCTTGTCGATGATGCGAATTACGGGTTCTCTTTGGGTCACGGTCACCCGCACATAATCGCGGGCGTCCAGAAATACTTCGGCGTCTTGCACCAGGGGGTCTTTTTCCAATACCTGTTCCAGGCGCTCAATTTCCACGGTGCGCACCGAGCGGGATTGGAACTCGTAACCAAAAGCTTTGTGGATCAATTCGGTTACGTCCACGGGTTGCATCAGCAGGTCGCCATTGGGTAAAGGTTTGATTTCCACTTCCACCCCCTTTACAGCTGCACTTTTGCGGTGGTTTACGGCCGACAGCACGACCATCGCCCCCACCAGCAGGGTGGCCATCCAGGCCAATGCTTTGAGCTGTTGCCGCGTGATTCTGTTATTGTTTGTCGATTCGGCCATGCTATGTATTATTTTATTTCGGGTTGTTTTGTTTTTTTGTACTGTTCAACCAATTTCCGATTGGCTCCACCAGTGTATCAATGTCTCCTGCACCCAAGGTCAGCAACACTTCCGGCCTGTTGTTTTGCAGCGCTGGCAACAAGTCCGCTTTGCTGATCTGGTGTACATTGGGGTTCTTCATCAGTTTTACCAATAGGTCAGAACTCACTCCGGGGATCGGTAGTTCCCGGGCCGGGTAAATATCCAACAAGTAAATTTCGTCCAGCTGGTCCAGGGCATCCGCAAAACCATCGGCAAAGTCACGGGTGCGGCTGAACAAATGCGGTTGAAAAGCCCCGGTGATTTTGGCGTTGGGGAACAATTCCCGCGCCGCTCCAATGGCCGCATTCAACTCGGTCGGATGGTGCGCGTAATCGTCAAAAAATGCCGTTTCTTCATCCCGATAGATGATTTCAAAACGGCGTTTCACTCCCCGGAAAGCGGCCAATCCGCTGCGAATGTCCTCCTCTTTTGCCCCCAACTGCAAGGCAATAGACAAGGCCACTGTTGCATTTTCCACATTGTGCCGCCCTGGTAGAGGCATGCGCAATCCTTCAATGGTGCCCTGCGGGCTGGTATAATCAAAAACGAAGTAGCCTTTTTCTACCCGGATGTTGTGCGCCTGATAGTCACCACCACCGACCCCAAAACTCCGGTATGCGGTATTCCCGTCAAAGTGATGCTGCAAACGGTGCTGCAACCACAGGGTGCCGCCTGGCTTGATTTGTTTGGCAAAAGCCTTAAAACCAGTATTCAGTAGGGTTTCTTCATCCCCATATATGTCCAAATGGTCAGCATCCATCGACATGATGGAGGCAATATCTGGATAGAGGTGCAAAAAGGAACGGTCAAATTCATCGGCTTCAACCACTACCCAATCGCTGCTACCCAGTACGTAGTTGGATTCAAAATTGCGGGCAATGCCTCCCAAAAAGGCGGTACAATCGACCCCAGTGCTGCGCAACAAGTGCGCAGTGAGCGAGGAGGTGGTTGTTTTGCCATGCGTTCCAGCAATAGCCACGGTTTTCATCCCCCGGCTAATGATGCCCAATACTTCAGCCCGTTTTTTAATGGGCGTGCCATTTTGCAAAAAATGTTGGTACTCTGCATGGCTGGTCGGAACTGCTGGCGTATACACGACCAGATCAACTCCTGCCGGAACCTTGCTCAAATCCTCCTCGTAATGTACATGCATGCCTTCAGCTTCCAACGCACGGGTCAATTCAGTGGAAGTACGATCGTAACCGTGTACTTCTACCCCACGCTGGAGGAAATAGCGGGCGATGGCGCTCATGCCGATGCCGCCGATTCCGATGAAATAAAGCTTTTTAATGTCTTGAAGGTCAAGCATAACTTGTATTTTGGTTGAGAAGTTGAGGAAGGTTGAGTGAGGTTGAGTTCTCGGCGCTTCGACTACGCTCAGCGACCGAGAACTCAACCTTCCTCAACCTTCTCAACCTCCCTCAACTAGACTCAGTACTTGCTCCGCAATCTCCTCGGCAGCATTGGGTTTCGCCAGTGCCAGGATATTTTGGGCAAGGGTGTTGCGTTTGGTTTCGTTTTGCAATAGTTCCAGGGCTGCGGGTAAAAGTGCAGAGACCGTATCCGCATTACGGACCATGATCGCGGCATTTTTATCTACCAAAGCCTGGGCGTTTTTCGTTTGGTGGTCTTCCGCCACAAAGGGCGAAGGCACCAAAATGGCGGGTTTTCCCACCAGGCACAGTTCCGAGATAGTCAGGGCGCCTGCCCGCGAGCAAACCACATCTGCTGCTGCGTATGCCAGGTCCATCCGATCGATAAAGGCCATTAGTTTTACGTTGGGCAACTGTGCCGTTGCACAGTTTTGGTATTTTTCGTGGTGGCTTCCACCACATTGCCAAAGCACTTGTAGGTCAGGGTTGTTTTGCCAAAAACTGGTGTTTTGCGCCATTGCTTCGTTGATGGACAAAGCACCCAAACTTCCCCCAAAAATCAGGAGCGTGGGTTTGTTCGCTTCCAAGCCAAAATGGGTACGCGCTGTACCAGCATCAATAGCCTGGGCAACCGACCTACGTACCGGATTCCCGGTGAGGACAATTTTTTCCGCCGGAAAAAAGCGCTCCATACCTTCGTAAGCTACACATACTTTTTGCACACGTTGGCTCAACAACTTATTGGTAACTCCAGCGTAAGAGTTTTGCTCCTGAATCAGGGCGGGTACTCCTTTGCGGGTAGCGATGTCCAACAGTGGCCCGCTGGCGTAGCCACCTACACCTACCGCAGCTTGTGGTTTGAACTTGCGCACAATAGAGCGGGCCTTGAGCAAACTGTACACCAGTTTCACTGGAAAAAGCAAATTGCGGAGCGACAAAGAGCGTTGGAATCCACTGATCCACAAACCCTCGATCGGGTACCCGGCTTTGGGTACTTTCTCCATTTCGATTTTTCCTTGTGCACCTACAAAAAGAATCTGCGCGCCGGGCACTTTTGCCACGATCGCATCAGCAATGGCAATCGCCGGGAACACGTGTCCTCCCGTGCCGCCGCCGCTGATGATGATTCTTGGTGCACTATTTCTTTCCATTAATCTGCTTCGTTTAGTTCTACAAATCGGCTCACACTCAGGATGATGCCAAAAGCAATACAGGTAAACAACGTAGAGGTTCCCCCCCGGCTCACCATGGGTAACGTAACCCCGGCCACTGGAATCAAGTGTAATGCAGTAGCTATATTGACAAAAGCCTGTGTGATCAGTAATATTCCTAACCCCAAGGCTACCATTGCCCCAAAAGCTTTGGAACTCTTGGTCACCAAGCGGGTAATGCGGAAAAAGAGAACGATGTACATCGAAATCACGATCACCCCGCCGATTACACCATACTCTTCACATAAAATAGCATAGATAAAATCGGAATATGGCGAAGGCAAGTAGTTGCGTTGAATGCTATTCCCAGGCCCAACGCCAAGCCACTCACCATTGGCAATGGCGATTTTGGCTTGTTGCACCTGGTAACCACCGTCCGGGTTGGTCACAAAATCCCGAATCCGGGAAGACCAGGTATCTACCCGAATAAATCCGGGGAAAGCATCTGCTGAAAAAATTAAGAGGGCAAAAACCATCAAACCCAACAACAGGAGGGCGATGATAAAACGCACGTCAACCCGCCCTACGAACATCATCATCAGGCAGGTAAAAAACAACAAAACACCAGTGGAAAGGTCTGCCGGAGCGATCAGTCCACAAATGATGAGTACGGGTACGATGATTGGAATGAAGGCTGATTTCCAGTCTTTGATGTAATCTTGTTTGGCCGAAATGGACCGAGCCACGTAGATCACCAGTGCAATTTTGGCAAAATCCGAAGTTTGGAAGGTCAATCCGGTAAACGGGATGGAAATCCAGCGTCGGGCATCATTGATATTGGCGCCAAAAAAGAGGGTATAAAAGAGCAACAGCAGTGCAATGAAAAACAAATACGGTGCCGCGCGGTGAAAGCGCATGTAATTAAAGGTGTGGCAAAAGTAGGTGATCAACAAACCACCGATGATAAACACGGTTTGTCGCACCAGGAAGGCTTCGGTATTGCCTCCACCCTTGGCATAGGCTAATGTACCAGTAGAGCTGTACACTACCAACAGCGAGAACACTGCCAAAATAGACAGCACCGCCCAAATGGAACGATCCCCCTGTAATTCTGAACTGATTCTCGCAAAAACGCTCATAATAGTGATGAATGATAAGTAATGAGTGATGAATCGGCTCCGAGTAAGGGGCAACCCATCACTCATTACTTATCATTCATCACTCATCACTCCAAAGACTGCGGCTTTAAATTGATTGCCACGGTCTTCGTAGTTTTTGAATAAGTCGAAACTGGCACAAGCGGGTGAAATTAAAACGTTATCCCCGGCTACAGCTAATCGCGTTGCCTGTTGAACCGCTTCCACCGCCGATCCGGTTTCCACAATTGTATCGATGACTCCATTGAAGCTTTGGACAATTTTACTGTTGTCCAATCCCATACACACAATGGCTTTGACTTTGGCTTTAACAAAATCGAGCAGCGGCCCGTAGTCATTGCCTTTGTCCTGGCCACCCACGATCCAAACGGTCGGTTTGGTCATGGCCTGCAGGGCGTAATACACCGAATCGACGTTGGTCGCTTTGCTGTCGTTGATGTATTCCACACCATTTACAGTAGCTACTTTTTCGAGTCGGTGGGGCGCATTCACGAAGGTGTTCAAACCTTCCTGGATTACAGCGGGCGCGATGCCCATTTGAAGCGCGGTTTGCACGGCAAACAATGCGTTCATGTAATTGTGTTGCCCCATCAATGGAGTTGTACTCATTTCAAATGTCAACCCGCCAACTTTAAGGCGAGTGCTCTCCGTCATGCTGGAGGAAATGGCTACCGGTTTAGCCTTAGTGGGGTACTTTTGTAGCTGCCCGCCCACATTCGGGTCGTCGGCATTGTACAAAAAAGTATCCCGGGCCTCTTGTGCCCGTACGATGTTGAACTTTGCCGCCGCGTAATTTTCCAATTGGTAGTTGTACCGATCCAAATGGTCGGGCGTAATGTTCAAAATCATCGAGATATCCGGGCGGTATTCCTGAATGCCTTCCAATTGGAAACTACTCAGTTCCAAGACATAGTAAGCAAAATCGCGTTCGGCCACGATCCGGGCGAAACTTTTGCCTACATTACCTCCCATCGCTACATCCAGACCCGCTTTGGCGAGCAAGTGGTAGATCAGGTTGGTAGTGGTCGTTTTACCATTGCTTCCCGTAATGCCAATGGTAAAATGCTGGGTATACCGCGCTGCAAATTCAATTTCGGAGATGACCGGCAGGCCTTTTTGGAAAATTTCCTGTAAAAGGGGGACCTTATCCGGGATACCCGGGCTTTTGATGATCAGGTCCGCAGCCAAAATTCGGTCGTGGTCGTGATTATTTTCTTCAAAAGTGATCCCTTGTTGGTTCAACTCCTCTTTGTACTGTTCCACGATCTGACCTTTGTCAGATACAAATACTTCATGGCCTTTTTTGAAGGCCAATATTGCTGCTCCGACGCCGCTTTCGCCAGCGCCCAGAATGGCGATATTCAATTTTTGGTCGAGGCTCACGGTCTAGCGGATTTTAAGGGTAATGATGGTCATCACGGCCAATAAAATACCGACGATCCAAAAGCGGGTGACAATTTTCACCTCGTGCATCCCTTTCTTTTGATAGTGGTGATGCAAGGGTGACATCAGGAAAATCCTGCGGCCCTCGCCATACTTCCGCTTGGTGTATTTGAAGTAGGCCACTTGCAGAACAACTGACAAGTTTTCTACCACAAAAATCCCGCAGAGCATGGGGATCAACAATTCTTTGCGGAGCAAAATGGCCAAGGCTGCAATAATGCCTCCGAGGGTCAAACTGCCCATATCACCCATAAACACCTGCGCTGGAAAGGCGTTGTACCATAAAAAGCCGATACATGCACCCACCAAACATGCGGCAAAGACCACCAATTCCTCGGTCCCTGGCAAATGCAGGATGTTGAGGTAGTTGGCGGCAATTGCGTTGGAAGAAACGTAAGCCAAAATGCCTAGCGTAGCGCCAATGATCCCGGAAACTCCGGTTGCCAGGCCATCAATTCCATCAGTCAGGTTAGCGGCATTGGATACAGCCGTTACCACGATAATGATGAAAGGGATGTACAACAACCATAGCCACTTTTTACCCGATTCCTGATCCCCTGGCATGAGCCAGGCGTAATCCAGGTGGTTGTTTTTCAAAAAGGGTACATTGGTGACATTGGTTTTGTAGTCTGCCTTTTGAATCGCTGTTCCATCTGGTTCTTCCGTGTAAATGAAACTGCTCACCCGGTCAGATTCAGCCAAGCCTGCTTCTTGGGCTGCATTGGTTTCCATCCGCACCTTAATGTCGGGGTTAAACATCATAGCTGTTGCAATGATGACGCCCAATACTACCTGACCGATGATTTTGTAGCGCCCACTCAAACCTTCTTTATTTTTCATAAAGACTTTGATGTAGTCGTCGACAAAACCAATGATCGCCATCCAGGAGGTGGTTACC
The DNA here is from genome assembly GCF_033763495.1 of Haliscomenobacter sp. Taxonomy (GTDB): domain Bacteria; phylum Bacteroidota; class Bacteroidia; order Chitinophagales; family Saprospiraceae; genus Haliscomenobacter. Next base: position 5,966 of record NZ_JANRKL010000235.1, on the reverse strand, counting down.
ACCATCAGGATGACGTAGATGTTATCCAGCTTGGACATCAGCAAACAAGGAACCAAAATGGCCAGGATGATGATCACTCCACCCATGGTGGGAGTACCCTTTTTAGAGGTCTGCCCTTCCAGGCCGAGATCACGAATCGTTTCACCAATTTGTTGCTTACGCAAAAACTTGATGATCCGTCCACCCAGAACCAATGAAATGATCAGGGAAAGAATTATTGCTGCTCCGGCCCGGAAAGTAATGTACTGAAACAAACCAGAGCCCAGAAAGTGCCCAAAATTGGCTTTAAGCCAATCGACTAAGTTAATCAGCATAAGTATTGATGATTGTAAGGATCCAGTTGGGGTTGAGTCAACCGGCAAACACCCTATTTGCTTTTAAAGGCGCAAAAATAGCAATTCTCCCCTGCTTTCCACTTTTGGTGGTGCAAGAGTTATCCACAAAGCCTCAATTTTAGCTTGTCCTTTAAACAAGCTAATGCGAAAATTCTTCGTTCAGAATTTCCTTATCGTCAAAGGGATGTTTCACCCCTTTAATTTCCTGGTATTTTTCATGGCCTTTGCCCGCAACCAACACCACATCACCATTTTGCGCCAAACGGCAAGCCGTACGAATGGCTTCTTTGCGGTCGATAATGCTCAGTACCTGGCGGCGCGCTTCGGCGGGAACGCCAGCCTCCATCTCGCGGATGATGGCTTCGGGTTCTTCCGAACGTGGATTGTCGCTGGTGAGGATCACCTGATCACTGTATTGACAAGCCACTTTCGCCATGGTGGGCCGTTTGGTCCGATCCCGATCGCCGCCACAACCAACTACAGTCAGTACTTTGGCATCTGCTTTGCGCAAGGACTGGATGGTTTCCAGCACTTTTTCCAAAGCATCCGGCGTATGGGCATAGTCCACGATTGCGGTGACCTTGCGCTTGGCATCAAGCACATAGTCGAAGCGGCCTTCCGCTGCTTTGAGCTGACTCAGTTGGGTGAGGGTGTCTACTTTGTCCTGTTCCAGCAAAATTGCCGTGGCATACACTGCCAGAAGGTTGTAGGCGTTGAACTCACCGATCAGGCGGCCATAAAAATCCTGATTGTCAATGTCCAGATGCAGCCCCGTCAGGCTGTTCTCAATGATGCGGGCCCGGAATTCGGCCATTTGCCGCAGGCTGTAGCGATGTACTGCAGCTACGGTGTTTTGGGTCATTACCATTCCTCGTTTGTCGTCAACATTGACCAAGGCAAAAGCTTTTTTTGACAATTGGTCAAAGAAGGCTTTTTTGGCGCGAATGTAGTTGTCAAAGGTTTTATGGTAATCCAGGTGATCATGGGTGATGTTTGTGAAAATGGCCCCTTTGAAGTCCAGTCCAGCGATCCGACCTTGGTCGACTGCATGAGAACTCACTTCCATAAAGGCATATTCACAGCCAGCTTCCACCATCTGGGCCAACAATGCGTTGATGGCTACAGCATCGGGCGTTGTGTGGGTGGAAGCGATCACCTGGCCGGCAATGCGATTTTCTACAGTTGATAGCAAACCACATTTGAAGCCTAAACCACTAAATAGGTCATAGAGTAAAGTAACCGTTGTTGTTTTGCCATTCGTCCCGGTCACACCAACCAGATTAAGCTGGTGAGAGGGGTGCTCGTAAAAAGCAGCGGACAAAAAGCCCAGGGCTTGAGCTGAATTGGCAACTTGAACAATGGTTACCTGATCCGGAACGTTTTCCGGTATCGTTTCCACAATCAGAGCGCGGGTATTTGCTTGTAAAACCTGAGGAATGAATTGGTGGCCATCCACCTGAACTCCTTTAACAGCTACAAACAATTTATTCGGGCCCGCCTTGCGGGAATCAAAAATCACTTCTTCAATCGCGATGTCTGTCGAACCCAAAATCTGCAAAGGTTTTAGCCCTTGCAGCAATGATTTTAAGGTTTTGCCAGTTTGATCCATGTCTTCTTTCATCGCAAGGTTATTGATATCGTCTGTCCACGTATTTTGGCGTTGGGCGGAATCGATTGACTGATCACCTTCCCTACCCCATTGAGTCTCACCTTAAGTCCGGCATTTTCCAAGGCGTACAAAGCATCTCTTAAGGTCATTCCCAACACATTTGGAACAACTCGCTCCGTTAATACCCGATCCTGAAACAAGATGGAATCGGCATGGGTGCGGATCACCGCCATTTCAGTCCCTGGGCGCCCATGGAATGGGAGATCCAGGTATTTCATTGCGGTGCGTAAGTCACCAGCTGAACCAGCATCCAAACCTGGAAGAGCCTCGGTTTTCATTGGGGGCCGCTCCGCCAGGTTCACCGGAGTTTGGTGTTTGGTACCAGTGGCCATAATTTTATCTGCGACTTCCCGGAAAATCGGCCCTGCTACATCTGAACCATAAAATCCAGCTTTACGCGGGCGATGAATCACCACGATACAGGAATAGCGTGGATTTTCAGCGGGAAAATAGCCTACAAATGAAGCCCGATAACCACCAATCTGAATATTTTTACCGCTGCGTCTGTAGTTGATTTGCGCTGTACCCGTTTTGCCTGCAAAATTGTAAGCGTCCGTTTTTAGTTTTTTGGCGGTACCATCATTGACGACACCTTCCAACAATTGGCGAATCCGCTGAATCGAGTTTGTTGATGCAATTTGCCTTTTTACAACGGTTGGGGGAAATTCTTCCAAAATCTCGCCATACCGCTGGGTACCCGAAACCAGATAAGGTTTCATCATGGTGCCATTGTTGGCGATGGCGTTGTAAAAAGTCAACAATTGCAGCGGGGTGATGCGCAATTCATACCCATGAGAAATCCAGGGCAATGAAATACCGCTCCAGGTTTCGCTAAATGCTTCTTTCAGGTAAGGATTGGCTTCGCCTTCAATTTCTACCCCAGTGGGTAAGTGTATATTGAACTGTTTGAGTCGGCGGATAAAACGGTCCGGGCCATTTCCAGAACCATAAAACCGTTGTGCCAAACCGGCAATCCCTACGTTGGAAGATATTTCAAAAGCTTTTTGAATCGAAATGGTATCTAAATCGATGCTTTCGGTTGAAGCATCTACCATCAGTTGTTCAAAAAACTGTGCTTTGCCATGATTGATGTTGATCGAATCCTGTAACTTGATTACATTGTCTTCCAGCAGTGCCAACATGGTGGCCGTTTTAAAGGTAGACCCCGGTTCAACCGAGGATCCGATGGCATAGTTGAAGGACTCCCACCAGCCCGTCTCACCACGGCCCAAATTGGCGATGGCCCGGATGGCACCAGTTTTTACATCCATGACCACTGCAGTTCCCCATTCTGCATCATGGGCATTCATCCCACGTAAAAGCGCATTTTCAACAATATCCTGAACATTGACATCTATAGTTGTGAGCACATCGTCTCCACTTTTGGGGTCCATGGCTGTAAGGTCTTCCAAAGGCAGCCAAATGTCTTTTTTGGCATCAACCCGAATCATCATTTGCCCACCGGGTTGGCCACGCAGGATGGAATCCATGGCACCTTCGATCCCAACAGGTTTGGCATTTTCCCTTACATATCCAATGGTCCGTTGGGCCAACAATCCAAATGGCCGACGGCGCTCATTGCGCTGTTCAACGATCAAACCTCCCCGGAAACGACCTTTGTTGAAGAGTGGGTACTGTTCAATTTTGGCTTTTTCAATAAAGGTTGCGCCCTTTTTGATCAGAATATGGCGGTTGCTGGAATCGGCGCGGGTCCGGATGAGGTAATCGCGCAAACCTCCAGGCGTGTAAGTATCATCTACATAGGTGGCCAGGCAATAAGACAAGGAATCAATGTTTTCATTAAAATCCTTCACTTGTGGCGCTACCGGGTCGAAATACAAATCGAAATAAGGGATAGAGGTAGACAACACACTGCCATCCAAAGCCAGGATGTTTCCCCGATCGGCTTCGATGGCTTTGAAGCGTACATAATTGTCCTCGCCTTTCTGGCGCCATTCCTCTCCCTGTACTGCACTGATAACGATGGTGCGGTATACCATAATGACGGCTGCCGGTATGAAAATACCGAACAACAAGAAGTAAATCCGATAAAGAATTTCGTTCTTGATTTCCATCATTTTGTTTTGTTGATTGTGGGAAGCGACGCCCAACAATCAAAGATTAATAATCGTTTTTGTCTTGTACTACTATGCGTTTGGGCTGCGTCCCAAATGCTTCAAAATGCTCGTCCTTCAATTGCTCTGCCAACTCGGACTGGCGGCTGTTGTACATGTTTTCTGATTCCAGGGTCATGTATTGCCAACGCAGTTCGCGCAATTCGCGTTGCAAGTGCTGGATCTGGCGTACGTTTTTTTCAGCAAAGCGGGAATTGGCAATGTAGATTACTGCCAAAAAGCCCAAAAACAAGACAAAAGACAGGTTTTTGAGGATGAGTTCCGAGGTGAGGAAGCCAAGCTCAAAGTATTGTCCGATGCCTGATTTTTTTGCCATTTTATTCGATTTTTGCGGCTACCCGCATTTTTGCGCTACGTGAGCGCGGGTTTTCTTTTATTTCTGCCTCGGAAGGCAAGATGGCTTTTTTACTCAGCACCTCAAAAGGTCGGGCAATGTTGCCATAAAAATCTTGTTCCATTTGTCCATCGACATTGCCCGTTTTGATGCAATTTTTCACCATCCGGTCTTCGATGGAGTGATAGGCAATGACCACCAATCGGCCTCCGGGTTTAAGTACCTGGAGCGATTGCTCCAAAAAATCACGCAAGGCACCTACCTCGTCATTCACCTCCATGCGCAGGGCTTGAAAAACCTGAGCAAGGTAACGATTGCGTTGCCCCCGTACCAGGGGATCCAGGAGCGCCAAAAGGTCACCAATGCTGCGCAGCGGGCGCACCTGGCGTTCGCGTACGATGGCTTGGGCCAGGGTGCGTGCGTTGCGCACTTCACCTAAAGTGCCAAACATGTTTTGCAATTCGGCTTCGGTATAAGTGGCCAGCACATCTGCGGCGCTGCGCTCCCCTTGCTGGTTCATGCGCATGTCCAGTTGGGTGTCAAAACGAAAAGAAAAGCCTCGTTCGGCTTCGTTCAATTGATGGGAGGACACCCCCAAATCAGCCAGGATTCCATCTACTTGATCCGCTCCATGCAAACGTAAGAAGCGGCGCAAGAAGCGGAAATTGTGGGGCACAAACGTGAATCTTGGGTCGTCCAAGGTATTGCGTTGTGCGTCTTCATCCTGGTCAAATCCAATCAGGCGGCCTTTTTCTCCGAGTGCTTGCAAAATCAAGCGAGCGTGCCCGCCACCCCCAAAAGTTGCATCGACATAGGTGCCGGACGATTGAAGGTTTAGGGCCTCGATGGCTTCGGTTGCTAAGACTGGATTGTGGTACTCCATATGCTCTCTCCCACGACTAAAGTCATGGGCTGTTTTTGTATATGCGCTCCCACGGATGAATCCGTGGGGTGCGTAAGCTTTTCAAATCAGGACTCCATCACACCCACACCATCACACCCACACTTCCACACTCACACCCTATCTTGGGCTCATCACGCGTTGGGCAAGGCCAGAAAAATCGGCTGGTTCTTCGTCCAACATCTCATCGTAACGCTCTTTTGACCAGACCTCTACCCTATCGTTGTAAGCCATTAGAATGACTTCTTTTTCGATACTCGCGTATTCCAGAAGACGTTTGTTGAGCAGGATGCGCATATTGTCATCCATGGTCAGTTCTTGAGCACCTCGGTAGAAATAGCGTTGAAAGGCCCGGCTTTCCTGATCGTAATAATTCAGCTGGTCAATTTCTTCGGTGATTTTATCCCATACTTCCCGGGGATACAACATGAGACATTTCTCAAAGCCCCGGTTCATCACAAAGGTGTAGGCTTCGCGCTCACCGAGTTGACTGATCAACCCGCTGGGCAAACGCATTCGACCTTTTTCGTCGATCTTGCATTCGAATTCGCCCAATAGTTTACGCATGGATACACCTTTAGAAGGTTTGTGT
>NZ_JANRKL010000234.1:0-12667 GCF_033763495.1 Haliscomenobacter sp. | reverse complement strand
GGTTCATTGCGTTGAATGAAACGATTGATCGAATTGAGGCAATTGAATAAAAAATGGGGGTTCATCTGTGAGCGCAGGGCGGCCATTTCCACCTCGGCCAGTCTTTTGTTGAATTCTGCTTTCATACGTTCTTCTTTCCGGATCTGCCAGGTGCGCATGCGGTAGGCAGCATAAATGAGGCCTCCAATGGCCAGGTTAATCAGGGCAATAAACCAGGGGGTACGCCAAAACGGAGGTTTGATTACAATGTCCAAAGTCGTAATGTGTTTGCTCCAGATGCCGTCGGTATTCCTTGCTTTTAGACAAAATTTGTATTTGCCCGGTGGCAAATTGGAAAAGGTAGCCACTTTGTTTTGTACAGGTTCAGACCAGGTTTTATCCAGATTTTCCAGGTAATAACTGAAGTAAGTATTTTCGGGAAGAGTGTAACTGGGAGCAGCAAAGGCAATGCTAAAGATGTTTTGATTGGGTTTCAGGACAATTCCTTCCTGCCAATTGCCAATTTGCCCTGCTTCCTTCCAGCTTCGGCCTTCTAATCTGAAATCAGTAATGATGGGCCTTAAAGCTGAAATTTTACGCAGTACCGAATCGGGGTGGAAATAGATGAAACCTCGCTTGGTCCCAGAACACATGATACCATTTGGCAGCAGGGAAAAAGCGTCCAAGGTAGCGTCCTGTTTTAAACCATGCCTTTCGTCAAAATTGCGGACCTCCAGGGTACGGGGATCAACCATGGAAATGCCACTGGCAGTAGCCAGCCACAGGCGACCTTGTTTGTCCTTTCCCAAGCCCTCGATTTGGGAATTGACCAGGCCATTTACCTCAGTAAGGATTACAGGTTTTCCATTGGGGTTGATTGCTGCCAGGCCCTGGCGGGTAGACACCCAGATTTTGCCTTCAAAATCGCTCTCGATCCCAGTCGCGTCTTGTACACTAAAAGGGGTGCCGTCCTTATTCTTTAGCTCAAGTATCTGTTTGGCCTTTCTGGTTTTGATGTCGTAATCCCAAAGACCATCTCCCATGGTACAAAGCCAGATGTGTTGTTTGGCTCGATCAGCACAGAGCATGTACGCTTTGTTGGGTTTGTCGGGGTAATGTTCAGCTTCCAGGTAGCTGAGGAGGTTCTCCTTGTGGTCGTAAAACAACAGTCCAACTCCCCATTTGGCCAGCCAGATGTTTCCATCGGCGTCTTCTTCCATATCGGGCACTACGGACTCCAGCCATACCCCTTTGGGAGGGGGAGCACTGCGCGCCGGGGTAAAACGGTGATTCACAAAGTCAGCTTCGTAGAGGGTTCCATTGGCGGTAATCCAGGTCTTACCTTTGCTGTCACGTAAAATTTTACAGGTGCCTGCCAAGCGTTTGGGCAAATTGGTGGTAATGTCTTCCGAGGTTTTTTTAACCGGATCATAGGCATAAACTCCACCACAATAAAAAGAAGAGGCGTAATATTTCTGGACTTTCGGTTCAAAAAACACATCAAATACTGAATTGTCGTAATCGTATACAGGGTGCGCCTCTAAAAATGCATGTTTAAAACCTTGTAAGCGGGGATCAAGTTTGACCAGGCCAGCGGTAGTTCCTATCCACAAAATGCCATCTCGATCCGTATAGGCGCAAAGGGCCGTACCCGTTGGAAAAGAGTAAGGATCATCAGGAATGTGTTTGGCCACAAAAAAAGAACCCGTTTTTAAATTATACAAACCGGGGGTATTTAAAAACAGGTAGTCGGTACCAAAACGGGCCATACTTTGTCCGGCGGAAATGTAATCCTGGATGGGCACTTCTTTGGGGGGCAACTGACCCCACTTACCCGTTTTTACATCGAGGTAATAAAACCCGCTGCCAAAGGCAGTCATCCACACCCGTTCTTTTTCTTTTTGATAAAAAATCGCTCCTGGCCCAAAATTCCAAGTGCAATCCTTGAGTGGATAATGCGTAAAATGATCGTCCTTTAGGCGGAGGCTAAACAAACCAAAGTCACTACTCAGCCATAGTTCGTTTCGTGATTTGAGCGTGGTGATGTATACTTTGTTGCCTTTTTGGGCACGGAACATGATGGGCCGATCTTCCACTGGTACATCAGGGGTGATGATGATACGTTGTTTGCCATTGGGCTCAACGATAAGGATTTTGTGGTGTCCCGAAGTAATAACTGCTCGGCCTTCATGGTCAAAGTTGATGTAACAACCCATCCTAAAACTGTGATCAACGGATGTTTCATCGTCAAGAGGGAGTGGGGAAAAATCGCCGGAGAGCGGATTGTAAATGTCAATGCCCTTGTTGTTGGTGACCCAGATTCGCCCTTGTAGGTCTTCACCCAAGCCGGTGATGGAGGCTCCCTGAAGTGCATTTTTACCTTTGGCATTTGGCAGATAAATCTTGAACTCGTGTCCGTCAAAACGGTTCAAACCATTGGCGGTACCTACCCATAAAAAGCCACGTTTGTCGCGCAAAACGGCCCGCACTTCATTGTGGGAAAGCCCGTTGCGGGTATTGAAATTTTCAAAATGGAAATCCTTTTGTGCGAGCAAGCTAGAGCACATCAGGAGAAAAATCCACAAACAGGTGTTTCTTACAAAAGCTTTCATAGGCATTAACCCTTAATCAAACCTACAAAATCGGAAGACTTTTGTAAAAAGCAAATTGATGAATGGTGGGTTTGGGTTTATACTTGGACGGGAAAACGGGGATGATCCTTCTCAACATCGGGTGATCACCCCCTCAAAATGCTTACTAAACCCCTATTTGTGAGGGTTAGACAAGGAGAGGGTGGGGGAGGTTGCAAAAGGTGGGTGGGGCTGACTTCAAAACTCAAAAATCATGTATTCTGAACTCTTCATTCAAAAAATACTTTATCTGAGTGAAGAGTTCAGAATACATGATTTTTGAATTTTGAAGTGAAAGGCGAGTTACGAATGTAGGAAAGTTGAAGTAGGCTGCTGTTTGCTTGACCATTCAACCTTCCTTATATTCAACAAACTAATCACTTCAAACCTCCACTATTTTCTCCTTCACCCTTTGCGCAATCAGCTCCGCATGATCCCGCGTATTTTCAATGAACAACTTATTGATCCGGGCCCCAGCACAAACCACCCCAGCCAGGTAAACATTCGGTAAATTGGTTTCCAGGGTATCCGGATTGTGTACGGGCAAACAATCGCCCTCCGGCTCAATCGCGATACCCAATTTTTGGAGAAAAGGATAATTGGGTTGGTAGCCCGTCATGGCCAGCACAAAATCGTTTTCAATCGTAAACTCGCCCTCAGGCCCTTTTAACACCACTTCGTGGGGCCGTATCTCCATAACTTCCGTATTGAAATAAGCTTTGATGGAGCCCTCCTTGATGCGGTTTTCGATGTTTGGCAAAATCCAGTACTTTACTTTGTCGTGGATCGCCTCGCCCCGGATGGCCATGGTGACCTGGGCGCCTTTGTAATAGGTTTCGAGCGCGACATCACAAGCTGAGTTTCGAGCGCCAATGACCAATAATTTTTGCCCAACATAGGGGTGTGGATCATCAAAATAATGTTTGACTTTGGGCAAGTCTTCTCCAGGCACATTCAACATTTTTGGTGTGTCATAAAAACCTGTAGCGACCACCACACTATTGGCATAATAATCACCCTTGCTGGTTTGGATGTGGTAGAGGAGTTCTTCATTGCGCTGCATGGACAACACTTCCTCATAATACCGCATATTGAGCTGGTACTTTTCCACCAGGCGACGGTAATACTCCAGGGCTTCGCGGCGGGTGGGCTTGTCGCTGTGTGAGATGAAAGGGGTGTTGCCGATTTCAAGGAGTTTGGAGGTAGAAAAAAAAGTCATATTGGCTGGAAAATGGTATAAGGAATTGACCAGTACTCCTTTTTCCAAAATCAAATGACTGAGCCCCGCTTCCGTAGCGGCAATTCCGCAGTTAATTCCAGTAGGACCACCTCCAATGATGATGAGATCGTAGGTATTTTGCATCTTTGCAGACTTCATTTTGCTATTCGAGAACAAAGATAAGGTCAAATTAGTTATCAGCAATCAGCTATGAGCAATCAGCTATAAACCGTCAGCCATTTATCAGGGAGGGCGCTGTGCTGAAAGCTGACTGCTGATGGCTGACTGCAAAAGAAACACAATGATTGAATCCTATTACAATGCCTTTGAGGCTTACCGTGCGCAACATCCTTTTGAAGGGGAACCAACAGCGCTGTACACCCCCGCCAACTACATCATGGAATTGGGGGGGAAACGCCTGCGGCCTATTTTGGCCCTGATGGGGTATGAACTGTTTAATCCCAATTACACAGAAGCCCTTCCCCTGGCCTACGCCATCGAGATTTTCCACAACTTCTCCCTTGTCCACGACGACATCATGGATGCAGCTCCCCTGAGGCGAGGACAACCTACGGTGCATACCAAATGGAACCTGAATACGGCCATCCTTTCGGGAGACGTGATGCTTATTTATGCTTATGACTATTTGCTGAAACTGAATGCTCCAAGCCGGATTGCCGAGATAGTGAGGGTTTTCAACCGGGTTGCCCGTGAAGTGTGTGAAGGCCAACAAATGGACATGGATTTTGAAACCCGTCAAGATGTGGGCATTCCCGAGTACCTTCGGATGATTGAGCTCAAAACTTCGGTTTTGATTGCCGGGGCTTTGGAAATGGCCGGTCTGGCAGCGGGAGCAAGTGAAGCAGATGTAAAGCACATGTACGAATTTGGGCGGAATGTAGGGATCGCTTTTCAGTTGCAGGATGATATTCTGGACGCCTTCGGCGACGCTGAAGCGGTGGGCAAACAAATCGGAGGAGATATCGTGCAGAATAAAAAAACCTATCTGATCCTAAAAGCACTGGAAATAGGTTCTGTTTCCGATCGTCAAAAATTGGAGAGCTGGATGAACACGCCCACGGTGGACGCAGCTGCAAAAATAGCACAAGTCAAAAGCTTGCTCCAGCAATTGGATGTCCAAAACTTAGCCCAACAACGCAAGCAGGAATTCCAGGACCTGGCATTTGAACATCTACAAGCCTTGAGTGTGCCTCCCCAAAACCGAGCTGCGCTGGAAGCGTTGGCACACGGGCTGCTGGATCGGGCATTTTAAAAAATTGTAAAAAAAAATTTAAGAAGCAGTGAACAATGTCTGCTGGACTTAGATTTAATAGTAAAACATGATAAAATAATAGTTTTACTATTAAAATCTTTCTGACATGACAAAGTACATCAATCAAATCCTGATCTTTCTGGTAGTACTGAGCTTCGCTACCAGCTGTACAGTGGTTCGACAAGGTGAAGTAGGTGTGCGGCGGACTTTAGGAAAATACAACGATCGCCCCATCAAAGATGGTGTCCGCTTCTTCAACCCCTTTGTAACAACCGTCATCAAAGTACCTACCCAAACCGTGAACCTGGAAGTATCCTTGAACATCCCTTCCAAAGAGGGGCTTACGATCCAGTCAGAAGTGTCGATTTTATACAACGTACAAGGTGGAAAAGCAGCGGAAATGTTACGCCAGATTGGCCCGGAATATGAGCGAAACCTGATTTTACCAGTATTCCGTTCAGCTGTAGCCGATATCAGTTCCCGCTTTTTTGCCAAAGACATGCATACTGGTGAACGCGCCCAGATTGAAGAGCAAATCCGCATCCTGATGGACAAAACCCTTGATGAAAAGGGTATCGAAGTAGAAGCGGTACTTCTGAAAAGCATCCAACTGCCCAAGAGTTTAGCCCGCGCGATCGAAGAAAAATTAGAAGCAGAGCAAGGCGCTCAAAGAATGGAATTTGTCCTTCAGCAAGAACAACGCGAAGCAGAACGTAAACGCATCCAAGCCCAGGGTGTACGCGATGCCCAAAACATCATCAGCCAGGGGCTTACCCAGGAGGTATTACAATTCAAAGCGATCGAAGCATTCCTGGAGTTGGCCAAATCACCTAATGCCAAGATCGTCATTACCGATGGCAAACAAATGCCGCTGATGATGGATGCAAGCTCAAACACCCCTGGTGTAAATACCCTTAACCGCAGCGGGATCAGCACAACTACCACAACGGTACCTCGTGCGGCGGCTAACTCTTCCATTGGAGAAGGGGGTAATAACTAGTCATTAGTTTCTCGTTCTTTCATATTATCACTGTTGCAAGCATTAGTTGGGCTAAGAGGTGGAATTCACCTTTTAGCCCTCTTTTTTCCCCAGTAATTTGTTTTCTTTGCTTTACTTTTAGTTCAGAAATGTCAAGTTTGGCGGCTCAAACCTTAGAAACTATTCCAAATGCCTAATACAGAAATTCAGTTTTTAGAAGGCCCTCGTTCACGATGGGATGAATTCAAGTTCACCCTGAAAGTATTTTGGGAATTCATTCGGGGTTTTCGAGCCTTGCATTTTGTAGGCCCCTGTATCACCGTATTTGGTTCGGCTCGCTTTGGAGAAGAAACCGAAGATTATCAAGCAACCCGGGCCTTGTCGGGGGAACTTGCCAAACTGGGCTTTACCATCATGACTGGCGGAGGTCCTGGCATCATGGAAGCTGCCAATCGAGGCGCCAAGGATGTGGGCGGGCGCAGTGTAGGCTGCAACATCCGTTTGCCGATGGAACAAAGCCATAACCCCTATCTGGACAAATGGGTGACCATTCGTTACTTCTTTGTGCGCAAAACCCTGCTCATCAAATATTCTTACGCCTTCGTCATTATGCCAGGCGGCTTTGGCACTCTGGATGAGTTTTTTGAAACCATTACTTTGATCCAAACGCAGAAAATCCACAATTTCCCCATCGTCATTTTTGACATAAATTACCATAAAGCGGTGCTGGAGCACATCCAAGCTATGAAAGATTGTGGTGCCATTAGTCCCGAAGACCTCAATTTGTTTTTGGCTACGGATGACATCGCAGAAGCTGTGGCTTACATTCGAGACAATACCATTGCCAAGTTTAATCTGAAACCAGAGCAGAAAGCTAAAAAGTGGTTGGGTGAGCGGGCTTGAATCGGAAAGTGGGGTTGAATTGATCAAAGTAGCACAAATCGCCGCTGCATTGGCAGTGTACCCAAGCGAAAACCAGGAATTAGTCAAGGCTTTGTACTTGCCCTTGTTGGAACAAACTTCGGCACAGCTGATCAACAATGTACACGTTGATATTGAATTGCTTAAAACTCCAACACGAATCCTGGGGTTAGCACTTCCTCAAACCCAAACTGCACATCCTGAAGAATCCTATGTCGCCTCCCCTTATGGTCAATACGTAGACTATGGCCGGTATGAAACGGCCCTGGAACTGGGGAAACTGCGTTGGCTCAATGTGCTGGCCAACTGGATATTTGATGTATTGGGAAAAATTTGCCGTTGGGCAAAATTTGATCAGGTGGTGTTGGTTGATAACCTATTGTTTTCTACCAATCTGTATCCTCAAAAACCAGATTATCCTATATTGGACTTGAGCCATTTTTTACAAAAACAATTTCCTGATCGGGCCATTGTATACCGTTCCATTTGTCCTCAGGTGTACCCGGAGTGGTTCGCTGAATTGAAAAGTAATGGCTTCAAAGTGGTATTCAGCCGCCAGGTTTACTTGTTGGATGCACCAGGGGGAGCCCACCGCCGCAAACGGGCATTGGATATTGATTCCCGCCTTGCTGCCAAACAAAAACACTTGCGCTGGACTTCTCTTGAAAACCCGGATGAGGAGCAGCTTGTACGGATATTGGACCTGTACAATCAGCTGTATTTGGAAAAATACGCCCGCTTGAATCCCCAATACACCCTGGAATATTTGAAAAACCTGACCCAGGGTGGACTCATTCAACTTAAAGTGCTGTGGCATGAATCCCAAATTGTAGCGTTCACCGGATATTTTATCCTGGATGGTGTCATGATCAACCCCTTGATTGGGTATGACCGTAGCTACCCTCAAAAAGAAGGTTTGTACCGCTTACTAACCATGGAAACCATGTTGGAGGCAGAAAAGCGGGGTATGCTGCTCAACATGAGTTCCGGGGCGTCCCATTTCAAACGTTTGCGTGGTGCCGAAGCCCACTTGGAATTCAATATGGTGTACGACCGCCACCTTCCCTGGTGGAGACGCCTGCCCTGGACTTTGACGCGGATCATTTCCGTCCCCACGATCTGGTTGGTGCGGCGCTATGGCCTCTGATGCTGCTTGTTTTTCTGAAAAATCCCCTTTTTGGAGGAGTTAATTTCCTCTTTTGGGAGGATTGTGCTCCCTTTTTCTCCTTCCTAACTTTGTGGTATTCAATTTTTAACCTAAAACCTGAATACCACAGCCATGAAAAACACCAGCAAAAACCCTCAACGCGGACAAGCTATTGTACTCGGCGCCAGCATCGGCGGCTTGATGACCGCCCGTGCTTTGAGCAATCACTTCGAAAGGGTCACCATCATCGAAAAAGATAAAGTGGAACGCCAACCTTGCACCCGCAAGGGTCAAGCACATACACGACATCTGCACGGTTTGTTGCCTGGGGGATTGAATGTCATGTTGCAGTATTTCCCCGATTTGCAAGACGCACTGGCAGCTCATGGTGCCAATGTTTGTGATTTTGCCAAAGACATGGTTTGGTATACTTATGGAGGGTACCGGCAGCGATTTGACATGAATTTAATCGGTGCCACCATGAGCAGGCCCCTGTTGGAGCACCTGGTTCGTGAACGGGTACTCGCGATGCCGAATATTGAGTTGATGGACAATACTGCGGTTAAAAGCCTGATTGCTTCGGATGACCAGCAATGGGTAAAAGGAGTGCACATTGAATTCGCTGAATTGGGCAAATCCATGGATTTGCATGCAGATTTAGTGGTAGATGTTACTGGGCGAGGATCACGTAGCGCGCAATGGTTACGCGATTTGGGCTTTGATGCGCCCGAAACCAGTGAAGTAAAGGTCAATGTAAGTTATGCAACCCGGGTATACAAACGCGACCTTAATGACCCCCGCAGCAGCAATTGGATGTTGTACACTCCCCAAGCACCCCAGGAAATGCACTTTGCTGGAATGTTTCCCATCGAAGAGGACCGTTGGATCATGACTGTGGGGGGATGGCATGGAGCCAATGCAGGGAATGACGAAGCTGCTTTTATGGATTTCCTTCGCAAATTGCCCATGCAGGAATACTACGATATCGTGAGCAAAAGTGAGCCACTGAGCGACATCATGACGTATAAATTTCCACATAGTTTGCGCCGTCATTATGAAAAACTTCAACGATTTCCGCTAGGCTACCTGGTTCTGGGTGACGCGGTTTGCAGTTTTAATCCTACCTATGGCCAAGGCATGACTTCAGCTTCTATGCAAGCGATAGAACTTGATAAACTGTTGGGTGAAAATATTGCGGATGAAAAACTGGCACTTGCCTTTTTTGCCCGCATTGCCAAAATAATCGACATCCCCTGGCAAATGGCGGTAGGGGAAGATTTTCGCTACCCGGCAACCGAGGGTCCCAAACCTGCTGGAGTAGATTTTATCAACAAATACATCTCCCGGGTGCATCGGGCCACACTGAAAGATCCGGTGGTATGTGACGCCTTTTTGCGGGTAATGAGTTTGTTGAAAGCGCCGACGTCGTTGTTTCATCCGAGGATTTTGTGGCGGGTGATGTGGGCCGGGTGAGCATTTGTCCGTGTAGCAATTTTAATGCTACACGGACATTTTATGCTAATTGTTCTCGTATCCCTCTTTCAAGTTCATTTAGCAACCCAATTATGTTGCTATCCTCGGTCTCATCCGTTTTTCTGATTATGATTTGCGCCATTTTTTCTTTTTGGGAAAGAATTTCCAAAAGCTGGTTCATTATAGAAGGAGAAGATTTTAAAATTTCACTAATCTCACGACCAAGTACACGTGCCCCCAAAAGCTGTAATTGATCTTGATCAAAAAGATCAAACAAGTCTAAATGATTCTCATAAATTTTATCTGGCTCAGCATCAAAATGTTCTTGTAAAAGCAAATAAATGTCTTCTAAATCTTTAGTTCGGTACTCCGGAAGGTTATCCCAGGCAACTAGCTTGAGTAAAACTATAGATGGCAAGGTAGCCACTCGAAAGTCTTGATCATTGACTGATATTTTTTCAGAACCAAACTCAAGGATTTCCCGCAACCCTACAAAATGAGCCAGCTCCTCACTAGCCATTGGTAATAAATCTAACTGGATTCCATTTGAATCAATCAACTTGAATGGGTTGGAGTTTGTTATTTGGAAGCCAGCTTTTTGTACCAAAAAATCATGCACTTTCTGATATGTATCGTTATCACGTGCACCAATTACCCAATCTATATCTTTGGTTACCCTTGACGAGGTTTTGGGATACAACCAAAGGTCTCTGGCTTGTGCTCCAATAAGGAAAGCTTCAGTACCAGCTTCGTCGCAAGCTTGTTTAACCGCAATACAAATGGCTTCAACTTGTTTATTCGAGAATTTTCTGGACATATAATTCATCAACTTTTTGAGCTACTTCGAGATTGCGATAACTGGCGCTATTCACCAAATCCGCATACACCAACAAGGGATTAGTCCGTTTCACCGTCACCAGATTTTCCCCAAAGGGCACATGTACATAAATATTCCCTTTAGGATCGGGGATAAAACGATAATTTTTCATCAAATCCATTTTTGTTTCAGTAGAATACAATTGAAAAACAGCAGGTTGTAAGTAGTTCGTAAGTAAGTCTGACCCTGGTTCGCCGCCCCAAAAAGAAGCTTCTTTCAATTCGATTTGATCCCAGGCGCGTTCTTTTTCGATTGTTTGAAAGCGGTACCTGCCCACAAAAAGAGATGGCTTCAAACGCTGTTCGTAGGCATCAATCCACTTGAGGAATAAATTGCGTTTTTGATCCAAACGGAATTCTTTTTCATTCTTTTTTCGAATAAAACCTTGAGCTTTCAAACTTGCAAATACCTTATTGACAGTATCAAGACTGGTGGTGCTGACTTGTTGAATGGTTCGTTGCGGCTCATTTATCAACTCAGGGTTGCTCAGCAAATGAAACACGACAATTAATCCTTTTTTGGTAAAAGCAAGGTCTTTATTTTTCAGCGGGACTTGTTTTTTGTTTTTACTTTCATTGAAAAGATATAAACGAGGTAAGTCATTCAAAAAAAGGTTGCCACTGGCATCTACGTAGTTAAATTGTTGTTCCTTTAGTGCGATTTTTACCTTCTCTGGAATTTCTTGCGCTGCCAGGATTAGCTTAGGGTAAGCTTTTTTTTGTTCCAAGAGTTTGGGTAGCATAGACATTTGCACTTGTCCTTTTATTTCAAGTGGATATTCAACATCGCCAATGGTGATTAGCCCGTCAATGCCAGCATCAGCAGGGGCTTTTTGGTAAGCAAATTGCAGGTTTACTAATTTTAATTCATGTAGTCGTTCCAAAATAGGATCAATGATCCGCCGTTCTTGAGCAATTTGAATCGAGGTCATATTTTTTTGTCTTTAAAATCCGAACACTCAAAAATACCGAACAAAATCCAATTTGTCAAGTAAAAAAAACAAAAGGGAGCCTCTTCCGAAGCTCCCTCTTATTTTTTAAAGGTCAGCAGACCAATTATTTCACTGCTTCCTCACCATGCATGATGCGGATTTGGTGGTTGATAGATTCGTCGTGGATGGCTTTCAATACCACGGTTACGAATTCTTCGCTCAAACCTTTCTTCGCACCTTGCTTCACAGCCTTGCCAAGGATTTCATTCCAGCGACTGGTTTGTAGAACAGCGATGTTGTTTTCCTTCTTGTATTCCCCGATTTTTTCGGCAATTTTCATCCGGCGGCCCAACAAGTTGATCAAGTTTTCGTCGATCTCGTCGATCTCATGGCGCAGGTCGTTCATGTGCTGTACGAAGATCGGGTCGTTGGTATTCGGCTGTGGGAAAGTCATGGATTCGATCATTACCTTGTACTGTGCAGGCGTAATTTGCTGCGCAGCATCACTCCAGGCCTGGTCGGGCGTAGGGTGTACTTCGGTCATGATGCCATCGAAGTTCAGGTCCATTGCCTTTTGAGCCACCTCCTGCAAGGTATCGCGACGACCACAGATGTGGCTGTTGTCACAAATGATCTGGATATCGGGGAAATTCCGACGCAAATCGATGGCAATCTGCCAGTGGGGCACGTTACGGTACATGGTTTCGCCGTGGAAAGAAAAGCCACGGTGAATGGCTGCAAGACGGGTAATACCCGCTTTGTAAATGCGCTCGATGCCACCCATCCACAATTTGAGGTCGGGGTTAACCGGGTTTTTGACGATTACCGGGATGTCCACACCTTTCAGTGCGTCAGCTACCTCCTGGATGGAAAAAGGGTTAACCGTAGTACGGGCGCCAATCCAGAGTACGTCTACACCTGCTTTCAGGGCTTCAAAAACGTGCTCACGGTTGCCTACTTCCGTAGTAACCTTCAGGCCGGTTTCTTCTTTGACTTTTTTCAGCCAGGCGAGACCAGGTGCACCTACCCCTTCGAATTCTCCCGGGCGGGTACGTGGTTTCCAGATTCCTGCGCGGAACAGGTCGATCATGCCATCACTGGCCAGTTCACGAGCAGTTTGTAGAACTTGCTCTTCGGTTTCTGCGCTACAAGGCCCTGCAATCAGAATGGGTCTTTTATCAGCGCGCTCCAAAACGGGACGAAATGTCATTGCCATGGTACAAGAACTTAAGAGATGA